>NZ_JBIFFO010000002.1:0-280514 GCF_043557115.1 Sulfitobacter sp. 1A13679
ACTCAGACGGACTGATCAGCTCGGCCGTCGAAAGCGCCCGGCCAGCCGCGAGTTACACCACGCTATGGGGCATGATCCCCGTTCAAAAGCCGAGTAAAGGGTTTATGAGCATTGGCGGGGCCGCGAAAAAACTCAACGTATCATCAATGAAGATTTTGTCACTGCTTCTAAAAGGGGAGCTCGAGAAGGTTGAGTTGCTTTCCGAAGAACTAAAATTCTGTTCTGTTTTGGTCGACCTAGCAGAAGTGGCCCAACAGGTTGGAGCGAAGACTGGTAAGCTCGGAATGACCGTTTCTGCGACTGCTAGAGCCCTCGGTGTAACCTCCGAGACCGTCCAGTTGCTGCTCAACTGCTCGGACGGTGATCAGGGCGCGTTAGAGCTTAGTGGTCAAGTTCGGCATATGGGAGCTATGCGCGACCTTGTCGACCAAGATAGCGTAACACGGTTCAAGCAGCGATATCTCAAGCTATCGTTAATTGATGGGTTCTGGGCGGGCGACCCAGATCGTCTTCGTACCAAGTTAGCTCGAATGGATATCCTGCCAGTGTGGGAGCCAACTATGGTAAATGCAGAGTTTTACCGGCTTTCCGACCTCTAGAACGACCAAAATATTGCAACTGAGCCGCCCTTTTGGGCGGCTTTTTTGTGTCAAAACCTAGAATGCTATGGGCGACAATGACCTTGTAGATGGAAATCTTAACCGCCGTTTTTGAATTCTCCTTCAAAAAAATACAATAATATCAATAGGTCGTTTTTGCGGTATGGGCTTCAATGGGTTGGCGTTTCAAGTATTATTGAATGGTAGGATTGCCTGATGATGACGATGCACCGGTAGGCGGCGGGATAGTCGTCCGTGAAAGCCGTGGCGTAATACTGAAGAACAATAGCTATCGCGGTCCAGGGACTGCCATTGCTATTGAGAACTCGCAAGAAATTGATATTGATGGCCTAGACCACGTCGGTCCGGGGGTTGCAGTTGACATTCGCGATCTGATTGGTGGAACGATTCAGAACGTTACAACTTCCGAAACCTTGCAAAAGCTGCAAGAGACTCCTGAAACTAGAAGCCTCATCCAAGAAGCAGCAGAAGTAGTAAAGCAGTCGGAGAGCGACCCTTTGGCGGCTCAATATCTAATGGATACAAGATTAGGGAGATGGCTACGAAAACAAAAATTCGTTGATTGGGCTAGGTTGGTAGCACAATTGAGCGAATTGTAGTGTGATGCTCTGCCGACGAGCGGCGGGAAAAAGACCAAGTCTAACGGTACCCGCCGGGTCGCGTTAACCAAAATTAAACCAGTCTCTCCCTATCAAGGTCGTGAAAGGGAGAATTTGATGAAACGTCTTATTATATCGGGATTTCTCGCCGGATCGCTGGCGGGCTGTGTGGAGCCTCCGGCCTCACCGATGGAGGCCGCGGCGCGCAAAGCGGCGGCGGCGGAGTTGACGGCGAAACAATGTGCGGGTTTTGCGGGCGGCTATGAAAGCGTGCGCAAGCTGCGGCATGACGCGAACCAGAACATTGCCACCGCGCGGCGGCTTGGGGCGACGGATGCCACCATCGCCAAGGCGCGGGCGGATGTGCGCATGGCCTTTGATATGCAGGTCGCTTTCTCGACCCCGCAACAGGCCTGCAACATGATGGTGGGCGAATTGGCTTGGGCCACGGGGTGAGGACGTCTAGCGATGCGCCACGTCGAGCCAGATCGGCAAATGGTCCGAGGCGCGGCGGGTCTGGGCTGTCTCGATCACACCGCCTTGGCGCACGGTAAGATGTTGGTCCAAGGCGATGCGATCTAGGAAGGCCACGGGCATCCGCGCGTGATAGCTCTTGCCCGGCGCATGAATGGTGAACCGTTTCGCCAAACGCCCGAGACCCACCTTTTGCGACCATTCGTTCAGGTCGCCCGCGATCAGCGTCGGGCAGGCGGCGCAGGCGTCGAGATGGGCGATCATGGCGCTCAGTTGCTCCTTGCGCGACGGACGCAGCAGCCCCAGATGCGAGGCGATCACGCGCAACTGGCGCGCGCCGAGATGCAGGTCGGCCACCATGGCGCCGCGCGGCTCCACCCCCGGCAGGGTCAGATGCGCCACCCTGTCGATCTTGGCCGAGGGGCGGACCAGAACGGCATTGCCATGCCAGCCGATGCTCACGTCGCTCGGTGTGGGCACAGGGCGCAGGCCCGTCACCTCTTCGACCCGGTCGAGCGGAAGGGCCGAAGGGCGGGGGGCACGGCGGCGGTCGGCCTCTTGCAGCACCACCACATCGGCATGCAGACTGCGGATGATCCGCATGATCCGCTCAGGATCGCGGCGCCGGTCGGTGCCCATGGCCTTGCGGATGTTATAGCTCACGATGCGCAGCGATTGCGGGGCGACGGCGGGAATCATAGGATGGGCGCTCCCAGACGAAACAGCCCTTCGGCCACCTTGCGGAACATCCCGCTGGGCGGTCTTTCCATAGCGCAATGCTCGGAGAGATGTTCGAACCAATCATGCAGCTTCGCGACCGAGGCCGCGTCATAGACGAAAAGCGTGACCTCGAAATTCAGCAACATGCTGCGTACGTCGAAATTGGCCGTGCCCACCAGCCCCAGATCGTCGATGATCCCGGCTTTGGCGTGGATCATCCCGGGCTGGTAATAAAGCACATGGCCGCCCGCCTCATGCAGATCGCGCAGATAGGCACCCCGCGCGAAATCGGCCATCCGTTGGTTCGAACGTTCGGGGACCAGCACCCGCACATCCACCCCCCGCCGGGCCGCGGTGGTCAAAGCCGAACCGAGCGCCTCGGTCGGCACGAAATAGGGGGTCACCAGCCAAATCCGCGCCTCGGCCAGATGAATCGCGCGGATCAGACCATCATGCAGCGGGTCTTCGGCGATATCGGGGCCGGAGGGCACGAGCTGCACCGTTGCCGTCCCGCCCGTATGGGCCGCGACCGAGGGGGCCGGGTCCAAAGCCTCCCCGCTGGCGACGCCCCAGTCTGAGCGGAACACATCGCCGAAACTCTGCACCGCGCGGCCTTCGAGCAGAAAGGCCAGATCGGTCCAGCCATCCTCCAAGGCCGCAGGCCCGAGGTAATGTGCGCCGATGTTCATGCCCCCGGAAAAGACCCGCGCATCATCGGCGATGATCATTTTGCGGTGGTTGCGCAGGTTCAGATGGCCCGATCCCGGCAGTTGCAGTAGCGGAGAGTAGAAGCGCACATCGCCGCCCGCCTCGCGCAGGCGGCGCAGGGCGGCTGTCGGGCCACGCAGGGTGCCCAAACGGTCCATCAGCAGCCGAACCTTCACGCCCGCCTTGGCCCGTTCGGTCAGCGCGTCGACGAAAATGCGCCCGGTGTCATCATTGGCTACGATGTAAAAAAGCACGTCGAGCCGTTTCTCGGCCCCTTGGATCAGCGCCATGACCGCCTCATGGGCCGCCGTCGGGTCGCCCAAGAGCCGCAGGTCTTGGCCATGGACGGCGGCGGGCAGGCCGAAATACTGCATCGTCGCGTCAAGCGTATGCACAGGGCGGGGCGGCGGGCCGCCGGTATCGCCTTTCAGAAAATGCACCGGCGTGTATCGCGAGGATTGTTTGCGAAAGCCGAGCGCCAGAAACAGCGGCACCGCAACCCAGGGCAGCACGATGATGAACAACAGCCAAGCGGCAGTCGATTGCGGCGTGCGGCGTTGTTGCAAGATCACGATCGCCGCCAGCAGCGTCAGGATCACAATAATGACGACTTCCAGATGGGTGGTGATCCAAGACATGGGGTGGGGCCTGCTCCTTCTTGCTGACAATACAAGCAGATAACGCGTTCAGTGGTGACAGCAAGCCTCGGACGGGGTTTGGCGTGAGGGAATGGCGCGGGGCCGGGGGCGTTTTAGTGCTTCTCGATCTGGGAGCCTCTTTTGCGCAGTTGCCTCGGGGTCGTTTCTCTGCCGGAACTTTCGCTGCGGTGAGGGCAAACATGGCCGGGAATTCGTGTTGCGGCATCAACCCTTTGATTTAGCGAGGTAAAATGCATCTGCGCGCCGCCTAATTCGACACATGATACATAACTTAAGCGGCCCCTAGCCGAGGGTATGTTGCAAATGTGCGACAATCAGCGCATCGCAATTCTGTGATGTGAAAAAACTGAAACCCAACCCTAAATGGGGCGTTGCGTGAGTGACCCTGCGGCGAGGATCGCGGGGTCACCTGTATTTAAGGAGCAGAACATGAAACGCACGACAACAATCGCCAGCATCGCCCTGATCGCATCCAGCGCCTTCGCGGGTGCAGCAGCAGCCGGTTCGCTGGAAGACACCACCGTTGAAGCACCGGTTTTCACACCGGCGCCGACACCCGTGGCCGTTGATGGCGACTGGACAGGCTTCTACACCGGTCTTCAGGTCGGCCAGACCGACGTCGACAGCGACAGCGGCAACCTTGACGGCGACGACACGTCCTACGGTTTCCACGCCGGTTACGACTATGACTTCGGCAAATTCGTTCTGGGTGGTGAACTCGATTATGACAAGACCGACATTGATCTGGGCAACGGCGCAGGCGATGTGGACTCCGTGGCACGCGCTAAGGTCAAGGCTGGTTACGACTTCGGCAAGACACTGGTTTATGCAACAGCCGGTGCGGCCCGTGCCGACACAAGCGTTGGCGATGAAACTGGCCCCTTCGCCGGTCTGGGCGTTACCTACAAAGTGACCGACCGCTACACCGTCGGTGGCGAAGTGCTGCAGCACAAATTCGATGACGTAGGCGGCACAGGCGAAGATCTGGACGCGACCACGATCTCCCTGCGCGGTTCCATGCGCTTCTGATCTGACTTGGCGGGAGGACCCGCTTTGATGAAGGGCCGGCTTCCGAAAGGAGGCCGGTCTTTTTTGTTTACGCGGCGCGGCTGGCGCGCCCTTCGGCAAAGCGGCAGAGGTCGCGCAGGGCCGCCTCAAACGCGCTGTCTTCGATTGTCATGGCCACGCGCACATGGCCCGCCGCCGCCGCGCCGAAACTCTCGCCCGGCATCACCGCGATCTGCTGATCTTCCAGCAGGGCATCGGCAAATTCGCTGCCGCTGAGGCCCGTTGCGCGGACATCCAGCATCAGATACATCGCGCCTTGCGAGGGCACCGAACGCACCACGTTTTGAGCGCTCAAGACCCGCTGCGCCAGCGCGCGGCGGCGGGCGAAGGAGGCGCTGATTTCCTCTTCGAAAGCCGCACCCTGGGAGAGGGCATGGTCGCTCGCGTCCTGAATGAAGCCCGGCACGCCGTAGTTGGTATGGGTGGCAAGGTCGATCAGGTCGGCAATGATGTCTTCGGGCCCGATAATCCAGCCACAGCGGCTGCCGGTCATCGCGTGGGATTTCGACATGGAGCCGATGACCAGCGTCCGCTCCGCCATGCCGGGCAGGGCGCGAGGGCTGAGATGTGCGCCCTCCCAAATCTGCGTGTCATAGACCTCATCCGAGACGAGCCAGAGGTCGTGATCTTGGCAGACCTGTGCGATCTCTCCCAAGGTTTCGCGGCCATAGATCACGCCGGTCGGGTTGTTGGGCGTGTTGATCAACAGGGCCTTTGCGCCCTCGGCAGCTGCCGACAGTTCCGCCCTGCGGGGCAGGAACCCGTGATCGGCCCGCGCTTCGACCGACACGGCCCGTGCCCCGGCAGCACGCAGGGTGCCGGGGTAGGTGGCATAATAGGGGTCGATGTACAGCGCCGCATCACCGGGGTCGCAGACCGCCATGAACGCCGCGAATAGCCCCGCTTGCCCGCCCGGGGTGACCACCACATTGTCGCGCGTCGTCGGCACGCCGGTCCGCTCTTCGGCCCGTTTCGCAATCCGGTCGCGCAGGGCATCGGTGCCCGGCACGGCGGCATAGCCGGTATGGCCACCGAGGGCGCTGCGGTGCATCTCTTGCAGGATCGGGGCGGCGGTGCGGATGTCATGCTCGCCGATGGTAAGCTCGGTCACCGGCATCCCCGCCGCGATCATCGCGCGCGATTTGTGAAACACTTCCCAGCCGTCGGACCCTCCGGCCAGAACCCCTTTGATGCGCGATGATCTATCCATGATGCCTCCGAAATTTTCCGCACAAGGGGGCAGAGCCTTGGGGCTTTGTCAATCCGCGCAGGCAAGGCGGAGGGCAGGGTTGCATAAAACTTAACCGGACAAGGGGCTTGGCGCAGGGCGGCGCGCTTGCTACAACCCGGTCATGAACACCGCAACGCTCATTATTTGCTGCATTACCCGCTGAGACATCCTCGCGGGCCGCTGTTCACGTCATTCCCATTCTGACAAAACTATGCCAAGCCCGCGTCACACCCGCGCAAGGACGCCTGCCCATGACCCGTGACCTGACGATCAAGCTGCACAACACCGCCACCCGGAAAAAAGAGGATTTCACCCCGATCGATGCGCAGAATGTGCGGATGTATGTCTGCGGCCCCACCGTCTATGACCGGGCGCATCTGGGCAACGCACGGCCCGTGATCGTGTTCGATGTCCTTTATCGCTTGCTGCGCCATGTCTATGGGCCGCAGCATGTGACTTACGTGCGCAATTTCACCGATGTGGATGACAAGATCAACGCCCGCGCCGCTGAGAGCGGGCGCAGCATTGGAGAGATCACCGCCGAGACGACGCAGTGGTATCTGGATGACACGGCCGCCGTGGGCGCCTTGGAGCCCGATCACATGCCGCGTGCCACGCAGTATATCCCCCAGATGGTCGCGATGATCCGCGGGCTGGTGGATGAGGGTTACGCCTATGAGGCCGAGGGCCATGTGCTGTTCCGGGTGCGCAAATATGCCGAATATGGCGCGCTTTCGGGCCGGTCGGTCGACGATATGATTGCTGGTGCAAGGGTCGAGGTGGCGCCCTATAAAGAAGACCCGATGGATTTCGTGCTGTGGAAGCCTTCGGACGAAGACACCCCCGGCTGGGATTCCCCATGGGGTGAGGGGCGTCCGGGCTGGCATATCGAATGCTCCGCCATGGCGCATGACCTGTTGGGGGAGCGGTTCGACATCCACGGCGGCGGCATCGACCTGCAATTCCCGCATCATGAGAATGAGATCGCCCAGTCGAAATGCGCGGGCCACGGGTTCGCCAACTACTGGCTGCACAATGAGATGTTGCAGGTCGAGGGCAAGAAGATGTCCAAGTCCTTGGGCAACTTCTTTACCGTCCGTGACTTGCTGGACCAAGGCGTGCCGGGCGAGGTCATCCGTTTCGTGATGCTCTCGACCCATTACCGCAAGCCGATGGACTGGACCGAGAAGAAGCGCGAGGAGGCCGAGAAGACCCTGCGCAAATGGTATCTTCAGGCGGCGGAGGCCGAGGCCGCGACGCCCGGGCCTGAACTGGTGGCGCTTTTGGCCGATGATCTTAACACCCACGGTGCTTTGACCGAATGCCACCGGCTGTCCAACGCGGGCGATACGGCAGGCTTGCGCGGGGCGCTGTCGCTCTTGGGGCTGCTGGACGGTCTGATCCCCGAATGGGCCGCGGTTCAGGCGCTGGATCTGACCGATATCGAAGCCTTTCTGAGTGATGCCCGTGCGACCGCGATGGAGACGAAGGATTTCGCCGAGGTGGACCGGATCAAGAAAGCGCTGACTTCGGTCGGGATCGAGGTGCAGATGAGCAAGGATGGGGTAAAGCTGACGCCGCCGCCGGGCTTTGACCGGGGCCAGTTGGAGGGGTTGTTGTGACCATAGCCCCAACCGCCCCCCGGCGCGCATGCGCCATGCCCGACCTCCCCCCCGGGAGGGCATATCACAACATCTGCCGCGCGCGCTGTGATCAGAGAGTGTCAAAGCGCCAGTTGTTCTATTCGGCACGGCCCTCCCGAGGTCGGGCATGGCGCCTGCGCACCTCTGCTGAGGTTCGTGGCAGGAGGGCTACCTCATGACCCGCGCGCGCCTCACCCTCTACGACACCACCCTGCGTGACGGGCAGCAAACCCAAGGCGTGCAGTTCTCCACCGATGAGAAACGCCAGATCGCCAGCGCGCTCGACGCGCTTGGCGTGGATTACATCGAAGGCGGCTGGCCCGGCGCCAACCCGACCGACAGCGCTTTTTTCGACGCCGCGCCGCCGACGCAGGCAAGGCTCACCGCCTTTGGCATGACCAAACGCGCGGGCATGTCGGCTGAGAATGACGACGTGCTGGCCGCCGTGCTCAACGCGGGCACCAAATCCGTCTGCATCGTCGGCAAGACCCATGACTTCCACGTCAAAACCGCCCTCGGCATTACGCTGGCCGAGAACACCGACAACATCGCCAAATCCGTCGCCCATCTTGTCGCCCAAGGGCGCGAGGCGCTCTTCGACGCCGAGCATTTCTTTGACGGTTACAAGGCCAATCCAGACTACGCGCTGGAAGCGATCCGCGCGGCCTATGACGCGGGCGCGCGCTGGATCGTGCTTTGCGACACCAATGGCGGCACGCTGCCCGATGAGATCGGTCGTATCACCCGTGCGGTGATCGCGGCGGGCATCCCGGGGGATCATCTGGGTATTCATACCCACGACGACACCGAAAACGCCGTGGCCTGCACGCTAGCTGCCGTCGACGCGGGCGCGCGACAGATCCAAGGCACGCTCAACGGGCTGGGGGAGCGTTGTGGCAACGCCAACCTCACCACCCTGATCCCGATCCTGCTGCTGAAAGAGCCCTATGCCAGCGGTTACGAGATCGGCGTCACCCATGACGCGCTGCGCGGTCTGACCCGCACTAGTCGGATGCTGGATGAAATCCTAAACCGCGTGCCGATGAAACAGGCGGGTTTCGTCGGGTCTTCGGCCTTTGCGCATAAGGCGGGGCTGCATGCCAGTGCCATCGCCAAAGACCCCAGCACCTATGAGCATATCGACCCCGCGCTGGTCGGCAATACGCGCGTCATTCCGATGTCGAACCAAGCCGGGCAATCCAACCTGCGCAAACGGCTGAGCGATGCGGGCCTCTCAGTCGCCAAGGGCGACCCGGCGCTTGGCCGGATCTTGGAGGTGGTCAAGGACCGCGAGGCGCAGGGCTATGCCTATGACACCGCGCAGGCGAGCTTTGAGTTGCTGGCCCGCGACGTGATGGGCCAACTGCCGCATCTGTTCGAGGTCGAGCGCTACCGCGTCACCGTCGAACGCCGCCGCAATGCCGAAGGCCGGATGGTCAGCCTCTCCGAAGCGGTCGTGGTCATTGATGTGGACGGGGAAAAACGGCTCTCGGTCTCGGAATCGCTGGACGAGGATGGCGCGGACCGTGGCCCGGTTAACGCGCTGTCCAAGGCGCTGGCCAAGGATTTGGGCAAATACAGCAGCCTTCTGGAGGACATGCGTCTGGTTGACTTCAAGGTGCGCATCACCCAAGGCGGCACCGAAGCCACCACCCGCGTCATCATCGACAGCGAAGACGGGCAGGGACGGCGCTGGTCCACCGTGGGCGTCAGCGCCAACATACTCGACGCCTCATTCGAAGCGCTGCTTGATGCGATACGTTGGAAATTGATCCGGGACCGCGCCCAATGACAGATGATATGACCGCCTTTTTCACTCTCCATCGCGATCTGCCGCGCGAAGGGCCGGGGGAGCCTGCGGATGTGATCTGGGCCGTGGAACAGGTCGATCTGCCCGCGCGGGCCGAAATTGCCGATGTGGCCTGTGGCCCCGGCAGCGACATCGGCGCCCTGCGCGCGGCGATCCCGCAGGGCCATGTGACGGCCCTCGATCAAACTGCGCATTTCGTCGACACCGCGCGGGGCCGTTTCGTGGCCGATGGCAATGTCACCCTGCTGCGCGCCGATATGGCCGCCATCGCCAATGAATATGATCTCATTTGGTGCGCCGGTGCGGTCTATTTCCTTGGCGTGACCGAGGCGCTGACCCGCTGGCGCAAATCGCTGCGCGCGGGCGGGGTGGTGGCATTCTCCGAACCCTGCTGGCTGACGGATAGCCCGTCGGAAGAGGCCCGCGCGCAATGGGCGGATTACCCCGCGATGAGCGACGCAGACGGCATTGCCGAGCGGGTCCGCGCGGCGGGCTATGAGGTCGTGGCGAGCCGTGTCCTTTCGGATGAAGCTTGGGAGAATTACTACACCCCCTTGCAGGCGCGGATCGAAAAGCTGCGCCCCGCTGCGGATGATGATTTGGCTCAAGTGCTCGATGCCGCCGAGGCGGAGATCGCCTGCTGGCGCGCGCATCGGGATGAGTTCGGCTATCTTCTGACGGTGGCGCGCCCCGCATGACCTTTGACGCCGATCTGAACGCCTGCGCCGCCATGGTAGAGCGCGCCGACCCTTGGCGCTTTCGCGCCGCCATGGCCGCCCCCGTCGAGACGCGCAAGCTGCTCTTCCCGCTCTACGCCTTCAACGTCGAAGTTGCCCGCGCCCCATGGGTCACGCAAGAGACGATGATCGCCGAGATGCGCCTGCAATGGTGGCGCGACGCGCTGGAGGAGATCGCCAAGGGCGGCCCCGTCAGGCGGCATGAGGTGACCGCGCCGCTGGCCCGTGCGATTGCGCCAGAGG
Organism: Sulfitobacter sp. 1A13679; assembly: GCF_043557115.1. Taxonomy (NCBI): domain Bacteria; kingdom Pseudomonadati; phylum Pseudomonadota; class Alphaproteobacteria; order Rhodobacterales; family Roseobacteraceae; genus Sulfitobacter; species Sulfitobacter sp. 1A13679. The sequence continues at coordinate 10,513 of NZ_JBIFFO010000002.1, forward strand.
ATGCCGCACTGCTCGATGAACTCGTCGCCGCGCGGCGGTGGGACATCTACAAAGACCCTTTCGAGGATGCCGCGCATTTCGAGCGCTACATCGACCAAACCGCAGGCCATCTGATGTGGGTCGCCGCCCGCCGCCTTGGGGCGACGGATGAAGCGTTGGTGCGCGATGCGGCCTATGCTACCGGCATCGCCGCGTGGCTCTGCGCCATTCCGAATTTGGAAGAGGCGGGCCGCGTGCCGCTGCTGGATGGTACGGCGGAGGGGGTCTCGGCCCTTGCCAAGGGCGCGCTCGATCGGCTGAAATCGGCGCGGGCCAATCGGGGGAAGATCCCCAAGGCGGCGCGCGCGGCGCTGCTGCCTGCCGCCCACGCGGGGCCGGTGTTGCGGGCCGCGGTGGATGCGCCGGAAAAGGTCTCGCAAGCCGCGCTGCCTGACCCGCGCCGCCATTTCGCGCTGCGGGCCATGGCGTCGCGCTGGTAGGCGCTTAGCTCAGCTGCGCCTCTTTGCGGCTGCGCAGTACCAGCCAGATCAGCGACCCACCGGCCAGCACCAAGAAGGGCACCATGGCAAGGTTCACCGCCGCCCAGCCTTCCTGCGCCGTGCCCCCCGAACAGTTCATGAGCCCGCCCGAGGCCAGCGAGGCCACCGTCACGCCGCCGAACACCAGCAAGTCGTTCAGGCCCTGCATCCGCCCGCGCTCATGCGGCTCATGCGCGCCCGCAAGCATCGTGGTGGCCCCGATGAAGCCAAAGTTCCACCCCAGCCCCAAAAGGATCAGCGCGACAAAGAAGTTGCCCAGTTCCACCCCCTGAAGCGCCACCACCCCGGCAGCGGCAAGGATCGCGATGCCAAGGCCCATGATCCGCTCAACCCCGAAACGGTTGATAAGATGGCCGGTGAAGAAGGACGGCGCGAACATCGCCAGCACATGGCCGGTAACCACATAGCCCGCGCTGTCTTGGCTATAGCCGCAGCCGACGACCGCCAGAGGGGTCGAGGTCATCACGAGGTTCATCAACGCATAGGAGACCATGGCGCAGATCACCGCGACGGCGATGCGCGGCGTGGTCAAAAGCTCCCAACGGCTGCGGCCCTTGGGCGCGTCATGGGCCGGGATCGGCGGTTTCGGAATATCGATGAAGAGAAACAGCAGCGCCCCGATCAAGTTCACCGCCACCACGGCCATATAGGTGCCGAGGAAGGGAACGACGAGGCTCATCGACGTGGCCGTGGCAAGCTGCGGCCCGATGATGGCCGAGACAAGGCCGCCCGCCATGACATAGGAAATCGCCTTGGGCCGGAAGTCATCCGACGCGGTATCGGCGGCGGCGAAGCGATAAAACCCCTGCGCCGACATGTAGATGCCCGTCAGAAGCGACCCCAGCAGGAAAACAGGAAAGGACGCCAGATAAAGCCCGTAGGCCGCGACCGCGCCGCCCAAGGCACCGCCCGCCGCACCCAAAAAGAACCCCGCGCGGCGGCCATAGCGCTGCATGATGGCCGAGACTGGCGTGGCCGAGAGCATGGAGCCCAAAACGATCATCGATATCGGCAAAGTGGCAAGACAGACGTTCGTCGCAAGCGACTGCCCGGCAAGACCTCCGACAAGGAAAATCATCGGCATCTGCGCCCCGAGAAAGGCCTGTGCTGCCACCAGCACCGCTACGTTGCGCCGCGCGCGTCTGTCGTCGATCATGTCTGAATTCCTCACTTCCCGCCAAGGGGTAGCCCTGCCCTTGGGTAAGGGCAAGCCCGGCAGCGGTTTTTGCGCCGCCGATCCCGCTTGCGCCCGGCGGCAAGCTCGCCGATGATCGCGCCGATGACCGCACTTGACCGCCCTTCGCTGAACGTCCTGCTGCTCGCTGGCACCGCCGAAGCGCGTCAGCTGGCACGCGCCTTAGCGCAGGCCGGGCACCGCGTCACCGCTTGGCTGACGGAGCCGCCGCGCGGCAGCAATCCGATGCCGATGACCTATGAGTTGCGCGATGCCGGGAATGCTGCGGCCCTGCGGCGCGATATGACGGGCTTCGATGCGGTGCTCGATCTTAGTCACGGGTTCGATGCGGGGCTGAGCCACGCGGGCTTTGCTGCCGCCACGTCTCTGGGCAAACCCTTCGTCAGCTTTTCGCGGCCGCGCTGGCCCTTGGACAATCCGTTGCTGCAATCGGTGCCGGATGTCGCGGCCGCCGCCCGCGCCGTGCCGCTCGCCGCCCGCGTCTTTGCCGCGACCGGTTGGGCCAGCCTGCCAGCGTTCCAACCGTTCAAGGGCGCGCGCCTCATGCTGCGACAGACGAGCCGCCATGACCGCGCCGCGCCCTATGGCTTTGTCGATCTGATCTTTGGCGATCCGCCATTCACCGTGGAGAGCGAAACGGCATTGTTCCGCGACCTCGGCGTCGACCTGGTGATTTGCCGCAACCTCGGTGGGCAGGCCAGCCGCCCGAAAGTCGACGCTGCCCTGTCGCTCGGCCTGCCGGTGATCCTGATCGACAGACCGCCACTGCCAAAGAGCGCACCTTGTCTGACCGATCTCGACGCGATGCTGGATTGGGTGGCACGACTGTGAGCCTCGCGCGCCCGATCACCTGCGACGCCGATGTGGCCGAAGGCGCGGCATGGTTGGCCGAAGGGGAGCCGCGTTTCGCTATGGCGCTGGCCCAGACTGGCCTGCTGCCCCTGCGCCTGCGCCCACCCGGTTTCGCGGGGCTGCTCGACATCATTGTGGGGCAGCAGGTGAGCGTGGCCTCGGCGCGGGCGATCTATACGCGGCTTGTCGCGGCGGGATTGGATCGGCCCGAAAATGTCCTGCGCGCCGGAGACGACGGCCTGCGTGCTGCGGGGTTGAGCCGCCCAAAGGCGCGCTATGTATTGGCTTTGGCGGAACGCGATTTCGACTTCGACGCGCTGGACGGGTTGCCTGATGACGCGGCCATCGCCGCGCTGGTCGACATGCCGGGGATCGGGCCATGGACGGCGCAGATCTATGTAATGTTCTGTCTTGGTCGCCGCGATATCTTTCCCAGCGGCGACCTTGCGCTGCAAGAGGCGGCGCGGGGGCTCTTCGATCTGCCTGCCCGTCCCAGCCCAAAAGACCTCTCCGCCATGGCCGCCGCATGGTCACCTTGGCGGTCGGTTGCGGCGCGGCTGCTCTTTGCCTACTACCGGGTGTTGAAACAAAAGGAAGGATTGTCATGACACGGGTTTTGAACGCTGAGCGCCGCGCGCCGGTCTCTGGCACCACACGGTCGGTGGTGGTGTTCCTGCATGGCTATGGCGCGAATGGCGCCGATCTGCTGGGCCTTGCCGATCCGCTGAGCGAGCATTTGCCCGACACGCTTTTCGTCGCACCTGACGCGCCCGAGGCCTGCGCCGGTGCGCCGATGGGCTATCAGTGGTTCCCGATCCCTTGGATCGACGGATCGTCCGAAGAGGAATCGATGCGCGGCATGATGAGCGCGGTCGAAGACCTTGACGCCTTCCTCGACGCGCTGATGGTCGATGAAGACGTGCTGCCCGAACAGGTCGTGCTCTTCGGCTTTTCCCAAGGCACGATGATGTCGCTGCATGTGGCCCCGCGCCGCGAAGATGCGGTGGCGGGGATCGTGGCCTTCTCGGGCCGTCTGCTCAACCCCGAAGCGCTGGCCGAAGAGGCGCAGGTCAAACCGCCGGTGCTGCTGGTCCATGGCGATGCCGATGACGTGGTGCCGCCGCAATCCCTGCCGCAGGCCGCCGAAGCGCTGCAAGAGGCGGGGTGGCAAGACGTTTACGCCCATGTGATGAAGGGCACCGGCCATGGCATCGCGCCCGATGGGCTGAGCGTGGCGCTCGCCTTCATGCGCGACAAATTGGGGCTTTAACCCTTCATCTCGTCCCAGAGCCAGGGTTCGGCGAACTCAACCGAATTGCCAGCGGGGTCGCGCACATAGAGCGAGCGCGCCCCGTTGGGCCAATCAAAACTGGTGTCGATCTCGACCCCGGCGGCCCGCAGCCGCGTCTCCATCGCGGCGATCTCATCGCGCTTCATCGCCAAGCAGACATGCCCCGGGCCGCGCGCGCCGTGGGGCGGCACGGGCATTTTCGGATTGCCGGGCGGCTGTGCCGTGGCGGTGGGGTTGAAGACCAGCAAGACCGAAGGGCCGAGCGCAAAGAACATATGCCGCCCCGGCACCTCCTGAAACAGTTTCAGCCCCAGAATGTCGCGGTAAAACCCCCGCGCCGCGTCCAGATCATCGACATAGACGGCGGCTTTGAGCAGGGATTGCGGGGCGGGCGCATCGGGCAGGGGGCTTTTTCACATGCCACAAGGTTAACAAACTCTGCCCATCTGTCACGCCTCTGTCGTAATCTTTGGGCAAAACCGGCGACATCTAGTGGTTCACCTTTGTCTTGCCAGAGAGAAACCGCGAGATATAGTGACTAAAACGGGCAGAGGACGCGACCAGATGGACGGCGATTTCAGGACCGAATTTACCCGCCACCCGGCGGCGCTCAAACACCACCCCGCGCTGGTGCTCAACGCGGATTACCGACCTTTATCCTATTACCCGCTGTCGCTCTGGCCATGGCAGGAGGCGGTAAAGGCCAAATGGCTCGACCGGGTCGAGATCGTCGCCGAATATGACGAGGTGGTGCGCAGCCCCTCTACGGTGATCAGGATCCCCTCGGTTGTCGTTCTTAAAGACTATGTCAAACCTCAAAAGCGCGTGGCCTTCACGCGCTTTAATTTATTTCTGAGGGATGAATTCCGCTGCCAATACTGCGGCGCGAAGGGCGATCTGACCTTTGACCATGTGGTGCCCCGTGCTGCGGGTGGGGTGACAAGCTGGCAAAACGTGGTCGCCGCCTGTAGCCCTTGCAACCTGCGCAAAGGCTCGCGGCCGCTGCACCGCACGGGGCTTGCGCTGCGCAAACCGCCACGCCAACCTGCCGCCGAAGAGCTGCGCAACATGGGGCGCAAATTCCCGCCCGGCCATCTGCACGAGAGCTGGATGGATTTCCTCTATTGGGATGCCGAGCTGGAGGCCTGACCTCAGATATCCAACTCTACCCAGATCGGCACGTGATCCGACGGTTTGTCGCGCCCGCGCACGTCGCGGTCAATCTGGCAGTCGCGCAAGCGGTCCGCCACCGTGGGCGATAGCAGGAAATGGTCAATGCGGATGCCGTTGTTGCGGTTCCACGCACCGGCCTGATAATCCCAGAACGAGTAATGTCCCGGCCCTTGAGTTCGTGCGCGGAAGGCATCCGTAAGGCCAAGGTTCACCAGCCGCCGCCATGCGGCGCGGGACTCGGGGCGGAAGAGGGCATCTTCGCGCCAGCTGTCGGGTTTGGCAGCATCCTCGGCCTGCGGGATGATGTTGTAATCCCCCGCCATGAGGAAGGGCGTTTCCTCGGCCAGAAGCGCTTCGGCACGGGCTTGCAGCCGCGCCATCCATGCGAGTTTATAGTCATATTTCGGCCCCGGCGCCGGGTTGCCATTGGGCAGGTAGAGCCCGCAGACCCGCAGCGCCATATCGTTGCCCACCACCGTTGCTTCGATCCAGCGGGCCTGATCATCGGCATCATCGCCCGGCAGGCCGCGGGTCACATCCTCAAGCGGGAGTTTCGACAGGATCGCCACGCCGTTAAAAGACTTCTGCCCGTGGGTTTCGACGTTATAGTCGCGCTCTTCGAGCATTTCGCGGGGGAAGGCTTCATCCACTGACTTAATCTCTTGCAGCACGACAACGTCCGGCTGCGCCTCGTCTAGCCAATCGGGAAGGGCCGCCGCGCGGGCCTTGATACCGTTGATGTTGAAACTCGCGATCTTCATATCCGGCCCTCTTTCGACGTCCGACTGCTATCGCGCAATTGGCGTCGCAGAGCAAGGGGAAGGCTTGCGCGCTTAAGGTGATTCTCGGGTCAGATTTCTCGCTATTATAGAAAGTCCGCGAGGCGGTTGCCCGTATTGTCTCGATCCTGCCCTGTGGGCGGCATTTCTTTTTCTCCACAGGGCGCAAGATAATTTGAGGAGTAAGGCGAAACTGTGGCGCGACCTTAATGTGGATAAGTGGTTCAGTACAATGCGTTAGCCGAAAAATGCTTGGATCAACACGCTTAACGTGCGTCAGTCGAAGAACTACATCTTTAAATTGCAAAGCCCTTTGAAAGGACCTCACGATGACCGCTATTTTTGCACGCGACTTTGCCCCTGTATCAGCCCCTCAGACAGAGGACAATCCCATGGCGCTCGGCGCCGGTGTTGGCCTTTTCACCACCGGCCTCACCCGTGGGGGCGGTGACATGCTGTTGGGCGAAGGGGTCGAGATCTTCACCACTGGGTTACAGCAGGACGGCAGCAGCATCACGCAAGGCGGCGGGGTCGGCCTGTTCACCACTGGCCTCGCCCCGGCTGAGGTGCTGCCCTTCAGCGGCTGAAGCCTGTGCAAGCGGGCGGCTTTGTCGCCCGCCGTTCCCCCTGTCGGAGGCCATGCGATGACCAATGCTGTTCTGCTCAGACCTGACGAAAACCAAGACCCGGCCGCGCAAACAGCCCGGCTGATCCAAGCCTTCGCCGAGAGGCGTCGCGCGCAGGGGGATGTCTTTTGGCTGAAGGAAAACGCCGAACTGCTCGGGGTGCTGGCGAGCACGGGGGCCACGCTTAACACTGCGGCGCTTCAGCCGCTCGCGGCCTTCCATCGGGGCTGCCGGGACCTGCTGCGCGATTTTCCTCAGTATTACCGTTTCATCCTGTCGATCTGCCTCGATCTCGAAGACCTCGGTTTGCCTCGGCACTACGGCGCGACGCTTTGTGCTAAGGTTGCGCGGGCAGGGCTGGAGGGGGCGGAACTGTCGGATCTACAACGGGCCGAGGCACGCCGTCTGCTGCGCCGTCGGCGTGTCGGGCCACGGGTTGAGGACGGGGCGCTCGGTCAACGGTTGCGCGATTTCATCGCCCGCAGTGCCACTTTTGCCATGCCCAATCGCAAGGCGGCGTATGAGTTGACCCATATCGTTTTCTACCTGTCGGACTATGGCCGCCGGCCCCCCGTCCTGCCGGAGGCCGCGCTGAAAAGCCTGCATTTCACGGGGCTGCTGGCTTTTCTCGATCAGGATATGGACCTGCTGGGCGAGGTATGCGCCGCGCTGCGTTTTGCCGGGCAGGCCCCCATCCCCCTGTGGGAGGATGCCATTGCCGCCAGCCATCGTGGCATGCGGGTCTACGCCGACGAAGGCGCGCCTTTGCAGGACGAATACCACGAATGGCTTGTCACCGGCTGGGCCATGCAGATTGCGGGCCGCCCGATGCGATCTACCGATATCCCAAAAGGCGCCTTGCGTTTTCACAAAGGCCGAAAGGGGGCAGGGGCCCTGCGCCCGCTGGCGGCCTGTCTCAACGACATGGGCGCAAACCGCCGGGCCGACTGGGGGCAGATGCGCCCGCATGTGCTGTCGTATCTTTGCCCGGAGAGCCACGCGACCCTGCTGCGCGCCGAACGCGCCGGGCCTTATTTCGAAGAGTTCTTCGAGGGGTTCGCCCGGGCGCGCGGTTAAACGCGCCCGACAGACCTACATCGAAAAGGACGTGCCGCAGCCGCAGGCCGCCGTCGCATTGGGGTTCTCGATGGTGAAGCGCGCGCCGATCAACTCTTCGGTGAAATCGATCACGGCGTCGGCCAGAAACGGCAGGGAGACGCTATCGACCACCACCTTCTGACCGCTGCCTTCGAGAATGAGGTCATCTTCGGCGGGCTCGTCCAGCGCGATGTCGTATTGAAAGCCCGAGCAGCCGCCGCCTTCGACAGCGATGCGCAGGGCCTTGCCTTCGTCTGCGGCCCCGATCTCGGCGAGGCGTTCAAAGGCGCGGGGGGTGACTTTGGGGGGCAGGTTCATCTGCGGGCTCCGATGCATCGGTTTTCTTTCGCGTTCCTCTAACATATAGAAAGTACAAGGACAGGTCACAAGGACCGCGAGAGAGGACCAGCCGCGATGCGCGCAGAATTCGCCTCTGATCCGGACACCGCCAAGGGACGGTTGGTGCCGGAAGAGGAAAGCACTTTTCGCTCCTGTTATCAGCGGGATCGGGACCGGATCATTCATGCCTCTGCCTTTCGGCGGCTCAAACATAAGACGCAGGTCTTTGTGGAGCATGAGGGCGACTATTTCCGCACCCGTCTGACCCATTCCATCGAAGTGGCGCAGGTCGCGCGGACCATCGCAGGCGCGCTGCGTCTGAATGGCGAGCTGACCGAGGCGGTGGCGCTGGCCCATGATCTGGGCCACACGCCCTTTGGCCACACCGGCGAAGATGCGCTGCACAAGCTGATGGAACCCTACGGCGGCTTCGATCACAACGCGCAGGCGATCAAGATCGTCACCACGCTGGAGCGGCACTATGCCGAATTCGATGGGCTAAACCTGACGTGGGACACGCTGGAAGGCATCGCGAAACACAACGGGCCGGTGACGGGCGAGGTGCCCCATGCGCTGGCCGATTACAACGCGCGGCACGATCTTGAACTGCACACCCATGCCAGCGCCGAGGCGCAGGTCGCCGCGCTCTCCGATGATATCGCCTATAACAACCACGATCTGCACGACGGTCTGCGCGCAGGGCTGTTCACCGAAAGTGAGATCGCCGAACTGCCCATGGTCGGCCCCGCCTATGCCGAGGTTGACCGGCTCTACCCCGAGACCGACAGCTATCGCCGCCGTCACGAGGCGCTGCGGCGGGTTTTTGGGGTGATGGTCGGCGATGTGATCGAAACCTCGGCCAAACTGCTGAAAGACTCGGGGGCGAAATCCCCTGACGACATCCGCCATCTGGGCCGCCCGGTGATCCGTTTCTCAGACCCGGTCTGGCAAGACCTGCGCGAGATCCGCAAGTTTCTTTTCACCCGCATGTATCGCGCCCCCTCGGTGATGGAGAATCGCGAGAAGGTGACCAAGGTGGTCGAGGACCTGTTCCCGCTGTTCCTGTCCCAGCCCAACCTCTTGCCGCGCCATTGGGCGGCGGCGATCGAGGCGGCAGAGGATGAAACCGCGCTGGCGCGGATGGTGTCTGATTACATTGCGGGCATGACCGACCGTTTCGCCTTGCAAGAACACGCGCGTCTCTTCGACAGCGACCTGCGCAGCTTCCGCTAGTCTTCGCGGCATGGTAGTCTTCTTTTGATGATCCATAGGTGAGATGACATGATACAAACCCCCGTTCTGCCGGAAAGTCTGGCCGGTGACGCGACATTCGCGATCCTCTCGGCGGGCCAAGCGCCGGGGCCTGCGGTGGCCAAACGCGCGGCGGATCTGGGGGCGGAAGTCGTGGCGATGGACCGCGATCCTACGGTGCTGGCGCGGTTGATGAGCCAATCGGCAGAACGTGTCGAAGCGCTGGCGCTGGCGGGCGATCTTGTCGCGCGGTTTGAGCCGTTGCACCGCAATTGGGGCGGCACGCCGCTGCATATGGTGCTGAACCTGATGCCGCTCGACCCCGATGATCACTGCAAAGGCACGGATGCGCAGATCCGCGGGCTTTCGGCCATGATGCGTGCCTTGGGCCGGGGTCTGGTGGCCGGGCAGGGGGCAGTGGTGACCGTCCTGCCGCGGCCAAGCCAGCCATTGGCGCTGGCCGGGCATGCCATGATCGGTGCGTTTGAAGCGGCCAATGCCGCGCTCGACAAGGTGTTCGGGCCGCGGGGGCTGCGCTTCCATCTCATCACCGTGCCCGAGGGGCAGGCAGAGCTTGCAGCGGAAAGCGCGCTGTTCCTCGGCTCCGAGGCGGGTCGACGGCTCCGATCTGGGCGTTTGGACCTCGACTGAACGCGCCGTTTCAAACGCCACTCCCCAACTTGGGCCGCGACGGCCCGACGCTTGATTGACTGCACCCCCGCACATGATAAACGGGCGGGGAACAAGGATACCCGACATGAACCTATTTGCCGAAATTCGCCATCTCATCATTGCGACGCTGGAACAGATGGTCGCGCAGGAAGCTCTGCCTGCGACCCTGAACTTTGACCCGATCACCGCTGAGCCGCCGCGTGACGCGGCCCATGGCGACATGGCCACCAATGCCGCGATGGTGCTGGCCAAACCTGCGGGCATGAAGCCGCGCGACATTGCCGAAGCACTGGCCGCGCAATTGCAAAGCGATCCGCGCATCACCTCCGCCGAAGTGGCGGGACCGGGGTTCATCAACCTGCGTCTTGCGCCTTCGGTCTGGCAGAACGTGGCCCGTCAGGTGCTGAGCCAAGGCACCGACTTTGGCCGCGCGATCCTTGGTGCCGGTCAGCGGGTGAACGTTGAATATGTCTCGGCCAACCCGACGGGGCCGCTGCATGTGGGCCACACCCGGGGCGCGGTCTTTGGCGATGCACTGGCAAGCCTGCTTGACTTCGCGGGCTATGACGTGACCCGGGAATACTACATCAACGACGGCGGTGCGCAGGTCGATGTGCTCGCCCGGTCGGTCTATCTGCGCTACCTCGAAGCCAATGGCAAAGAGGTGGCCTTCCCCGATGGGACCTACCCGGGCGACTACCTGATCCCGTTGGGCGAAGCGCTGGCCAAGATGTACGGCGACAAACTGGTCGATCAGCCGGAAAGCGAATGGCTGGACGATATCCGCGAATTCGCCACCGATGCGATGATGAACCTCATTCGCGACGATCTGGCGGCACTGGGTGTCGAGATGGACGTGTTCTATAGCGAAAAATCGCTCTATGGCACCGGTCAGATCGAAGCGGCCATCGCCTCGCTCGAAGCCAAAGGGTTGATCTACGAAGGCGTGTTGGAGCCGCCGAAGGGCAAGAAGCCCGACGATTGGGAACCGCGTGAACAGACCCTGTTCAAATCCACCGAACATGGCGACGATGTGGACCGCCCGGTCAAGAAGTCCGACGGGTCTTGGACCTATTTCGCCCCCGATATCGCCTATCACTATGACAAGGTCAGCCGTGATTTCGACATGCTGATCGATGTCTTTGGCGCGGATCATGGCGGCTACGTCAAACGGATGAAAGCGGCGGTTTCGGCGCTGAGCGACGGGCATGTGCCGCTCGACATCAAGCTGACGCAGCTGGTGAAGCTTTTCAAAAACGGCGAGCCGTTCAAAATGTCCAAACGGGCAGGGACATTCGTGACCCTGCGCGATGTTGTGGATCAGGTCGGCCCCGACGTGACGCGCTTTGTCATGCTGACGCGCAAGAACGACGCGATGCTCGACTTCGATTTCGACAAGGTGTTGGAGCAAAGCCGCGAGAACCCGGTCTTTTACGTGCAATACGCCCATGCGCGGGTCGCGTCGATCCTGCGCAAAGCCGAAGAGGCGGGGATCGAGGTGGCGGATGCCACGCTGCTGGACGCGGATTTGTCTAAGCTCGACCACGAGGCCGAGATCGGCCTGCTGCGCAAGCTTGCCGAATGGCCCCGTTTGGTCGAGACCGCCGCGCGCAGCAATGAGCCGCACCGGGTGGCCTTCTACCTCTATGAATTGGCCTCCGACTTCCACAGCCTCTACCACTTGGGCCGGTCCGAAGACGGCTTGCGTGCGTTGCAAGAAGGGGACGCGGCCACGTCGCAGGCAAAAATCGCGCTGTCGCGTGCCGTTGCGATTGTAATTGCGGCGGGTCTTGGTATTCTCGGGGTCACACCGGCGCAAGAGATGCGGTAACCGCACCAGCGCGCCGAAAACAGGCAACCCCATGACCAGACCCGCGTGGCGATGTATCACGCCGGGCAAAGAGGCAGAGATGGCAGATTTCACGTCTTCCCCGACGACGGCGGGCTATGCGCCCGATTCCGCGCATAGCTACGCAGTGGGCAGCGCGCCCAAGACCCTGACAACGCTCACCAATATCGCGGGCGCCGTGGTGTCCTTGGCGCTGGTGGCGGGCATCGGTGTATGGGGATACAAACTGCTTGTGCGTGACGTGACCGGCATCCCGGTGGTCCGCGCGATCGAAGGTGAGATGCGCGTGCGCCCCGAAGAGCCGGGCGGCGAATTGGCCCGTCATCAGGGGCTTTCGGTCAATGTCGTCGCCGCCGAAGGCAGCGCCGGGCGCCCGGCGGATGAGCTGCGCCTCGCGCCGCGCCAGATCGAATTGCAAGACGAAGACCAGCCCGTCAAAGCGGCAATGGTTGCCGCTTTGACACAAGGTAACGGGACGCCAGCCGTGGCGCGTGAGAATGACGGTGATCTGATCGACGCCTCCGAAGCGATCCGCTCGGGCAATGTGCAAGACCTCGTGGCGCAGCTGACCAATGGCGTGGCACCGCTCACCGGTGAGGAGGCCGCCGCTGGCGATCCTGTCGATGCCGCGGTGGCGATGGCGCTGGCCGATACCTCCGTGCAGCCCAAGGTGGTCAAGGCCGTGCTGAACGCGCCGGGCGTGCGCAACTCCCTGCGTCCGCGCCGCCGTCCGGCGGGCGGTGCCGTTGTGACACCCGCCGCCGTGCAACCTAATCCAGTGGCCGCGGCCACCCAAGAAGTCGATCCCGCTTCGCTGCCCGCCGGCACCCGCATGGCCCAGCTTGGCGCCTTTGACAGCCCCGAGGTCGCGCGCGAACAATGGGACCGTTTGCAGGGCCGTTTCGGTGCCTATCTCGAAGGCAAGAGCCGCGTCGTGCAAAAGGCCACCAGCGGCGGACGGGTCTTCTACCGCCTGCGTGCCATGGGTTTTAACGACATCGCCGATGCGCGCCGCTTCTGCTCAGCCCTCGTGGCCGAAAACGCGGATTGCATCCCGGTGGTGATGCGCTGATGCGCCCCTTCGGGGCCACGATCCTCGACGCGACGGGCCATCGGCTCAGCGTCGAGGAAAAGGCGTTCTTTCGGGACGTGCGGCCCTTTGGCTTTATCCTCTTCGCCCGCAACATCGACAGCCCCGACCAGCTGCGCGCGCTCTGCGAAGAGATGCGCGAGGCGGCGGGGCATGAGGCCGTCATCACCATCGACCAAGAGGGCGGCCGCGTGCAGCGCATGCGCGCGCCCCACTGGCGCGATTGGATGCCGCCGATGGACCTCGCCGCCCGCGCCGGCGATCAAGGGCGCCAAGCCTTCTACTTGATGTACCGGATCATTGCCCATGAGCTGCACAGTGTCGGGATCGACAGTAACTGCGCCCCACTGATCGATGTGGCCGGGCCGGACACCCACCGTTTTCTGCGCAACCGCTGTTACGGGGAAACGCCGGGGCAGGTGGCCGAGATTGGCCGCGCCGTGGCGGATGCGCTGCTGGCCGGAGGGGTCTTGCCGGTGATGAAGCACATGCCCGGCCATGGCCGCGCGACGCTTGACAGCCACCACGATCTGCCCCGGGTTGCGGCCCGCCGGATCGATCTGGAGGCGGTCGATTTCGCCACCTTCCGCAGCCTGCGCGACCTGCCGATGGGGATGACCGCACATCTGGTCTATGACGCGCTGGACAATGCCCCGGCGACCCTGTCGCCCGAGGTGATGCGGCTGATCCGCGAAGAGATCGGCTTCGACAACCTCGTGATGACCGACGACATTTCGATGAAAGCGCTGCAAATGACCCCGGCGGAAAGCACCCGCGCCGCCATCGCGGCGGGCTGTGACGTGGCACTTTTCTGCAATGGCCCGCTCGAAGACCGCCGCGCCGTGGCCGAAGCCGCGGGTGAGATGACCCCCGCCGCCCAGACCCGCGCCCTGCGCGCGATGGATGCGCGGCAAACCCCCGATGACGTTGACATCGACGCCCTCAGCGCCCAGCTTGAGACGCTTCTGGGCGGGACATTGCATGGCTGAGACGACATTTCAGGAAGACCGGGGCAGGGCTGGCAGCACCGTGGCCGACCGGCTGGCCGCCGAAACCTTCATCATTGATGTCGAAGGGTATGAAGGGCCGCTTGATCTGCTGCTGTCGCTGAGCCGCACGCAAAAGGTCGATCTACGCAAGATCTCGGTGCTGCAACTGGCGCGGCAGTATCTGGCCTTTGTCGAACGGGCCAAGGAGTTGCGGCTGGAACTGGCGGCGGATTACCTCGTCATGGCGGCGTGGTTGGCTTTCCTGAAGTCGCGTCTGCTGCTGCCGCCGGACCCCAGCGAAGAAGGCCCCTCGGGCGAGGAAATGGCCGCGCATCTGGCCTTTCAGCTGGAACGCCTTCAGGCCATGCGCGACGTAGCGGCGCGGCTGATGGCGCGCGACCAACTGGGGCGCGACTTCTTTGCCCGCGGCCAGACCCAGGAGGTCACGCAGGTCAAGAAGGTCACCTATACGGCGACCCTTCTGGACCTCATGCAAGGCTATGCCCGCACCCGCACGCGTGAAGATTTCCGCCCCTTCGTGATGGACCGCGACAAGGTCTTCACCATGGAAGAGGCCCTGGACCGCATGCGCGGTCTGATCGGCTACGCGGGCGATTGGAGCGATCTGAACAGCTACCTGCCCGAGGGCTGGGAAAGCGACCCAGAACGCCGCCGCTCGGCCACGGCGGCGACCTTTGCCGCTTCTTTGCAACTGGTCAAAGAGGGGCATATGGAGATCCGGCAGAAAGAGATTTTCGCCCCCATCCAACTGCGCAAGAAGGATTGATGCGTGTCGGAAGAGATTGAAACCAAAGAAAAGAAACTGTTCGACGCGCCCTCGCTCGCCGAGCAGGAGCGTATGATCGAAGCCGTGCTTTTCGCCAGTTCCGAGCCGATCACCCTGCGCGAACTCGAAGAGCGTTTGCCGCGCGGCTCAGACGTGGGCGAGGCGATGGCCTTCCTGCGGCACCGGTATCAGGGGCGCGGCGTGCAGGTGATGAAAGTGGGCGATGCCTACGCCTTTCGCACCGCGCCGGACCTTGGTTTCCTGATGCATAAGGAGACGGTCGAGACCCGCAAGCTCAGCCGCGCCGCCATCGAGACTTTGGCGATCATCGCTTATCACCAGCCCGTCACCCGCGCCGAGATCGAAGAGATTCGCGGCGTATCCGTGTCGCGCGGCACGGTGGACCAGTTGCTTGAGATGGAGTGGATCCGCTTTGGCCGCCGCAAGATGACTCCGGGCCGTCCGGTGACCTTTGTCGTCACGCAGGAGTTTCTGGATCACTTCGGTTTGGAAAGCGCGCGGGACCTGCCGGGGCTGAAAGAGCTGCGCTCTGCCGGGTTGTTGGAGAATCGTCCGCCCGCCGGTCTGCTGCCCACCGTCAGCGATGGCGAGGACGAGCCGGAAGCGACCGAAGGGCAGAGCGAGCTGTTCGAGGATTGACCGGCGCCGCGTCTTTACGCGGAGCGGAAATGCTTCGACAGTTTCAGTCCCTGACCTTGGTAGTTCGACGCGATGTCGGCGCCGTAAAGCTGGCTGGGGATCTGCGCCATATGCTCATAGACCAAACGGCCCACGACTTGCCCATGCTCCAGCACGAAGGGCGCCTCGTGACAGCGCACCTCCAGCACCCCGCGTGAGCCTGCGCCGCCTGCCTCGGCATGGCCAAAGCCCGGATCGAAGAAGCCCGCGTAATGCACGCGGAACTCTCCGACCATCGCCAAATAGGGTGCCATTTCAGCGGCATAGGCAGGCGGGATCGTCACCGCTTCGCGGCTGACGAGGATATAGAAGGCGCCGGGGTCGAGGATGATTTGACCGTTAGTGCTATGCACCTCTTCCCAATAGGCGGCGGGATCGTAATGGCCAATCTTGTCGAGGTCGATCACCCCGGCATGCGGCTTCGCGCGGTAACCGACGAGGCTGGTGCCGGGCAGCCGTAGATCGACGGAGAAGCCCAAGCCCTCATCGATCACGGCGGTCCCGTCAACGAGCGGTGTCTTATCGTGCAGCGCGCGCAGCGCGTCGTCGTCGAGGGTCGCATCCCCGCTGCCGAAACGAATCTGATTGAGCCGCATCCCGGGCCGCACCAGCACCGAGAAAGAGCGCGGGCAGATCTCGGCGTAGAGCGGGCCAGTGTAGCCCGGCGCAATGCGGTCGAATTCGGTGCCACCATCGGTGATGGTGCGGGTCAGCAGGTCCAGCCGCCCGGTGGAGCTTTTGGCATTCGCCACGGCAGAGACACCCTCGGGCAGCGCCAACTGCTCCATCAGCGGCACCACATAGACGCAACCCTTTTCCAGCACGGCCCCTTCGCTGAGGTCGACGCGGTGCATCTCGAACTCCGCCAAACGATCCGAGACCTTGGCCTCATGCCCGGCAAGGAAAGACGCGCGGACGCGATAGGCGACGCTGCCGAGGCGGAGGTCAAGACTGGCGGGCTGGATCTGGGCAGAGGTGACCGCGGGATCGGCGGCAATGGCGCCGCTTTCGATCATCGCTGCAATCTGCTGGTTGGGGAGCACCCCGTTCATCGCATTGGGCATCGGGCGCGGCCTTCTTAAATGACAAACGCCCGCGCGTTACCGGCGCGGGCGTTTTGTTGTAGTCGGTTGGTCGGGCTAGCAGGACTCGAACCTGCGACCTTCCGTCCCCCAGACGGACGCGCTACCAGGCTGCGCCATAGCCCGACTACGTGGGCTTCATAACCGATCTCGCAGGGGGTGCAAGAGGGAATTGCCAATCTTTTCATCGGGATTAGAAATTTGTTTCCGCGCCGGCTTCTGCGGCCATGCGCGCGCGCAATTCAGCCAAATCCAACAACAGACCGGCGACTTGCGGTTGCACGTCACGGGGCAGGCGATGGACACGCGCCCCCACGCTGAGCAGCCCCGGACGGGCCGGGAAATCGGCTTCCGGAGTGAAATCGGGCAGGTCAATGATCGCGGGTTTTGGCGTGTCGTCTGCGGGGTCTTCCGCCTCGGCTTCGGCGGGGGCTGGCGAAACCTCAACGGTCTCCTCCGGCTCAGCCGCCAGCGGGCGCTTGAGGAACTCGGGCAGGCCGGTCTCTGGTGTAGGTTCCGGCGCGGGTTCCTCTTCGGGCTCCAATTCGGACGCAGGGAGTTGCGGCGCATCGGGCGTGCTGCTGTCAGAGGGGGCCAGCGGATCGGGCGTGGCGCGTGGATGATCGTCGGCGGGCGGCATGGGCGAGGGGCGTTGTGCTACGGCAGGGGCAGGCTCTTCTACCTCCGCCGTGTTCTCCTGCCGCGTGTCTACCGTCTCAGCGCTCACCTCATCCCCGCACGCTTCCGTCTTTGCGCCGAAGTTCAGAACCACACCGGTCTCTGGGCGGATAATGTCCGGCTTCGGTGCAGGGCGCGGTTCCACGAAATCCAACTCATCAAGCGGGGCGGAGAGGGAGGAGACATGGGTCATCCCTTCCTCACGCAAGATCTTCTGAACGCCTTTGATGGTCAGCCCATCGTCATGCAGCAACTTCTTGATTCCGCCAAGCAGCAGCATATCGGCGGGACGGTAATAGCGCCGCCCGCCCGCCCGTTTGATGGGTTTCACTTGGGTAAACTTACTCTCCCAAAACCGCAGAACATGGGCTTGGATACCGAGCCAGTCAGCGACTTCGGAGATGGTGCGAAAAGCGTCCGGCGATTTGACCATGGGTCAGGACTTGTTGCCTTCGGCAACCCGGTCTTTCATCAAATGCGAGGGGCGGAAGGTCAGCACCCGGCGCGGGTTGATCGGAACCTCTTCGCCGGTTTTCGGATTGCGGCCCACACGCGCGGTCTTGTCGCGTACCGAAAAAGTGCCGAAAGAGGAAATCTTGACCTGTTCCCCGTCGACCAGAGCGTCGGACATATGCTCAAGCACGGCTTCGACCAGCTGAGCACTCTCATTGCGAGAAAGACCGACCTCACGAAATACAGCTTCGCTTAAATCCATGCGCGTCAATGTCTTGTTCGGCATTATATCCCCCATGCTTTCCAATAGCATATGCTGCTCAGATTTTTAGAGTCAACATCAATGCCCGGATCGAGCACGATTCGGCAGAAATTTTCCGCGTTAGCTCAGGGACTTACCAGCGCAGGACAACAGAGCCCCAAGCCAGACCGCCGCCAATGGCTTCGGTGACGATCAGATCGCCCTTGTTGATCTGGCCGCGCTCACGGCCCACCGACAGCGCCAGCGGGATCGAGGCGGCAGAGGTGTTGCCGTGGTCCTGCACGGTCACGACAACGCGCTCCATCGGCAGGTTCAATTTCTTCGCGGTGCCTTGGATGATGCGGATATTGGCCTGATGCGGCACGATCCAATCGACGTCTTCGGCGCTGACGCCGGCACGCTCCATGGCGGTATTGGCCGTGGCGGCCAGCTTTTCGACCGCGTGGCGGAACACCTGATTGCCCTGCATACGCAGATAGCCTGTCGTGCCGGTGCTGACGCCACCATCGACGTAGAGCAACTCGCGGTAGCGCCCGTCGGAATTCAGGTCGGTCGCGAGGATCCCACGATCCTCGGGCGTGCCTTGCCCTTCTTGCGCCTCGAGCAGCAGCGCGCCCGCGCCGTCGCCGAAAAGCACACAGGTCGACCGGTCGGTCCAGTCCATGATGCGGCTGAAAGTCTCGGCCCCGATCACTAGCACATTGCGCGCCTGACCGGAAACGATAAGCGCATTGGCGTTCGCCAGCGCATAGACAAAACCCGCGCAAACCGCCTGCACGTCAAAGGCAAAACCATTGGTCATGCCCAATTCGGCCTGCACCATGGTCGCGGCCGACGGGAAGGTCAGGTCGGGGGTGGAGGTGGCCACGACGATCGCGTCGACATCGGAGACATCGCGCCCTGCGTCTTCGAGCGCCTTGCGCGCGGCGGCGCTGGCCATGGAAGAGGTCGTTTCACCTTCAGCGGCGAAGTGGCGGCGTTCGATGCCCGAGCGCGAGCGGATCCATTCGTCATTCGTGTCGAGGGTCGCTTCAAATTCGGCATTTTCCACGACACGGGCGGGCAGGTAGTGGCCACAACCAGTGACAACGGCGCGCAGGCTCATTTGACGGACTCCTCAGCTGGCAGCGTCGCGGCGACGCGAGCGGCTAGCTTGTCATTGAATTTATTCTGCGACAACTGCGCGGCGAGTTTGATCGCAGCGGAGATGCCGGTCGCATCGGCGGAGCCGTGCGATTTCACCACCGTGCCGTTCAGGCCCAGAAAGACGCCGCCGTTCACGCGGCGCGGATCGATCTTTTTGCTGAGACGGCGCAGCGAGGTATAGGCCAGCAGCGAGGCGAGCCGCGACAGGGGTGAGTATTTGAACGCTTCGCGCAGCCGGTCGCCGATCATGCTGGCCGTGCCTTCGCCGGTCTTGATCGCGACATTGCCGGTGAACCCATCGGTCACGATGACATCGGCGCGGTTGCCCGAGATATCGCCGCCCTCAACGAAACCGACGAATTCAAACCCGGTGGCATCGCCTTGGGCGCGAATCAAATCATAGGCTTCTTTGAGTTCGGTGCGGCCCTTATGCTCTTCGGTGCCGACATTCAGCAGCCCCACGCGGGGGCGCTGCAAATCCATACCGTTGCGGGCGTAGGAGGTGCCCATCAGCGCGAAACGCAACAGATCATCGGCGTCGGCGCGCACATCGGCGCCCACGTCGAGCATCACGTTGAACCCTTGCGGGTTGGAAGAGGGGTAGAGCACGGCAATCGCAGGGCGGTTCACGCCCGGCAATTTGCGCAGCCGTATCATCGACATCGCCATCAGCGCGCCGGTATTGCCGCAAGAGACAGCCACAGCCGCCTCTCCGCTGCGCACGGATTCGATGGCAGACCACATGGAACTGTCTTTGCCGGTGCGCACGACTTGGCTGGGCTTGTCGTCCATCGTGACGACATCCGTGGCGTGACGTATCTCGCAACGGCCCGACAACTCACCACGTTTGGCGATCAAAGGCTCCAACTGATCACGGGGACCATGCAGGATAAAACCGATATCGGGATTTGCTTTCGCAGAAAGCGCACACCCGGCAACAACTGCTGCCGGGCCTTCGTCACCCCCCATCGCGTCGACCGAGATCAGGGTGTGTCCGGCTTTCGCGTTGGGGTGATCGGGCTGGGCCGTCATCAGTGCGAATGCCTCACTGCCTAAGAGAAAACCTTAAAAACTAGCGCAGCTTATGCTGCGTCGTCTTCCAGGTCCACTTCTTCGGTCAGGGCGACAACTTCGGCGTCGTCATAGTGACCGCAAGCCGCGCAGATGTGGTGGGGGCGCTTCAGCTCACCGCAGTTCGAACATTCGTTCGGGTTCGCCGCAGAGAGCGAATCGTGGGCGCGGCGGTTGTTGCGGCGGGATTTGGATACTTTATTCTGTTGGACAGCCATGTCTGGTGCCTTTGCCTTCGGGGTTGCTGACTTGGCAAAGCAGGCCGCAACCGTGTTTCAATTCGGACCCCGTTTCGGGCGTGACGACGCTTTAGGGCCGCAGCCGCGCAATGTCCAACCTTAATTCGGGTGAGGGCGGCAAAATAACGCGAAACCGGCGCGATGCAAGCGCGAATTTCCGCGGTTTTCCGCTTGTTTCCTTAGGTTTCGTCTTTCTTCAGCGCATCGCGCAGCGCGCCCAAGCCCGCGAAGGGCCGCGCGTCTTCGTCGGTCATCGGCTTTTTTCCCGGTTCGGCATGGACCATCTGGCCCAGTTCCGCATCGCCCTTGCGGGGATATTCCGGCACTTCCAGCGCCAGCGCCTCGATCATGACCTGCGCGGGGTCGATCCATTGACCCAAAGGCTCTGCCGTATCGTCCTCAGGCATTTCGACCTCCTCTTCTTCGGGGAGTTCGAAATCATGGATGAAGCGGCGGGTAATATCGGCGTCGATCCGCGTGGTCACTGGCTCAAGCGTGACGACGCAGGGCTGCACCACGGTCGCGCCCAGTTTCCCGTCCAGCTGCCAGTCCTGTTTGCCGAGCGGTTTGATGCTGCCCGAAAAGCTAAGTTTGCGCAGGGCCGAGAGATCGAGTTCCTCGGCGATCTGCTTGAGCGCTTCCGCCTCAGGGCGCAGCGCGAACGCGTTTGGCTCCGTCTGGGACAGGTCCGCGACCCGAAGAGCGGTTGGCGTAGGTGATTTGCGCGACATGAGATCCGACTTTCGTTTCTTGTACACTTGGGGTGCCTTGGTGTATGCGAAATAAAAGCCATAATCCGTCAGGGCAAGAGGGCAGACCAAATGCGCAAAACCAAACAGACCGGCAAGACGCACCTCCGGATCGCGGGTATGGGCCTTGCACTGCTTCTGACCGCCTGTAGCCCACAGTATGAAAACCACGGCTATGTGCCGCCGCAAGACCAGCTTCAGCAGGTCGTTGTGGGCAGCGATACCAAAGAAAGCGTCGCGCAGAAGATCGGTGTGCCCACGGTTTCGGGTGTTTTGAGCGATGATAGTTACTATTACGTTAAGATGCGCAAACGCGCTCTTGGCTTCATGGCCCCGAAAGAGATCGAGCGTGAGGTGGTGACCGTCAGCTTCAACGAGGCTGGCGTGGTGTCGAATGTCGAACGCTTCGGGCTTGAACGCGGGCAGGTTGTGCCGCTGTCGCGCCGCGTGACGACATCGCCTGTGGCCGACAACACCTTCCTGCGCCAGCTTCTGGGCAACCTCGGCCGCTTCAGCCCGTCGGCCTTCGGCAGCTAAGTTCCCCTTGCCATGCCCCGGCAGCGGGGCAGGGCCGCGGATAAGCGAAGGCGACCTCGCAGATGACCCAAGCGCCCCCGGGCCAATATCTGACGCGCGAAGCCCTCACGCCCGGGGACATCACCCGGGCGCAGGCGCTGCGGGCGCAGTGTTTTCAGACCGGGACCGCCGACCGTGATGCATTCGACGCGGCAGCACGGCATTTTCTGATCGAGGATCGCGACAGCGGCACATTGGTCTGCTGCTTTCGCCTGACCCGGTTTCAGGGCGCGGAACTGGCCCAGAGCTATGCCGCACAGTTTTACGATCTGATCCGTCTGGAGCGCATGAAAGGCGCCATGCTGGAACTGGGCCGCTTTTGCATCCACCCAGAATGGCAAGACCCCGACATTCAGCGCCTCGCTTGGGGGCAATTGGCCCGGGAAGTCGATGACAGTAGGGCGGCGCTTTTGTTTGGCTGTTCCTCTTTCACGGGCATCGATCCGACCCGCTACCGCGACGCCTTTGCCCTGTTGAAACAGCAGCATCTTGCCCCCGCGGAGTGGCGCCCTCGCATCAGGGCGGCTGAGGTCCACCCCTATGCCCGCGACCGCCACAGCCCCGATCCCCGGCGTGCGCGCCAGCAAATCCCGCCGCTGTTGCGCAGCTATCTGGCGATGGGCGGCTGGGTGAGCGACCACGCCGTGATCGACCGGCAAATGGGCACGCTGCATGTCTTCACCGGGCTGGAGATCGCCGCGATCCCGCCCAACCGCGCGCGGCTTTTGCGGGCGTTGGCCTGAGCCCCCGCCGCCTTTGGACATTGACCTTGCCCGCGCCGAAAGATAGCTGGCAGGCATGGCACGCGCACCCCTTTTACAACTCACCGACATTTCGCTGACCTTTGGCGGCGATCCTGTTTTCGAAGACCTCTCCCTCGTGGTGCAGACCGGCGATCGGTTGGCCCTGGTGGGCCGCAACGGCTCGGGCAAATCGACGCTGATGAAGGTCATGGCCGGGCTGGTAGAGCCCGACAGCGGGGCGGTTGTGGCCGGGCCCGGCGTCTCGGTCGGCTATATGGAGCAGGAGCCTGACCTCTCGGGCTTCGAGACGCTTGGCGACTTTGCCGCCCATGGGCTCGATCCGGGTGAGATGTATAAGGTGGAACGGGCAGGCGAGGGGCTGAAGTTTGACCCGGCGCGCCCTGTGGCCACCGCTTCGGGCGGGGAGCGTCGCCGCGCGGCACTGGCGCGGCTGATGGCCGAAGAGCCGGAACTGATGCTACTGGACGAGCCGACCAACCACCTCGACATCGAAGCCATCGCATGGCTCGAATCCGAGCTAAAGGGCACCCGCACTGCCTTTGTCATCATCAGCCACGACCGCGCCTTCCTGCGCGAGCTGACCCGCGCGACCCTCTGGGTCGATCGCGGCACCGTGCGCCGTCAGGACATCGGCTTTGAAGGGTTCGAGGCATGGCGCGATCAGGTCTGGGAAGAAGAGGACATGCAGCGCCACAAGCTGAACCGCAAGATCAAGGCTGAGGCGCGTTGGGCGGTCGAGGGGATCTCGGCCCGGCGCAAACGCAATCAGGGCCGGGTGCGCGCGCTTCAAGAGTTGCGCGCCGAACGCTCGGCGCAGATCAAACGGCAAGGCACGGCGGCCATGGCGCTGGAGGCTGGGCCGAAGTCGGGCCGCAAGGTGATCGAAGCGAGCGGCATCGCCAAGAAGTTCGGTGACAAACAGATCCTGCGCGACTTTTCGATCACCGTGCAGCGCGGCGACCGGATTGCGCTGGTGGGGCCAAACGGCGTGGGCAAGACCACGTTGTTGAACATGCTGATCGGCAAAGAAGAGCCCGACGCGGGCGAGATCAAACTGGGCACCAATCTGGAACTCGCGCTGTTCGATCAGGCGCGCGCACAGCTTGACGGCGACATGACCCTTTGGGACAGCCTGACCGGCGATCCTGAAATGCGCGTCTCAGGCAAGGCCGATCAGGTGCTGGTACGGGGTCAGCCGAAACATGTGGTCGGCTACCTCAAGGAATTCCTTTTTGACGAGGCACAGGCCCGCGCGCCGGTCCGCTCGCTTTCGGGCGGCGAAAAGGCGCGGCTGCTCTTGGCCAAGATCATGGCGCGCTCCTCGAACCTTTTGGTGCTCGACGAGCCGACGAACGATCTCGACGTTGAGACGCTCGACCTCATGCAGGAACTCTTGGGCACCTATGACGGCACGGTGCTGCTGGTCAGCCACGACCGTGACTTCCTCGATCGGGTGGCGGCGACCACCATCGCGATGGAAGGCGATGGCCGCGCCACGGTCTATGCGGGCGGCTGGTCCGATTATCTGGCACAGCGCGGGCAGGATGATTTCGCCCAAAGCGTGGTAAAGCCCAAGTCGAGCAAACCCGAGCCGAAAGCGGAGAAAAAGCAATCTGCCAGCGGTCTCAGCTTTACCGAAAAACACCGGCTCGAAGCTTTGCCCGCTGAAATCGAGCGGTTGGAGGCCGAGATCGGCAAGCTTGAGGAACTGCTCAGCGATGCGGAGCTTTTCACCCGTGAGCCGGTGAAGTTTCAGAAAGCCACCGATGCGCTGGTGCAGCGGCATGAAAAACTCTCGAACGCCGAAGAAGAGTGGATGGCGCTGGAGGAAAAGGCGCAGGGTTAACCCCGCGCTTCTGCCAAGGCGATCTGCGGGCCGTAGCCGTTGCGGAATGCCGCGACGATGCTTGGCGGGGTGAGCAGGGTAACGCGGCCCTGCGGGCGTCGCTGCGCGGCCCCGTAGCCCTCCGGCGCATAGGGGTGAAGGGCATCGCCGAGAAGCACGCCGCTCTGTCCGTCGTGATCCAAGACGAAACTGCCGTCGGGCAGGTCCTGCGCTTCTACATCCCCATGGCGGCGCTGACGAAAAACGCGCGGCACTGCGCGTTCGGCGTGCAACTGACGGTCCAGATCCGCGGCGGGACCGGGGAGGTCGCAACACGCGCGAAACCGTCGATAATCCGCGGCTCGGCATTCCGCGCAAGGGCGGTGACCGGCGGCAGAGGCCACGGCCTCATCAAGAAAGAACAGCTCGGTATAATGGCGGGGCGCCATCAGCTTGCGGCGGCGTCCCTTGAAGCTGAGCCGACAACAAACCCAATTCTGATGCGCCCAACGGCGTTTGGGGTGCAGGCCGTATTCGTCATGCAGGATGCCACGGTTGCCCATGAAGCTGCCCCGCGCCGGGTGGGCGATGATCTCCCCATCCGGTTGAACGCGATTTTGCAGCGGCATCAGCGCATCCTGAGCGCGCCGTCGAGGCGGATGACCTCACCATTAAGATAGCCCATTTCGACGATGAACCCGGCCAGCCGCCCGTATTCAGACGGATCGCCAAGGCGCGGCGGGTTGGGCACATCCTTGGCCAATTCGGCCTGCACCTCTTCCGGCAGCCCGGCCAGCATCGGCGTTTTGAAGATGCCCGGCGCGATGGTCATCACGCGAATCCCTTCCTTGGCCAGATCCCGCGCCATCGGCAGGGTCATGCCCGCAATCCCACCCTTGGAGGCGGCATAGGCGGCTTGGCCCTTTTGCCCGTCGAAGGCAGCGATGGAAGCGGTGTTAATGATCACCCCGCGCGCGCCGTCGTCTTCGGGGGTGTTCTTGGCCATAGCCACCGCCGCCAGCCGCGCCACGTTAAAGCTGCCGACGAGGTTGATGTCGATGGTGCGTTGAAAGGCGTCGAGCGGATGCGGCCCATCGCGGCCCGTGGTTTTGATCCCAAGTGCGATGCCCGCGCAATTCACCGCCGCGGTGATCCAGCCCATCTTTTCTTGGGCATAGTCCACCGCTTCCTGCACCGAGGTCTCATCCGTTACATCGGTCAAGACATAGTGGCCGCCGATCTCTTTCGCGATGGCTTCGCCCCGGGTGGCGTCACGGTCCAACAGGGTGACCTGCGCGCCCTGCGACGCAAAATAGCGCGCCGTGGCTTCGCCAAGCCCCGAGGCGCCCCCGGTGATGATGGCGGCTGTACTGTCTAGTTTCATGATGGCTCCCCCCGATATGAACACTTGTTCAGTTCAGCACGAAGTCTCACCCCATGCAAGGGATGCCGTTGCGGCGGGAGGAGGGCTGTGGGAGCAGGGAATACGGGGCAGACCGAAGCCCGCCCCGTGAGAGATTAGCCGACCTGCACCAGCGCGTGGCGCTTCTTGCCCGCGCTGAGTTTGACCGGGGAGGACAGCGCGCCCGCATCCAGCATCATGCCCGCATCGGTCAGCGGTTTGTCGTCGATCCGTGCGCCGTTCTCGGCGATCAGGCGCTTGGCTTCTTTGCCAGAGCCGGCAAGGCCCGATTTCACCAGCAATTGCACGATGGAAACCCCATCGCCCACATCCGCCGCCGACAGGGTCAGGGTGGGCAGGTCATCGCCCACACCGCCTTTTTCAAAGACTTCACGCGCGGTGGCTTCGGCGTTGCGGGCGGCCTCTTCCCCGTGGAGGAGACCGGTGACCTCATTGGCCAGACGCACCTTCGCCTCGTTGATCTCGGACCCCGCCAGCGCGCCCAGACGGTCGCATTCATTGACCGGCAGCTCGGTGTAGAGCTTGAGGAAACGGCCCACATCGGCATCGGTGCAATTGCGCCAGAACTGCCAGAACTCATAAGGGCTCAGCATATCGCCATTGAGCCAGACCGCACCGCCCGCCGATTTGCCCATCTTCTTGCCGTCGCTGGTGGTCAAGAGCGGTGACGTCAGGCCGTAAACCTCCCCGTCGATCACCCGGCGGGTCAGGTCGATGCCGTTGACGATATTGCCCCATTGATCCGACCCGCCCATCTGGAGAATGCAGCCATAGCGGCGGTGCAGCTCCATGAAGTCATAGGCTTGGAGAATCATGTAGTTGAACTCAAGGAAAGACAGCGACTGCTCGCGGTCCAAACGGGACTTCACGCTCTCAAAGCTCAGCATCCGGTTAATCGAGAAATGCCGCCCGATGTCGCGCAGGAAGTCGAGGTAGTTCAACCCATCGAGCCATTCCGCGTTGTTCAGCATCAAGGCGCCATTCTCGCCCTCGCCGTAATCGAGGTATTGGGCAAAGACCTGACGGATGCCTTCGATATTGTCGTCGATCGCCTCGGGCGTCAGCAGCGGGCGCTCGTCCGAGCGGAAGGACGGATCGCCCACCTTGGTCGTGCCGCCACCCATCAGGGTGATCGGCTTGCCGCCACATTTCTGCAGCCAGCGCAGCATCATGATATTGACCAGATGCCCCACGTGCAGCGATTTGGCCGTGGCGTCATAGCCCACATAGGCCGGGGCCGCGCCTTTCAGCAGGGCTTCGTCCAACCCCTGATAATCGGTGCAATCGGCCAGAAAGCCGCGCTGCATCATCGTGTGGATGAACTCCGATTTGGGATGGTATGTCATGGTGACTTGCCTCAAAACTGTATTGCGGGGCAATCTATATGCGCGCGAGCGGCAAAGGAAAAGGCCATGAATAGGGCCAAGCACAGGCAAGATGCCGGAACCGAAGTGGTGACGGCTTTGGGAATGATGTCGGGCACCTCTCTGGATGGGGTGGACGCCGCTATTTTGCGCACCGATGGGCAGGGCATCGCCAGCTTTGGCCGCAGCGCCTATCGCAGCTATTCCGCCGAAGAGCGGCGCGTGATCGCCGCGGGCTTCGGCAAGTGGCACGGGGCCGAGGTTGAGGAGGCCGCCAAGGCGGTGGAGGCCGCGCATCTGGCGCTTCTGGCCGACCTGCTGAAAGAAGCGCCCGAGGTCGACCTCATCGGTTTTCACGGCCAAACACTCGCCCATGCCCCACGCATGCAGGGCACGCTGCAAGTCGGCAACGGGGCGCTGCTGGCGCGAGAGATTGGCCTGCCCGTGGTCTGGGATTTCCGCAGCGCCGATGTTGAACTGGGCGGCGAGGGCGCACCGCTCGCCCCCTTCTTTCACCACGCCTGCGCGCGCTACGCCGGGCAAAAAGGGCCGGTGGCTTTCCTGAACCTTGGCGGCGTGGGCAACCTCACATGGGTCGACCCGCGCGTGGCCCGCCCGGAGGAGGACGGCGCGTTGCTGGCCTTTGACACCGGCCCCGCCAATGCGCCGATCAATGATTTGATGCAGACCCGCCTTGGCCAAGACTACGACGAAGGCGGCAAGCTGGCCGCGCGGGGCAGGGTCGAGCAGGGCGCCTTGGAGCTGTTTCTGGCCGAGCCCTATTTCGCGCGCATGCCGCCCAAATCCCTCGACCGGAATGATTTTGCCGAGATGGTGGCCCTTGTGGGTGAGCTCTCCGATGCCGATGCCTGCGCGACCCTCACTGCCATGTGCGCGGCTGGCGTGGCCGAGGCGATGCAGCATTGCCCAGCCCCGCCCGAACGCGTCTATGTGACGGGCGGCGGCAGGCATAACCCGGTGCTGATGCGGATGCTGGATGTCAGCCTCGATTGCCCCGTCGCCCCGGTGGAAGAGATCGGCCTTGATGGCGACATGCTGGAGGCGCAGGCCTTTGCCTATCTGGCAGTACGCGTGGCGCGCGGGCTGCCCACCTCGTGCCCCGGCACGACAGGCGTCCGCGCCGCCGTTGGCGGGGGCACCGTCAGCCGGGAGTGAGGTGAGCGGGGCGTTGCCTAACTTTGACGGAAAGGTGCCGGCGAAGGATTCTAAGGCCCCAACGTGCAGCCGCTATGCCGTCATATCGGCAAGAACGCCACCTTGCTAACAAAGTTGCGAAAAATACACCTATAGCGCAATTTTCTTGAAACATCGTTGCGACTTCCCGCGTAGGCTCCCTGTGGGGGCCAAGGGTCGAAGGCATTCGACCGGCTTAGAGAAGGAGATTCGCTATGACAATCTTTCACACAGGTGCTTTCAAAAACAGCCTCGCCGTTACGGCAGTGACGCTCATGCTCGCACCCACAGCGCAGGCCGAAATCGGCCTCGGGGTTGGGGTCAGCGTCGGGGGCCATGGCGACCATGGCGGCGCGGATGTCGGTGTCGGTGCTTCGGTTGGCGGCAGTGATGGCATCGGGGCCGGAGTTGGCGCTTCGGTCGGCGGGGGCGACGGTGTGAACGCAGGCGTCGGCGCTTCGGTGGGCGGCGGTGACGGTCTGGGGGCCGGGGCTGGCGTCTCGGTCGGCGGGGGCAGCGGGACGGATGACCCCGATAACACCCCCACGGCGACCGCAGGCCGGGCGATCACCGGCGGCGACAACAGTGCCACCACCCCAAGGCCGATCAACATCGCGACCCTCATCGGCGCGCCGGTCTGGAGCAAAGACAGTGTCTTGGTAGGCATGATCGAAGAGGTCGCCCCGGGGCCAAACGGCAAGGTCGACGCGGTGCTGCGCCTCAACGCGGCCCTTGATACCGACCGGGACATCATCCGCATGCGCATCGCGCCGCGCTTGTCGGAGCGTGGGGCGCTGAAGCTGGGGTATTCGAAGCAGAAGTTCCTACAGCTCTTCGCCGGGTAAACCGCGCAACAATGAAAAACGGGGCGGCAACCTGGCCGCCCCGTTTGCGTTATTCGGCTGGCGCAGCCACGTCCCTGAGCGGCATCTCAAAGAAACAGATCGCATCCCGCGTGAAATCCGGCATCGGTTGATAGGGCCCGCGCTCAACAAACCCAAGCGAGCGATAAAGCGCGCGGGCAGGGGCGAAGCCCACGGAGGTGTCGAGATAGACCTTTGCGAACCCGTCCTCCCGCGCTTGATCGACAAGGCGCTGACAGATCGCCCGACCCGCTCCCGTGCCACGGGCCGCATCGGTGACGAAGACGCGTTTGATCTCGCTCTCCGTCTCGGTCAGCGCATGGGACATGCCGCAGCCCAGGGGGATGCCACCCCGCTCGGCCAATAGAATGATGCCGCGCGGACGGGCGTGTTCCTCGGGCAGGCGCGCCATCAGGGCGCTATATTTGTCTTGGGGGTAGAAAGTCTCGACGATCCGCTGTTCGGTCGGGCCGAAGTGGTAGAGGAAGTCGCGATAGGCCCAGCAAAGGTCCACCACCGCCGCGAGGTCCGCAGCGGTGGTGACAGGGCGGATGGTGAGGTCCGACATCAGCCGCGCAGGATCGAGCGGCCCGCGTATTGAGCGGTCTCGCCCAGCATTTCTTCGATACGGATCAACTGGTTGTACTTCGCCAGCCTGTCGGAACGCGCCAGCGAGCCGGTCTTGATCTGGCCGCAGTTGGTGGCGACTGCAAGGTCGGCAATCGTGGCGTCTTCGGTCTCGCCCGAGCGGTGCGACATGACGTTGGTGTAGCCCGCGCGATGCGCGATATCCACCGCTTTGAGGGTCTCGGTCAGGGTGCCGATCTGGTTGACCTTGACCAGCATGGAGTTCGCCGCGCCGCGCTGGATGCCATCGCTCAGACGGGCAGGGTTGGTGACGAAAAGGTCATCGCCCACCAGTTGGACCTTGCCGCCCAAGAGGTCGGTCAGTGCTTTCCAACCGTCCCAATCGTCTTCGGCCATGCCGTCTTCGATGGAGATGATCGGGTAGTCGTTCACGAGCGCCGCGAGGTAGTCGGCGTTCTCTGCGCTGGACAGGGTTTTGCCTTCGCCGGAGAGGACATATTTGCCGTCTTTGTAGTATTCCGTGGCCGCGCAATCGAGGGCGAGATACATGTCTTCGCCCGGTTTGTAGCCCGCTTTTTCGATGGACTTCAGAATGAAATCAAGCGCATCGCGCGAGGAGTTGATGTTGGGGGCAAAGCCGCCTTCGTCGCCGATCCCGGTCGACAGGCCCGCGGCGGAAAGCTCTTTCTTCAGCGTGTGGAACACCTCGGCCCCCATGCGCACGGCTTCGCGGATGTTCTCCGCGGCGACCGGCATGATCATGAATTCCTGAATGTCGATCGGGTTGTCGGCATGTTCGCCGCCGTTGATGATGTTCATCATCGGCACTGGCAGAACGCGTGCGGTGGTGCCGCCGATGTAGCGGTAGAGCGGCTGCGCGCAGTAGTCCGCCGCCGCCTTGGCCGCGGCCATCGACACGCCCAAGATCGCATTGGCGCCGAGGCGGGATTTGTTCTCGGTCCCGTCGAGTTCGATCATCATCTCGTCGATCTCGACCTGTTCCGTCGCCTCGACCCCCACGAGCGCCTCGGCAATCTCGCCATTAACGGCGGCGCAGGCTTCGAGCACGCCTTTGCCCAGATAGCGCGACTTGTCGCCGTCGCGCCGCTCGTTCGCCTCATAGGCGCCGGTCGAGGCACCGGAGGGGACAGCGGCGCGGCCCATGGTGCCGTCTTCGAGGATAACGTCGACTTCAACCGTCGGGTTGCCCCGGCTGTCGAGGATTTCGCGGGCGTGGATGTCGATGATCGTGCTCATGGGCATTTTCCTCATGTTCGGGTTTGGTGCGGTTTACCCCGGCAGGCCCGGCTTGGAAAGACCGCGGCGGGGCCGGGGGGTAATTTTGCGTTCGCGCAGCAGGGTATAGACCCCCGAGGCGATGATGATCGCGGCCCCGACCAGCGTCAGCCTGTCGGGGGATTCGTCGAAAACCACGATCCCCGCCACCAGCGCAAAGAGCATGCGGGTATAGCGAAAGGGGGTGACAAAGCTCACCTCGCCCACACGCATGGCGGCGACGATGGCGTAATAGGCCAGCACCCCGATCACCATCGCTCCGGCGAGATAGAGCACCTCGGCCCCGCCGGGCATGGCGGCTGGCGTGCCTGCGGCCAGCATCAGGATCAGCCCTGCGGGGACCAAGACGATAAAGGCCAGAAAGCTGAGCTGCATGGAGCTGATGCTTTTGGGAACTTTGCGTGTCGCCAAGTCGCGCAAAGCGAGGCCGATGACACCGGCCACGGCAAAGAGCGACAGCGCATTGAACCCCTCCAGCCCCGGGCGCACGATCAAAAGCACGCCGAGGAAGCCCACGACAATCGCGCTCCAGCGGCGCCAGCCGACCGGCTCGCCAAGGAACAGCGCCGCACCGAGGGTGACGGCCAACGGGGTCGCCTGCAAAATAGCCGAGGCCGAAGAGAGCGGCGTCAGCACGATGGCCGTGACGAAACAAAGCGTGCCAAGCACTTCGCCCACGGCGCGCAGCAAGATCGGCTGCGTCAGCATATCGGCAGAGAACAGGCGCTTTCCCTGAATGCGCAGGATCACCGCAAAGATCGCCCCGCCGCCCGCGCCCAAAAGCGCGATGATTTGACCGACGGGGAGCGCATCGCTCGTCAGTTTGACGAACATGTCCTCGACCGCGAAACCGGCCATGGCCAGCACCATCAACATCGCGCCGCGCAGATTGTCCATGATCACGCCCCTTCATCCCGTGGTATTGCCAGTCGCCCATGAACCTTTTGCGACGAAAGGGCAAGGGCGCGCGATGCGCGTCATGCGTGTGGCACTGGCGCAGGCTCTACCGGAGTGCTAGCCCTACCGCATGAGATGGCCGATCCCCTCGCTCGCCCCGCGCGACACAGTGCTGACCCTTGCGGTCGGGGCCTTTGGTGCGCTGCTGTTCTGGTGGCTGAATGCGCCGGTCTATATGCTGCTTGGCCCGGTGATCGCGGTGAGTGTCTTAGGCCTGATGGGGGCGCGCACGGCGGTCGATCCGCGACTGCGGGATGCCTGTTTCGTCGTGCTGGGCATCGCCGTGGGGGCAGGGTTCAACCAAGATGCGGTGAACGCCATGCTGCGCTGGCCACTGGCCTTTGTCTTTATGACCGGGGTGATTTGGGGGATCATGGCGCTTTGCCGTTGGATGCTCGCGCGGTATTTTGGCTTTGACGCGCGCTCCGCGCTTCTGGCCTCGGCCCCCGGGCATCTGAGTTTCGTGATGGCGATTGCCAGCGACAGCGGGTCGGACGTGCCGCGCATCTCGATCACGCAGTCGGTCCGGCTTTTGGCGCTGACCATCGTCGTGCCTTTCGCCGCCCTTCTGATGGGCGTCGACATGACCGGCAATATCGCCCCCGCGGGGGCGGGGATGAGCCTGCTGTCGATCCTCGTGATGATCGGCGTCTCCGTCGTCGTGGGGATAATCTTTGCCCGTCTTTCCGTGCCCGCGCCGCTTTTGATGGGGGCGATGGTGGTCTCGGCCATCGCGCATCTGACGGGGCTAGAGACTGGCGTTCTGCCGGGCTGGCTGACCCTTGTCGCCTATCTCGTGCTCGGCAGCCTCATCGGTACGCGGTTTTCCGGCATCACGCCTGCGCGTCTAGCAAGCGGGCTTGGCGCGGGGCTGGCGATTACCGGCGTGGCGGTGGGGCTGGCGGGACTTGGCGCGGTGCCGGTGGCCTGGGCGCTCGGCATGCCGCTGGGGCATGTGCTGGTGGCCTTCGCACCCGGCGGGCTGGAGACGATGATCGCCCTCGGCGCCGTGCTGGCGGTGGTGCCGGGCTTCGTGGCCGCCTGCCACATCATGCGTCTGGTGGTGCTGAGCCTGCTGTTGCCCGCCATGCTCGCCCGTGTGGCGCGGCAAGAGCAGCGCGCCGCCGAGTGATCCGGCGTTAGCTTTTCAGGCGAACCATCAAACGGTTGCCGTCCTTGCGCGTTTCCAAGGCTTTGAGGTCGGCGGCCAAGGCGCTCAGCTTGCCATGACCATAGGTGCGGCTGTCGAAGTCGGGATGCGCTGCCTGAATGGTCTGGCCGATCTGGCCGAGGTTGTACCAATCGTCTTCGGTGTCGATCTTGTCCATCGCGGCTTTGAACAGGGGCAGGGCATCGCCCACCTTGGCCTTGGCCCGCGAGGGGGTGTCGGGCTCTACCTCATCAAGGTTTTCGATCAGGATGAAGCGGTTATAGACGTTGCGCAGCGAATCGTGGGTCTTCTTCTCGCCAATGCCGATAACGGTCACCCCATCTTCGCGTAGGCGGTTCACCAGCGCGGTGAAGTCACTGTCGGAGGAAACGATCACGATGATGTCGAAGCGGCGGCTGTGCAGGATGTCCATCGCCTGAATGACCAGCCCGATGTCGCTGGCGTTCTTGCCCTTGGTGTTCGCGGTCTCTTGATGCGCCACCAGACCCAACTCGCGGATCGGTGCTTTCCAGCCCTTGAGGTGGTCGTTCGACCAATCGCCATAGACCCGGCGCAGGGCAGGCTCCCCAATCGTCGTGACCTCCCGCATGATGGCTGCGGCATGTTTTGCAGGCACGTTATCGGCGTCGATCAACACGGCCAGCAAAGGGCGGTCACGTTCTGTCATGGGTCATCCTTCTTGATCGGCACACCGTAGAGTTCCATCCGGTGGCCCTGTAATTTGTAACCCAGCTTGCGCGCGATGCGTTCCTGAAGCTCTTCGATTTCCGCATCGACGAATTCGATGACCTCGCCTGAGTTCACATCGATGAGGTGGTCGTGATGCGCCCGCTGCGCGTCTTCATAGCGCGCCCGGCCATCGCCGAACTCCAACTTGTCGAGGATGCCCGCTTCCTCAAACAGCTTCACCGTGCGGTAGACCGTGGCGATGGAGATGCCGCTGTCGATGACGCTGGCGCGGGTCAGGATCTCTTCGGCATCTGGGTGGTCTTCGCTGTCGTGAATCACCTGTGCGATGACCCGGCGTTGACCTGTCATGCGCAGGCCCATCGCCTCGCAGCGTTTGATGATCGGGTTGCGCATCGTCTCGCCCTTCGTCCGTCGGACTACGGTCCTAGCATTTTAGCACCGCCGGACGCCACCGGAATTGACCGCGCCGGTTGACTTTTGCGCCCGCACCGCCCATGTGGGGATCAAGCGAAGCCTTCTGCCGCGTGAGCAGTATCAGCGCCAAGCCCCATGAGGGGCCTCTGGGACGCTGACGACAAGGCCCGCCGATGTTCCCAAAATCACGCGTGGGGCCAAGCGCGACAGACGGGTGTGAGGCATGTGGCCTGCGCCCGCGATCTGGCTTGCGCGACCCCGTGGCGCCTGTTGAGTGGCGCGGCGAAAGAACATGGCGCGCGTCTTCGCGGGCCGGAAAGTGAACGAATGAGCGATTTTGACATGATGGGCCTGCCTGCCAAACTGGTGGCCCGACTGAAAGAGATGGGGCTGAACGAGCCGACCCCGATCCAGAAACAGGCGATCCCCCATGCGCTGAACGGGCGCGACGTGATGGGCCTTGCCCAGACCGGCACCGGCAAGACCGCCGCCTTTGGCGTTCCGCTGCTGGCCCAGATGATGGAGCTCGAGGGCCGCCCCGCAGCGCGTTCCGTGCGCGGGCTGGTGCTTGCGCCTACGCGCGAGCTGGCGCAGCAGATCGCCGTGAACCTGCGCGGCTATGCCGAAGGCACGCCGATCAAAGTGGCGATGGTCGTGGGCGGTCAGTCGATCAACACCCAGATCAAACGTCTGGAACGGGGTGTCGATCTGCTGATTGCCACACCGGGCCGTCTGCTGGACTTGCTCGACCGCCGCGCGGTCAAGCTCGACGCAACGACCTTTCTCGTGCTGGATGAGGCCGACCAGATGCTCGACATGGGCTTCATCCATGACCTGCGCAAGATCTCGAACATGATCCCGAAAGAGCGGCAGACGATGCTCTTCTCGGCGACCATGCCCAAGCTGATGAACGAGATCGCCAACAGCTATCTCAACAGCCCGATCCGCATCGAAGTCTCGCCTCCGGGCAAGGCGGCAGACAAGGTCACGCAAGAGGTGCATTTCATCGCCAAGGCTGAGAAGACCGAACTGCTGAAAGAACTTCTGGCGAAACACAAGGGCGAACGCGCGTTGGTCTTTGGCCGCACGAAACACGGCTCGGAAAAGCTGATGAAGACGCTGGTGAAGGCCGGCTTCGATGCCGCTTCGATCCATGGCAACAAAAGCCAAGGTCAGCGGGATCGCGCGATTGCGGGGTTCAAGAATGGCGACATCACCGTGTTGGTGGCCACCGATGTGGCGGCGCGGGGCTTGGACATTCCGGATGTGAAACACGTCTATAACTTCGACCTGCCGAATGTGCCGGACAACTATGTCCACCGCATTGGCCGGACCGCGCGGGCGGGCAAAGATGGGGCCGCCGTGGCCTTCTGCGCCCCCGATGAAATGGGCGAACTGAAGGCGATCCAAAAGACGATGGGTATTTCGATCCCCGTGGCCTCGGGCCGTCCTTGGGAAGTGATCGATGAGCCTGCGAAACCCAAGGGCCGGGGCCGCAGACGCGGTGGCCGCCCCGGTGGTGGTGGCGGTCGTCCCGGTGGCGGCGGCGGCGGTGGTGAAGGCGCGGGCAAGCCGAGCGGCGGGCGCCGTCGCAGGCGTGGCGGCGGCGGCAAGTCGGGCGGCCAGCAGGCGGCCTGAACCGAGGCACATCACTGAGACAGCGAAATGGCGCGCCCGGAAAACCGCGGCGCGCCATTGACTTATCCGATCCGGGCAGCGCTTCTGTCGGGATGGAACGCAAATCACATATCGACACATTTGGCGCCGTGGCGCTGGTGCTCTTCGCGCTGAACCTCGGCTTTAACCAAGTCGTCATCAAGGTCAGCACCGGCGGCTTCAACCCGGTCTTTCTGGCCGGGCTGCGCTCTCTCGGGGCGGTGTTTTTGCTGCTGATCTGGATGCGGCGGCGGGGCGTCAGCCTGTCGATCCCACGTGCTGCGCTATGGGGCGGTGTGGCGGCGGGGCTTTTCTTTACGCTAGAGTTTGTCTGCCTGTTCCTCGCGCTCGACCTGACCACGGTCAGCCGCGCCTCGATCCTGCTTTATTCCATGCCGGTCTGGCTTGGCATCGCCGCGCATCTGTGGCTACCGGGAGAGCGGCTAAGCGGGGCGCGGCTCATCGGCATGGGGCTGGCCATGGGCGGCGTGGTGCTGGCGCTGAGCGATGGCGGAACCGAAGGGGCGCATTGGCTGGGCGATTTTCTGGCGCTTTTCGCAGCACTCTGCTGGGCGGGCATCGCGCTTTGCGTCCGTGTCACGCCGCTGGCCAAAGTGCCGCCCGCGCAGCAACTGATGATGCAACTGGTGATCTCCGCCCCGATCCTTCTGCTGCTTGCGCCACTTTTTGGCCCGCTGCTGCGCGAGGTGGCCCCGGTGCATCTGGCGGGGCTTGCCTATCAGATCATCGCGGTGGCGAGCTTCGGCTTTTTGGCGTGGTTCTGGCTGCTGACCATCTATCCCGCAGCCTCCGTCGCCTCGTTCAGCTTCCTGTCGCCGGTTTTTGCCGTGCTTCTGGGCTGGCTGATCCTCTCGGAAGAGGTGGGGCTGAGCATTTGGGCCGCATTGCTGCTGGTGGCGGCGGGGATTTACCTGATTAACCGTAAACCCCGCGGCCACTAGGCTCAGGTGCCGCAGAATGTGGCGGGCACGATCTCGTCCTCGGTCGGCGGGCGCTGAAGCTCGGGGTCCGTCTCGTCAAAGGGGGTGGCCAGCGCCCTCATCAGCCGCTCGAAAGGGGCCATGTCGCCCGCGACGGCGGCCTCGATCATCTCTTCGATCCGGTGGTTGCGGGGGATCACGGCGGGGTTCGCCGCATTCATCACGGCTTGCGGATCGGGTTCGCCTTCGATCCGCGCGCGCCATCCTTCGGCCCATCTGTCAAAAGCGTCTCGGTCGGTGAACTGATCGCGGGCTTGATCTGTGGGAAGCGCGCGGAAGGCATTGGTGAAGTCCGCACCATCCTTTTGCATCAGCCCCAGCAATTCGTTGATCAAGTCGACATCTTCGGCCCGCGGTGTCGAGATGCCGATCTTCGCCGCGAAACGGCGCAGCCATGCGGCTTCGATCAAGTCGGGCATGTCGTGGACGATCTCGGTGGCCTCTTCGACGGCGCTCTCCTTGTCATCCATCTGCTGTAAAAGCGAGGTGGCAAGCTGCGCCATGTTCCAGACCACGATCTGCGGCTGGTTCCCATAGGCATAGCGCCCCTGCCGGTCGATGGAGCTAAAGACACGACCCTGATGGAAGGCATCCATAAAGGCGCAGGGGCCATAGTCGATCGTTTCGCCCGAGATGCTGCAATTGTCGGTGTTCATCACGCCGTGGATAAAGCCCACCGACATCCATTGCGCCACCAGTTCCGCCTGCGCGGCACAGACCGCGCGCAAAAGGTCAAGCGGGCCATCGGCCTCGGGATAATGGCGCGCGATGGCATAGTCGGTGAGGGTTTTGAGCGCTTCGGTCTCCCCGCGATGGGCGAAGACCTGAAAGGTGCCAACGCGCAGGTGGCTGGCGGCGACGCGGGTCACGATGGCGCCGGGCAGGGGGCCGCTTTCGCGCAGGATCGGCTCACCGGTGGCGACGGCGGCCAAGGCGCGGGTGGTGGGCACGCCAAGGGCATGCATCGCCTCGCTCACCAGATATTCGCGCAGCACCGGCCCAACCCATGCGCGGCCATCGCCCATCCGCGAATAGGGCGTGGGGCCTGAGCCTTTCAATTGGATGTCGCGGCGCTGGCCGCTCTGATCGACGACTTCGCCCAACAAAATCGCCCGGCCATCGCCAAGCTGCGGGTTGAAGTTGCCAAACTGATGCCCGGCGTAAAGCTGCGCCAGGGGATCGGCCCCCGCAGGCACATCGTTTCCGGCGAAGACCTGCGTGATTTGCGCGGGCTCCGCCCCTTCGATACCCAGTTCCGCCGCCAATTCGGCGTTCCATGCCAAAAGCTGGGGCGCTTTGACAGGCGTGGGAGCCAGCCGGGTAAAGAACCCCTCTGGCAGGGCGGCATAGCTGTTATCGAAAAGAATACGCATCACAGGGTCCGGGACATAAGCATGTAATCCTCGCGCGGGCGAAAGCCCGCCCGGGTATAGAGTTTCATCGCCGCGGCATTGTTGCGATCCACCTCAAGATGGACGGCCCGCAGCCCGCCCGCCGCCAGCGCCCGGGGCAGCGCGATCAGTGCCTCCGAGGCGATGCCGCGGCCCCGCACGCCGGGACGGACGTAGATTTCATCAATGATGGCGTCCAAGCCGCCGAATTCAACCGACCAGCCGAAACAGATCACCACATAGCCGATGGGCGCGCGGGGCGGGCCGATCAGATAGGCGGCGCCATGGGGGATGCCATCCAACAGCGGGGCCAACCCGCGGCGACGCTGTTCATCGCTCATCTCGATCCCCGCTTCGGCGTGAAATGCCGCCACCAGCGCGACCAGCTTGTCGAGATGCTCAGGCGCGCCGAGGGTGAGATGTGCGCTCATAGGCGGGCCAGCCTTTCGGTGAGCAGGGCAAAGAACCCATCGGCATCAAGGTCGCCTACGAAGAG
Source organism: Sulfitobacter sp. 1A13679 (assembly GCF_043557115.1). NCBI lineage: Bacteria > Pseudomonadati > Pseudomonadota > Alphaproteobacteria > Rhodobacterales > Roseobacteraceae > Sulfitobacter > Sulfitobacter sp. 1A13679. The sequence goes on from NZ_JBIFFO010000002.1 coordinate 49,091, forward strand.
CGCATTGGGCGCGCGGTCGGTCACGCGCCACCAGTCGGCGACGGTCATGCCCATGGTCAGTTCCGACTGGGTTTCGATCTCGACATTGATATGACGGCCTTGGAAAAGATCGGGGTTGATCAAATAGGCGGTGACGCAAGGGTCATGCAGGGGCGCGCCATCGGAGCCGTATTTCTCTTTGTCGAACCGCTCGAAAAAATCGGTCATCTCGGCCACGGCGACGCCGACCTTGGTGCCAAGCGCGCGGAAGGCATCGTTGCGCGGTTTGGTGACCAGCGCCTTATGGGTCACATCGAGCGGCATCACGACGATCGGAATGCCAGATTTGAAAACGATATCAGCGGCATGGGGGTCGACGTAAATGTTGAATTCCGCCGTGGGCGTGATGTTGCCCCCTTCGAAATAGCCACCGCCCATCAGCACGATCTCTTGCACCTTTTCGGCGATGTCGGGCGCTTTTTGCAGGGCGGTCGCGATATTGGTCAGCGGCCCCAAGGGGCAGAGGGTCACGCTGCCTGCGGAATGGGCGCGGACCTGTTCGATGATAAAATCCACCCCATGCCCTTCGGCCAGTGGCATCTGCGGGTCGGGCAGGTCAGGGCCGTCGAGGCCGGTCTTGCCATGCACATGTTCCGCGGTCACCAGTTCACGCCCCAGCGGGCGGTCGCAACCGGCGAAAACCTTCACATCACTGCGCCCCGCCAACTCGCAAACGATCCGCGCGTTCTTCGAGGTCAGATCCAGCGGCACATTGCCCGCCACACAGGTGATGCCCAGAACCTCGATCTCTTGCGGACTGGCGAGGGCAAGGAGGATCGCCACGGCGTCGTCCTGTCCGGGGTCGGTGTCGATGATGATTTTGCGCGGGGTCATGGGCTTACTTTCGTCAAATTGCTTGGGGCAGAGCCTTGCCGGAGGGGCGGGTCTTTGTCCAGCCGCTGCCCGGGGGATTAGCCGCGTTCCGCCAGTTTCACCGCCTCCCACAGCGCGTCCATCTCGGCCAGATCACTGTCTTGCGGGGTTTTGCCCATGGTGGCGAGCCGGGCCTCGACCCCTTCGAACCGGCGGGTGAATTTAGCATTGGCGGCGCGCAAAGCAGCCTCCGGGTCCAGCCCCAGATGCCGCCCGAGATTGGCCATGACGAAAAGCAGATCGCCGTATTCCTCCTCGACCTCCGCTTGGCTCAGCTGGTCCTTCGCCTCGACCAGTTCGGCGGCCTCTTCGGTGATCTTGTCGAGCACCTGCGTCGTCTCGGGCCAGTCGAACCCAACACGCGCCGCGCGTTTTTGAAGCTTCATCGCCCGCAACAGCGCCGGCAGGCCGATCGCCACCCCGTCCAAGGTGCCCCCCTGTGCCTTGCCCGCGCGTTCGGCGGCTTTGATCTTTTCCCAATCGGCGGTCTGCTGTTCGGCGCTCTTGTCGCGGGATTCGTCGCCAAAGACATGCGGGTGCCGCGCCACCATCTTGTCGCTGATGTTGCGCACCACGGATTGAAAGGTGAAATGCCCCGCTTCTTCACCCATCGCCGTGTGATAGACCGATTGCAGCAGCAGATCGCCCAATTCCCCCTCAAGCTCGCCCCAATCACGCCGGGCGATGGCATCGGCGACTTCATAAGCCTCTTCAATGGTATAGGGCGCGATGCTGTCGAAATCCTGTTCGATATCCCAGGGGCAGCCCGTCTCAGGGTCGCGCAGGCGGCGCATGATTTCGAGCAACCGTTCGATCCCGGCATCTGAATCGTGAATGAGATCGGCTTTTGTGTTGTCCGGCATTGCAGGCCCCGTATGTCTGGTGTCAGATGCACCCTGACCAAACCAACCCCAAGGAGTCCAGCCCATGCCCGTGGTGAACCGCATCAATGCCTTTGCGGAGGATATGACAGCATGGCGGCGCCATTTGCACGGGATTCCCGAACTGGCGTTCGACTGCCATGAGACGGCAGCTTTCGTGGCCGAGCGGCTGCGCGAATTTGGTGTGGATGAGCTGCACGAGGGCATCGCGACAACCGGCATCGTGGCGATCATCGAGGGGCAGGGCGAAGGCCCGACCATCGGCCTGCGCGCCGATATGGATGCGCTGCCGATCCAAGAGGCAACGGGCAAGGAATATGCCAGCAGGCGAGAGGGCAAGATGCACGCCTGCGGCCATGACGGGCACACCACCATGCTTCTCGGGGCGGCGCGATATCTGGCCGAGACACGCAATTTCGCAGGCCGGGTGGCGCTGATCTTTCAACCCGCCGAAGAGGCGGGCGGCGGCGCGGGCGTGATGGTCGAAGAGGGCATCATGGAGCGGTTCGAGATCGCGCAGGTTTACGGCATCCACAACGCGCCCGGCTTTGACGAAGGCGCATTCTACACGACGCCGGGGCCGATCATGGCGGCGGTGGATGAATTCCACATTCATATCAAGGGCAAGGGCGGTCATGGCGCGATGCCCCATGAGAGCCGCGACCCCGTTGTGGCGGCCTGCGGCATCGCCACTGCGATCCAGACCATCGTCAGCCGCAACCATGTCGCGGCGCAGGATTTGGTCGTCTCAGTCACGCAGATTCACACCGGCACCGCCGATAACATCATCCCTGAGACGGCCTATATCAACGGCACCGTGCGCACCTTTGACCGTGAGGTGCAAGCCATGGTCATGCGCCGGATGCAGCAGATCGTGGACGGGCAGGCGGCGAGCTATGACGTCACCGCCGAGTTGGACTATGAGGTCGGCTATCCCGCCACGGTCAATGACCCGGCCAAGGCCGAGGCCGCCATCGCGGTAGCGACCGAGGTAGTGGGCGCGGCCCAAGTGCACGGCGATTATGGCCGCGAGATGGGTGCGGAGGATTTCAGCTTCATGCTTGAAAAACGCCCCGGCGCCTATCTCTTCCTCGGAGCCGGGGAAGGCGCGGGGCTGCACCATCCGGAATACGACTTCAACGACGAGATCGCGCCGCTTGGCGCATCCTTTTTCGCCCGTATCGTTGAGCGGGCACAGCCAGCAGGAGGCAAGTAATGGCATTGGAAGACGCGGCCAAGCAGATGGATATGGCCTTTACCCGCGAGGATCTCAAAGGGCCGAGCTATGAGTTGACCTTTGGCGGGGCGACCTCCTTCCTGCGACGGAAATACACCAAGGATCTGACCGGCGTCGACATCGCGGTGACCGGCGTGCCCTTCGACCAAGCGGTGACCAACCGCCCCGGCACGCGCCTTGGCCCCCGCGCCATCCGCGAAGCCAGCGCGCTGCAGGCCCCCGACGCGCCCTATGGCTGGGATTTCGACGTGCTCAGCGAATTCGCCATCGCGGATTACGGCGATCTGGCCTTCGACTATGGTCATGTCAGCCAGTTTCCCGCCGCCCTGACGGCCCATATCAAGACCATTCTGGATGCCGGTGCGGCTTCTGTCGTGCTGGGCGGGGATCACTATATCTCATTCCCGATCCTCAAGGCCTATGCGGAAAAATACGGGCCCATCAGTCTGTTACAGTTCGATGCGCATACGGATACTTGGCAAGACGACGACATGGACCGGATCGACCACGGGACGATGTTTTACAAGGCCGTGAAGTCCGGCATCGTCGATCCCGCGACCAGCGTGCAGGTCGGCATTCGCACCACCAATGAGGACACGATGGGCGTCAATATCATCGACGCGCGTGAGGTGCATGAGAAAGGGCCGCAGGCCACCGTTGTCAAGATCAAGGAGATCCTCGGCGATCGCCCCTGTTATCTGACCTTTGACATCGACGCGCTGGACCCGGCCTTTGCCCCCGGGACCGGCACGCCGGTGTGGGGCGGGCTGACCTCGGCGCAGGCGTCGATCATGCTGCGCGATCTTGCGGGGATCAACATCATGGGGGGTGACGTTGTCGAAGTCTCGCCCCCCTTCGACACCACAGGCGCCACGGCGGTTGCAGGTGCCCATGTCGCGACCGAGATCCTGTCGCTGCTGGGTCACCGCATGAGAACCGCGTGAGCGAGAGCCACGACATCACGCGCCAGTCCGCTGAAAGGCGGGCCGGCTTGCTTACTGCGACCTCCGTCGCCCCTGACCGCCGAGCTTTGAAAGGTGCTTAAAATGCTGTTCTGGATCATCGTGATCGCCCTCGTCGCCTTGGTGGCCTATGTCCGCCTTGCGCCCATCGACACCGCGCGTTGGCACGTGCAGGCCGACGGGCAGAAGATGGGCAAGACCCAAGGCACCAACAGCTATATCTGGCGCGTGCCCGTCGAGGGCGACGGGGCCGAGACCTTGGCCCAGCTTGACCGGGTGATCCTGCAAACCCCGCGCACCGAAGTCGCCGCCGGATCGCTCGCCGAGGGGCAGGTCACCTATGTCACCCGCACCAAATTGATGGGCTATCCCGATTTCACCACCATCGGCATCTACGGTGACAACCCGCGCTATGTCGAAGTCTATGGCCGCTCGCGCTTTGGCCGATCAGATCTGGGGGTCAACGCCAAGCGGGTCAACGGATGGCTTGATCAGATCGAGGCGCGATGACAGGCAGCCTTGCTGCACCTCGCGCCACATCGGCACGTTGAGCGACATCTGGCATTGCGCCATGAACATGCGCCCATCCACTTGTAGACAAATGGTCTCACCCAGTTCCACCCGGGCGCCGCTGCTGTTGGTGCAATAGCAATCAATCGTCTTGCCGCCCGGTGCTTTGACATCCGCAAGGGCAGGGTGCAGGGCCGTCAGGCCCATAAGGCAGATGAGCGGCATAAGACGTGTCATAGCCCATGATAGCACAAGCCGCCTCTTGACCAAAGCATTTGCATAAGCGACAGGAACCCCATGATCCCGATGCACCGCCTCGCGCAAATCTCGCAACGCTTCCAGTTTCTGGAGGCCAGCATGTCTGCGGGTTCCGATGGGGCCGATTTTGCAGCCCTCGCGAAAGAATACAGCGATCTCAAGCCCGTGGTCGATCAGATCGACCTTTACCAGCAGCTTCAGCGCGACCTCGAAGACGCCGAAGAGATGCTGAAAGACCCCGAGATGGCTGAGCTTGCGCGGGATGAACTGCCCCGTCTGCGCGCCCGCCTGCCGGAGGTCGAGCAGGGGTTGCAACTGGCACTTCTGCCGCGCGACGCGGCAGACGCGAAACCCGCCATGCTGGAGATCCGCCCCGGCACGGGCGGCGATGAGGCGGCACTTTTTGCCGGTGATCTGCTGCGCATGTACCAACGCTATGCTGAGGCACAGGGCTGGGGGTTTGACCTGATCGAAAGCCAGATGACCGAACTCGGCGGCGTGAAAGAGGTCGTGGCCCATATCACCGGTCAGAACGTCTTTGCCCGGCTTAAGTTCGAAAGCGGCGTGCACCGCGTGCAGCGCGTGCCCACCACCGAAAGCGGCGGGCGCATCCATACTTCGGCGGCGACCGTGGCGGTGCTGCCCGAAGCCGAAGACGTGGATATCGAGATCAACGCAAATGACCTGCGGATCGACACGATGCGCTCCTCGGGTGCGGGGGGGCAGCACGTCAACACCACCGATTCCGCCGTGCGGATCACCCATATCCCGACCGGGATCGTCGTCACCTCGTCAGAGAAGTCCCAGCACCGCAACCGCGACAAGGCGATGCAGGTGCTCAAAGCGCGGCTCTATGATATGGAGCGCAGCCGGATGGACAGCGAGCGCTCTGCCGACCGGGCGGCGCAGGTGGGATCCGGTGACCGGTCCGAGCGGATCCGGACCTATAATTTCCCCCAAGGGCGTATGACCGACCATCGGATCAACCTGACGCTTTACCGGCTCGAAGCGGTGATGCAGGGCGATCTGGATGAGATCGTCGATGCGCTGACTGCCGACGCCCAAGCCCGGCAATTGGCGGAGATGGAGGGGTGAGCCCTCAAACCGCCGCCCAAGCCATGGCCGCCGCCGCCGGACGGCTGCGTGCCGCCGGTGTGCCCGATCCGGCGCGGGATGCGCGGCTGTTGCTCGCCCATGCCGCCTCTGTCGATGCCGCCCGCGTGACCCTCATCGCGCCCGAGGAAATCGCCCCCGAGGTCGCCGAACGCTTTGACCAGCTCATCGCCCTGCGCGCCGTGCGCGTGCCTGTCTCGCAACTCATTGGCCGGCGGGCCTTTTATGGCCGCGATTTCGCGATCAGCCGCGATGTGCTTGACCCGCGGCCCGAGACGGAGACCCTGATTGACCTCGCGCTCGGCGAGGATTTCACCCGCATTATGGACCTCGGCACCGGCTCGGGCTGTATCCTCGTCACCCTGCTGGCCGAACGGGCGGCGGCGACGGGGTTGGGGGTGGACCTCTCGGAAGCTGCCTGTCTTCAAGCCAGCGCCAATGCGGTGCAGCACGGGGTGGCCGACCGCGCCGATATCCGGCAGTCCGACTGGTTCAGCGCCGTTGAGGGGCGATTTGATCTGATCCTGTCGAACCCGCCTTATTTGGCCGCCGAGGAAATGGCCGATGTCTCCCCAGAATTGCGCCAGCATGAGCCGGAAATGGCGCTGACCGACGGCCAAGACGGGCTGAGCATCTACCGCATCATCGCCGCCGAGGCGCAGGGCTACCTCACGGCTCAAGGCCGCGTCATGGTCGAAATCGGCTGGCAACAGGGCGAAGCGGTGCAGGAAATCTTTACCGCGGCGGGCTGGGGCCGGGTCACGCTGGCGCATGATCTCGATGGGCGGCCAAGGGTCGTTTCAGCCGATAAACCGGCGTGAAATCGCGAAAAAACCGCCATTTGGCGGGCTAAGTGGCAGTTTCTTCTTGCCCAAGCCTTTCTGGCATGGTTAGTCAGGGGTGTTGCAGCGGTGGATGCCACAGGCGGTCCCGCGCGGCACTATGCCCAACATATCGCTTAGGCCGGGTTCAAGACGTGCTTTGCACCCCCGGTGAACGACACACAGCACACAAGGCTGACATCATTCCATGAATTCTCCCAGATCACGCTCCCGGTCGAAGAATAACCGCAAACGCTCGTCGCAAGGTGGCGGCGGCAATGTCGTCAACCGTGTTTTCGACAGCTCCGGCCCCGAGGGCAAGGTGCGCGGCACGCCGCAGCAGGTTATCGAGAAATACAACCAACTGGCCCGCGATGCCCAGTTGAGCAATGACCGTGTGGCCGCCGAGAACTTTCAACAGCACGCCGAACACTACCTGCGCCTGCTGAGCGAGGCACAGCGCGAAGTGGACCAGCGCCGCGAGGAGCAAGAGCGCCAGAACCGTGAGCGTCAGGCCGAGCGGGATCGCGAGCGGGCCGAGCGTCAGGAGCGCGAGGCACAGCAGGGCGGCCAGTCGCAGGGCGAGCAGCCGAAAGCCGACAAACAGCCCGAGCAGCAAGAGCCCGCGCAGCAGCAGGCCGAGGCCGAGACGAACAGCGAAGAAAGCACGCTGGTCGACACGCCCGAGAGCAAGCCAAAGCCAAAACGCGCCCCGCGCCGCAAGCCCAAGCCGAAAGCGGCAGAGGCGCAGCCGCAGGACAATGGCAGCGACGGCAACAACGACACCGCCAAAGCCGCAGAATAAGAAAAGCCCCGCAATTTGCGGGGCTTTTTCGTGGGTGGTGATGGTTAGCTGGCCGGGGCAGATTTACCCTTCCATCCCCGCCTGCACATATCTGATCCGCCCGTTACGCCGCAGCACCTCTTCGCGGGGCGCCCAGTCATACCGCGGGTCGCTGGTGACCGGCGACCAAAACAGTTCCCCCCCGCGCCGCCAAGGGTCAAGGACAAGCCCCGCCTGCATCGGTGCCCCGGCGGCCGAGATGATGGCGGTGGAATGGTCCAGCAGGATCCGCGAGTCGCCATTGGCGATGGCGCGGTGAAGGTCGAGCGTGGCGAACCCCTCGGCCTTCAGCCGTTTCTCCAAATCCTCAGCCCAATGCCAACACAGGCCGCGCGGCTTGCTGCCATTGTTGACCTTCACGTTATGGATCAGCGGTGGGTCGGTGATTTGATAGGCGATCGCCAGTTCATGGGTATGCCGGTAAGCGATCCGCGCGGCACGGGCGGCCTCTTCGGGATTTACCTGCGGGGAGAGGTTTTCGATAGCGCGGGCGAGTTCCGCGATCTCGGCCTCGGTGCCCAGAGGTGGTGGGCCGTTGCGCGGCAGGGCGCAGGCGGAAAGCCCCAGCAACAGGGCAAAGACGAGCAATAGTCGGTAGAACATGGTTACCCCTTGGCAATCTCGCGGGCGAGGGCGCAGAACCCCTCAAGCGGCACCTGTTCGGCGCGGTCGGTGGGTTTCAGCCCCGCGGCGGTCAGACGGTCCTCAATATCCGGCGCGGCGCCTTTCAGCGCCGAGCGCAGCATCTTGCGCCGCTGATTGAAGGCCATCGCGACCACATGGCTCAGCACCTTCGGATCAGCAGGGAAGCGCGGCTCGGGCAGCGCGGTCAGATGCACCACGCTCGATGAGACCTTGGGCGGCGGGGTGAAGGCGCCCGGCGGCAACTGCATCACGATCCGCGCATCGCTGCGCCACTGCGCCAGCACGGCCAGCCGCCCATAGGCTTTCGACCCCGGCTGCGCCACGATCCGCTCCGCCACCTCGCGCTGGAACATCAACGTGAGGCTTTGCCAGAAGGGTGGCCACTCGGGCGGGGTGAGCCAACGGACCAGCAGTTCGGTCCCGACGTTATAGGGCAGGTTGGCGGCCACACGGATGGGCGGGGTCAGATGGCTCAGCGGGTCGATCTCAAGCGCGTCGCCTTCGATCACCGTCAGGCGTCCGGGGTAATGTTCCGCCACCTCGGCCAGCGCGGGCAGGCAGCGGCGGTCCTTTTCGATCGCCAGAACATGACGCGCGCCTTCGGCCAGCAGACCACGGGTCAGGCCACCGGGGCCGGGGCCGATCTCCAACACGTCGCAATCGGCCATATCCCCCGCTTGCCGCGCGATCTTGGCCGTGAGGTTCAGATCCAGCAGGAAGTTCTGGCCGAGCGACTTCCGCGCGGCCAATTCGTGGGTGTTGATCACCTCGCGCAGCGGCGGGAGATTGTCGATTGCACTCATGTCTTTTGGCCCATCTGCCATGCCAATTTGATCGCTTCGATCATGCTGGTCGGGTTGGCGCGCCCTTGGCCCGCGATGTCAAAGGCCGTGCCGTGATCGGGCGAGGTGCGCACGAAGGGCAGCCCCAGCGTCACATTCACGCCCCGGTCGAAATCCAAGGTCTTGATCGGGATCAGCGCTTGGTCGTGATACATCGCCACTGCCGCGTCATAGCCTTCGCGGGCGCGGGCATGGAACATCGTATCGGCAGGCAGCGGCCCGGTCAGCGCAAAGCCTTCGCCTTGCATCTTAAGGATCAGAGGTGCGATCCAGTCATTCTCTTGCCGGCCCATGCTGCCGCCTTCGCCCGCGTGCGGGTTCAGCCCGGCGACGGCAATGCGGGGACGGGCGATGCCAAAGCGGTTTTCCAATTCCTGCGCGGTGATCTCAATCGTGCGGCGCAGGCCCGAAGGGGTCAGCGCCTGCGGCACCTGATCGAGCGCGATATGGATCGTGGCAGGCACGACGCGCAATTGATCAGAGGCGAGCATCATCACCACGTCGTCGACGCCTGCCAGCGCTGCGAGGTATTCGGTATGGCCCGGATAGGCGAACCCGGCCCCGTCTTGCAGCGCCTTCTTGTGGATCGGCGCGGTGCAGATGCCGGAGACCACGCCCGTCTGCACCAGATCGACCGCCCGGGCGATCACATCGATCACCCCCTGCGCATGGCCGGGCTGCGGCACGCCGGGCAGGGCAGCGCTGTCGAAGGGATGGGGGAGCACGGGCAGCGCATCGGCACTGGGCGCGCTCACCTCATCCGGGCTGTCGATCACGCGGTGCGGCACATCCTTGGGCAGATGACGCGGGTCGCCGATCCAGACCATTGGGATGTCCTTCGAGAGCGCCGCCCAAGCGCGGGCGGCGATCTCGGGGCCGATCCCGGCGGGTTCACCGCAGGTGATGGCCACCGGCCGGGACGGGCGGCTCATTGGCGGGTGATACGGGCTTCGGCGCGGGCCTGTTCCAGCAGCTGAGTGGCATAGCCCTCAAGTTTGCGCTGCCGGATCGAACTGACCACCGCCTCGCGGTTCACATCGGCATTGGCCGCCGTGGTGCGGTTGCAGAGCATCAGGAAGACCAAAGTCTCCCCATTGGCACGGGTCAGCGCGGTGGAGACTTCGCCGGGGTCGAGTTTCGCCAGTTCAATGGCCACGTCCTGCGGTATCTCCGGCGGGGCCTTGGTGCCACGGTCCAGCACATTGGCGGGCTGGCCCTTGGCCACGCCATAGAGATCGTCACATTGATCCACCTGACCGCGCAGCTGTGCCGCGCGCGACAGGGCAGCCTCGGACCGGCCACCGGGGATGTAATAAGCGGCATAATCGATTTCGGAATACTCGACGCTCGGCTTGCCGGTCTCTTCGATGCCGCGCAGTTGGAAAAGGGCCACGGCATTGGGGATCGGCAGCGGCGCTGTCACCTCACCCGGGGCGAGGGCCAAGAGGATGGGCCGCAGGCTGGCGGGCAGTTTTTCAAGCGGTGTCCAAGGCATCCGGCCCCCGCGCCCGCGCGAGGCGGTGGCGGAATGCTTTCTGGCATAGGACGAGAATTCGGCTTCCGAGCGGCTTTCCGAAATGCGTTCGGCCAGCGCGTTCACCTGATCGGCATTCTGCGGCGGGGCGGGAATGATGATCTCAGACAACAGCACGCGCAGACCGTTATTGCCCCGGCTGCTGCCAAGCGCGCGGTCGACCTCTTCGTCGGTGATGTTAACGCGGCCATTATAGCGCGCGCGAATAAGGTCACGCCAAGCGGCGCTGATCACAATAAAGTCGCGAAAGGTTTCTTCGGAAATCTGGGCTTGGCCCAGCACTTTCAGGAATTCTTCGGTCGTCAGATCCGCGCGGCTGGCAAATTCCGCCATGCCCGATTGAATGCCCTCGGGCGTAACTTCGAGCCCGGCTTGATCAAGGATCTGCCCGCGCAGGCGGTCGTCGATCAGACTGTCGAGCACGCTGTCGGTATCGGCCCCGGGGGCGCCGATCAGCTGCATGAAACGCTGGCGCTGCTGCACTTCGTAGCCGGTGATCACCTCGTCATTGACACGGGCCACGGGCGCAAAGAGGTTCTGCGCCGCTGCGGATTGGCCGATGACCAGAGCAAGGGCGAGTGCCGCAGTCCCACGGATCCCGGCGCGGACGGTCTGTTTCGTTACTTCCCACATGAGCGTACGTATCTTTCTGTTCCGGTGTTTGCGGCAAAGCCCCTGAGGCCGATGTTAAAACCGATATCCGTTGAGGGCTCAACACTTGTTGAGGATGAATAGCTGCGGTTCACCGAAAGGTCGACCTGCACGCATTCATTGTTGTAGCTCAGGCCAAGACCCGCCGTCGCTGCGCGTTCGTCAGCAAGGTCGAACCGCCATTCGGCGGACGCCTGCCACTGGCTGTTGATCGAATAGCTGCCGTCGAAGGTGATCTCAGACACGTCTTCGTTGCGGTCCTCGGCGGCGTCTTCATGCAGCCAGACATAGCTGCCCGAAATCTGCCCGCGTTTGAAATCCCAGACCCCGCGCAACTCGGCCTTGGCGACCTCGAAGTCATCATCGACCAGCCCGCGCCCGATGAGCGCAAGACCATTGTCGCTGCGCAATTGCCCGGCCAGCAGGAAATCGGAATGGGTGCCCTGCAGGCCTGAGCTAAAGCTAAAGGCATCATCCGCATCGGCGCGGATCACCTGACCGAAAGACAGGCTGGCATCCATGCCGTTGGGATCAATCCGCGCCCAATTCACCCCGATGGCCGCCACAGCACCCCGTTCGCGCCGGTCGGGCCGGGGGAAACGGCTGAGCGCCAAAAGGTTGCCCTCGTCATATTCCACCAGCGTGCTTTCCTCATTCGGAATGTCGAGCCGATCACCGCCAGTCCAGCCCAATTGCACCAGCGGTTCAAGCTGTTGCACCACGCCCGCCGCCTCGCGGCGCTGCATGGGGTAGCGCATGGTGACGGCGGCATGGGGCACAAGGTCGGAGTAGCGCCCGTCATAGACCGCATCTTGCGCGATGTTGAACAGACCAAAGCTCGCCCCCGCCTCGACGTCGGTCACCAGTCCATTGCCGAAGGTGAAGCGCCGCAGCCAAGCGGCCTCCCCGTTGAGCCGCGACACGTCGCGCCCGTCGGCCTCGCCATCTCCGTTGCCATCGGTGCTGAGGTCCGACGACCGGCGGTGGCTATGGGCCTCAAGCGTCAGGCGGAACTCGCCGCCCACGGAAGTCGGGAAATAACGCCGCTCGAATTCGCCATCCAAGACCAGATTGGGCAGCAGATCATTGTCTTCACCATCGCGGAGCGATTGGTAGTTCAGCAGGGTTGCCCGCATATATTCATCGCGCCGTGCGCGGCTGACGGTCAATTCGCTGGTCAGACGGTCCTTGCCCGAATAGCCATAGTCGCTGAGATAGGAACTGTCGCTCGTGGTTTCGATATCGAAATACAGTTTGTAGTCGCGCCGCAGATCGAAACTGCCGGTGCCAAAGAGGTAGCCACGGGTTTTGCCGGGGTCCAACTCATCATCGGTGATCGCCCCTTCGAACTCGATCCGACCCGAAACGAAAGCCTGACGGTAGCGGAACTCAAGCGTGCGGGTTTCGGCGGATAGATAGGGCGTCAGCGTCAGATCGCGGTGATCGCCGATCTTGATGAAATAGGGCAGTTTCAGCCCCACGCCCAGTTGCGAAGTCGAGCGGACCGTGGGCGCCAGAAAGCCTGTCGCGCGGTCCAACGTGGGGTCGGGCAGCCGCAGGCGGGGCAGATAGGCAATGGGCACGTTCTTGATCCGGAACTGCGCCTCGTCAAAGTAAAGCTGCTGCGCCAATTGATCATGCACCACCCGTTTCGCGCGGATTTGCCAAAGCGGCGTTTCGCCATCTTCGCAGACTTTGCAAGAGGTTACGGCGGCTTTGTAAAGTTGGCTATAGCGCCCTTCGACCCGGTTGATCTGCACGGCGGCAAGCTGCAACTGCTCCTCAAGGATCATCCGCGCGCCGCGCAAAAGGCCGGACTGCAAGCCCGCATCAAGTGAGGCCGCATCGGCGAGGATCGTGGTATTCTCACCCTCAGACAGCACAATCGGCCCTTCGATACTAAGCGCGCCGGTGGCCTGATCATAGCGGATCGCCGTGGCGCGCAGCCGCGTCTCCCCCTGGAAGGCTTCGACATTTCCCTGCGCGACCAATACCTTATCGCGCGTAATGAAGACCTGATCGGCCACCAGAACGGCGGGGCGGTCGCTCGCAGGCGCGGTCTGGGCGGCAAGGCTCAGAGGCGCGAATGAAAGGGCAAGTCCAACAAGAGCCGCGCGCATGTCAGCCGTCCTCCGCATGCAGTAGCAGGCCTAGCGCCAGAAAGATCGCCGCCACGGGCGGCGCCCAAGCGGCAAGGATCACGGGGATCTGGCCATTCTCGCCAAGGATCTGTGCGAAACTGCGAATGAAATACAAACCGAACCCCAGCAAAATCGAGGCCAGCACAGCGACGCCGGTCCCCCCAAAGCGGGTATGGCGCATGGTGAATGCGCTCGCAACCAGAACCATGGCCACTAGAAAGAAGGGCCGCGCAAGCTCGGCCTGAAGCCAGACCTCATGCTGGCGGGTGCTGAAACCGGCCTGTTCCAATTGGCGAATGAACTCGGGCAACTCATAGATCGACACGGCGGCCACCCGGCCAATGCTCTCACGAATACGCTCGACCGTGAGGGAGGAGGGGATTGTCAGACTGTCATGCACCTCCGCCGCGCCTTCGGCGTTCACCCCGGCCGCCAGCGGCCAAATCTTTGCCCCGGTCAGCTCCCAATCGCCGCTGCTAAGTTGTGCGCTTTCGGCTTCAATGCGCCGGATCGGACCCTTCTCGGCATCATAGCTGATGATCGTGACGTTATAGAGGACGGAGGCGTCGGCGTTGGTGCGCCATGCGCGAATAACCGATTGGCCTTCCTCCGTGCCTTGCCGCAGCCACAGCCCCTCGTCACTGACCGAGAGCGCCGCGCGGCCATTGGACCGGTATTCTTGGGTCAATTGCTCGGCCCGCTCACTTGTCGCCGCGACGATGGGGTTGAGCATGGCCACGGCCAGCGTGCCGATAATCAACGCCACCACCACCGGGGCCACCAGCGCACGCAGGGCCGAGCGACCCGCGGCCCGGGTCACCACCAGTTCGGAAGACCGCGCAAGGCCGATGAAAAGCGCCACCGTGGCGAGGATCATGATCAGCGGCAGGATCATGTTGATAGTCTGAGGCATATGCAGCATCGTCATGCCCAGCACCTGATCCCAGCCCACATCGTCATCGGCGAAACGCCGGGCTTGATCCACACCATCGACCAGCATCACCAGCGCGGCCAGCACCCCGGTGATGACGAGAAAACTCATGAAAAAGCGGCGGGCGAAATAGAAATGCAGGATCATGTGGCGGCCCTCTTGCCACGCAGACGCCGCCTTATCCAGCGCGGATGTGCGGCTTGCCAAAGCATCGCCAGCGTCAACACGGCCCCGATGAGCGAGGGCAGATAGGCCAACGGCCAGAGCGCTGCCGCCTCGCGTATCTGCACCACCATCGTGCCCCGCAGCCCGTCGATGGCGATGAGCAGTCCAAAAGCGATCACCGCCTCGCGCCAGACGCCAAAGCGGGAGAAACCGCCGAGGATCAAAGTCGCAAAGCCGATCATCGCGGCGACGAGGCAGAACAGCGGCTGCGCGAAGCGGCCATGCAGCTCTTCGGCCACCACGCCCGGCGAGGTGTCGGTCGCCGCTGCGACCCCGTCCCAATCCCAAAGCAGATCAGGCGTGACCATGGCACTCACCGACAGGTCGATCGCGTCTCCGCTGCTGACCAGCGGGGAAATATCGAACGAAAAGTCGCGGAATTTGGCCGTCGCCAAACGGTTGCTCTCGGTGTCCAGCCGTTGGGCCATGCCGTTGAGCATGATCAGCGTCGTGTCGTCGCCGTTGCGGGCGAGGTAGGCTTCGGCAGCGGTGTAGATCACACCTTCGTCGGCCTTGCGCCGATCCGACAGAAAAACATCGCGCAGCACCCCGTCACTGTCGATGGCGCGGGTATAAAAGGTGACATCGTCGGAGGGATGCAGAAAAGTCCCCTCCGTCAGCAGCCTTGCGGTGAGGTTGCGCGAGATTTCGGCCTCGCGCTGCTTCAACTGCCCCTGCGCCATGGGGACCAGAAAATGGCTCAGCACCGTCATCATCGCCGCCACGCAAAGCCCGAAAACGAAGACAGGCCGCGCCAGCCGCCACGGGCCGGAGCCTGCGGCCTGAAGCACCGTCAACTCGGATTCGCCCGACATGCGGTTGGTCACATAGACCGAGGCGGCAAAGGTCGCGATGGGCAGGACGGTGACGATGAGTTTCGGCAGACCGAGGGCCGTAAATTCCAAAAACACCAAGGCGGACTGGCCATCGCCGATCAAACGGTCGAACAGGACAACCGCGCGGTTGATCCAGAAAAGCGCCACCAGCACCAAAGCGAAAAAGCCGAACATAACCAGAAGTTGCGACAGCATGTAGCGGTCAATTCTTGCCACTCTGATCCCCCGAGATGCTCTGACGGCCTTTGCGCGGATCTTAAAGCAATTCGCGGGGCGGGAAAACTGCTATCTGGCAATGCGCCGCGCGGCGCGCTAGGTCTGGGGCAAAATCAACCATGAGGCATGCCATGACCGATCTGACCCCCATCACCTTCGCCGAGACCGACATCGACCGTATCGCGGGGCATTCCGGGCGGATCGCGGTGTTTCTGGAGCCTGAGGGCCGTTTGGATGCCGGGGCGCGCCGGGTGAACCGTCTGACCAAAGGCACTTTACAGCGGCTGGTAGAGAGTGAGCGTTTCGCGGCGCTGAAACCCGGCGACGTGCTCAGCATGGGCTATCCTGCGGGCATGGCGGCAGAGGCGGTCGACGTGGTTCATATGCCGCGCCGGGCCGAGGTGATGACCGCGCGCAAGGCTGGGGCGGCGCTGGCCAAGCGCCGGGGTGACAGCGATCTGCTGATGCTCGCCGCCGCGACACGCCGGGTGGCCGATATGGCTTTTGGTCTGGCAATGCGGGACTACGGGTTCGAAGATCACAAATCCGCGCCCAAGGCGCGTAAAGGCACGGTCGAGGTCATGTGTTCCAAACCCAATGACGCGCGTGAGGCTGCCGCACCGCTCATGGCCGTGGCCGAGGGGGCCTTCATGACCCGCGATCTGACCAATGCGCCCGCCAATATCCTGACCACCACCAATTTTGCCGAACGACTGGCCGAGCTGGAGAGCTTGGGCCTGAAGGTTGAAGTTCTGGATGAGGAAGAGCTTGCAACGCTTGGAATGCGCACGCTTTTGTCTGTGGGGCAAGGCTCGGACAGCCCATCGAAAGTGGTCGTGATGCGGTGGGAAGGCGGCGCGGATGACGCAGCCCCTCTGGCGCTGGTCGGCAAGGGCGTGGTCTTTGACACCGGCGGCATCAGCCTTAAACCCGGGGCTGGCATGGAAGACATGACCATGGACATGGGCGGCGCGGGCGTCGTCTCGGGCGTGATGCGTACACTGGCGCTGCGCAAGGCCAAGGCGAATGTCGTGGGGCTTGTGGGCATCGTTGAGAACATGCCCTCGGGCAATGCCACCCGCCCGGGCGATGTGATCACCACGATGAAGGGAGACACGGTGGAGGTGATCAACACCGACGCCGAGGGGCGTTTGGTGCTCTGCGATGTCATGTGGTACGCGCAAGATCGTTTCAAACCCGCGGCGATGATTGATTTGGCGACGCTGACCGGGGCGATCATCATCGGGCTGGGCCATGAGAACGCCGGGGTCTTTTCGAATGACGACGGGCTGTGCAACGATTTCCTAAAAGCCGCCGAGAGCGAAGGCGAGGGCGCGTGGCGGATGCCGCTGGGGCAGGGCTATGATGACCTGCTGAAAAGCCGCGTGGCCGACATGAAGAACATCGGCGGGCGTCCGGCGGGGTCGATCACCGCGGCGCAATTCCTTAAGCGGTTCGTCAAGGATGAGACACCTTGGATTCACCTCGATATTGCCGGTGTTGCCTCGCTGAAATCCGAAAGCACGCTGGCGCCTGCGGGCGCGACGGGCTGGGGCGTGGCGGCGCTGAACCGTCTCGTCGCCGATCGTTTCGAGAAAGGCTGAACGACTGATGGGGGCGGCTTACTTCTATCACCTGACCCAGCGACCTCTGGTCGAGACGCTGACGATGCTGCTGGAAAAGTCGCTCGCCAATGGCTGGCGCGTGGCCCTGCGCGGGACGGACCGGGCGGCGCTACAGGCGCTGGACCGGGCGCTTTGGACCTATGCGGATGACAGTTTTCTGCCCCATGGCATGGCGGGCGGCCCGCAGGACGCGGATCAGCCGGTGCTGCTGACGTTGGAGGATGGCGCCCCCAATCGGGCCGATTGTCTGATGACGGTGCATGGGGCCGATGTCACCGCTGCGGAAGTGGCAGCGCACCAACGGGTCTGCGTCTTGTTCGACGGCCATGATCCCGTGGCGCTGGATCAGGCGCGCGGGCTGTGGAAGCGGCTGAAATCCGACGGTGCCTCGGCCCAATATTGGTCCGAGGAAAGCGGCCGCTGGGAAAAGAAGGCCGAGACCTGAAGGGCGGCAGTGCAGGGGCAGGGGCCGAAAGCCCGCCGCCCCTGAACGCGGCTTAGGCCGCTTTGTCGAGCGCGGGTTTCGCGGCAGCGGTGGCTGAGCCAGCTTCGGCCTCTGCCGCTTTGGGTTCTACCTTGCTGACGTAGGACTTCGCGGCTTCGACGGCGCTGTTGTTCACTGGAGAGATCGTATCCAGCAAGGCGCGGGTGCGCTGGCTGTCGACGCTGCGCTGTGCTGCGGCGCGGGCAAAGGCCTCGTCCTCCGCAGTGCTGGCCTTCGGGGCCTCCTCGGTCGACTTTGCCTGCGCTACGGCTTGCACCGCTTCGGTCTTGGCAGGGGCTTGCACGGATTGAGGTTTCGACGCCTCTTGCGCCGCCGCGCTGTTTTGTGTGGTCTGCCCGTCGCCGGCGGGTTTCGCCTGCGCCTGCGCGTTGTTGTCCTTGGTCTTCTCGGCCTTCTCCGGCTTTTCAGCCTTCTCCGCCTTGGCGGGTTTGTTGCTTTGTTGGTAGGAAGATGACCCACCAAAAATGTTCGTCAGCATAGCAGCACTTTCTCCAGAATTGGGTACAGTTGTGCCTTGCAGATATCCGGCCAAAGGGGCGGAAACCTGTTCAATTCGCGGCGAATGCGGCGTTATTTCGCGGCGAGTTTGACGTTTTTCAGCGCATTTCCGGCAAGGTCTTGCCTCAATCACTCATCGGCCTAGGCGTAGCTCTCCGCCGCTGATCTCAATCCGACCCCAGCGTTGCAGGTAGCCCATGCCGAGCAGTGATTGCGACATGATCCCGTCATTCACTACCGCGGGAACGTCGTGATCGACCGCATGGCCTACCACCACCTCGTCGAGACGCACGAAAGCGGTGCGCGTTTCGCCATTGGCGGTGCCCGCGCGGCCAAGGTAATCCAGCCCCTCGGGGTCGATGCCGATGCGCGCCGCGTCGGATTTGGTCAGCACGATATCGGATGCGCCCGTATCGACGACAAAGCGCACCGGCGCGCCGTTGATCTGGGCCGTCAGGTAGTAATGCCCATCGCGCCCGCGGGGCAGGACGATGTCACCCTCTTCGCTGATGGTGAGATGTTGGCGGGCGCTGTCGCGGGTGATGTCTTGCCACAGGCCGACGCCCGCCGCGGCGCCGGTAAAGATCAGCCCCCAGACCGCCGCCTGTTGCAGGGTCTTGTTCATATTCGGGCGGCTGTGCATGAAAAACCAGCCCGCCACCATGGCCAGAAGAACGATGAGATAAATCAGATGTGCTGTGTCGATTTCGGCCATGAACGCGCCCCCTTAGATCTCATATAGGAAGGCCGCGCGGAAATGTCAGCCGGACGTGGGGCCGGGGCCAAAGCCAAAGGCCGCCAAGCCGTCGAGCACGAATTGAACCGAAAGCGCCGCCAGCAACATGCCAAGCAGACGGGTCACGATGTTAATGCCCGTCTTGCCCATCGCCCGCTCAAGCGCGCCGCTGACCTGCATGGTCAGCGCCATGACCACCAGTGTCAGCGCGGTGATCACGATAATGGTCAACAGACCTTCGCCCCCCGGTTTTTCCCCCGTCAGCAGGATGACCGAGGCGATGGACCCGGGCCCGGCGATGAGCGGGATGGCCATGGGGAAAACGGAAGGGTCGTCATGGTCATCCTCATCCGCGCGGTCTTCGCGCCGTTTGGTGCGGCGGTCGAAGAGCATGTCGAGCGCGGTGATGAACAACAAGATGCCGCCCGCGACGCGGAAAGCGGGCATGGAGATGCCGATGAAGCCCAGCACCGCTTCACCGAAAGCGGCGAAGATCAGCAGCACCAACCCGGCCACGCCCACCGCGCGCCATGCGATCTTGCGCCGCTCTGCGTTGCTCATCCCGCGGGTAAGCGCGAGGAAGACCGGCGCGATGGCGATGGGGTCGATCACCACGAACATCGTGACGAGGGCAGTGATCATATAGGCGGTGTCGAGGGTCATGGGTCTTCCTTGGCGCGGGGCTTCTTGTCAGAATGCACGAGGGCCGCCCCTTAGGCGACCCCTGCGATGTGATAAAGTGAACGCTTACGGGTCAGGCCGTGGCCTTCTCCAGCTTTTCCTGTGCGCCCATCCAAAGCGATTCCGCGCGGTCCAGCGCCTCCATCACCTCGGCGTATTTCTTGTTCCAGACCTCAAGCTCACCGGTTTTGGCGTCCTCATAAAGCGCGGGATCGGCGAGTTTCTTGGCGAGCTTGTCGCGCATCTCGTTGATCTTTTCCATCCGCGCTTCGGCCTTGCGGACCTCGCTGCGCAGGGCCAACACCTCATCGCGGCTGGCGCGTTTGGGCTTGGGCGCTTCTTTCGGCTTGGCGGGGTTCTTGCTGACCGGCTTTTCCGGCGTCAGCAGCATCTTGCGATAGGCTTCGAGGTCTTCCTCATAGGGTTTGACCGTGCCTTTCGACACCAGCCACAGCCGGTCGGCCACCAGCGACAGCAGGTGCATGTCGTGGCTGACGAGGATCACCGCGCCCGAGTAGCGCGTCAGCGCCTCCACCAGCGCCTCACGGCTTTCGATATCAAGGTGGTTGGTCGGCTCATCGAGGATCAGCAGATGCGGCGCGTGCAGCGTGGCCAGAAGCAGCGACAGCCGCGCCTTCTGCCCGCCCGAAAGCCGCCCAACCTCGGTCTCGGCCTGTTCCGGGCCAAGGCCGAAGCCCGCAAGCTGCGCGCGCAGTTTCGATTGCAGCACGCCGGGGCGCGCGGCGATCATGTGCTGCAGCGGGGTTTCCTCGACGATCAGCTCATCCACCTGATGCTGGGCGAAGAAACCCACGCGCAGCTTGGAGGAGTTGATCTGCCGCCCAGCCATCAGGGGCAGGCGGTCCGACAGAAGTTTCGCCAGCGTCGACTTGCCCTGACCGTTCTTGCCCAGAAGGGCGATCCGGTCGTCTTGGTCGATGCGCAGGTTCAGCCGCGTAAGCACCGGGTTGTCGTCGCTATAACCGACTGCGCCGTTCTCGATATTGATGATCGGGGGCGAAAGTTCCTCGGGCTCGGGGAATGTGAAGACCTTGCGCGCCACGTCCTCGGGCGCGGTGATCATGTCCATCTTCTCGATCATTTTCAGACGCGATTGCGCCTGCTTGGCCTTGCTGGCCTTGGCCTTGAAACGGTCGACAAAGGCCTGCATGTGATCGCGCCGGGCCTGTTGCTTCTTGGCCATCGCCGCCTGCAACGCGCGTTTCTCGGCGCGCTGGCGGGCGAATTGGTCGTAGGGGCCTTGGTAATAGGTCAGCTTGCGGTCTTCGAGATGCAGGATGCCGCCCACGGCGCGGTTCAGCAGGCCGCGGTCGTGGCTGATGATCAGCACCGTATGGGGATATTTCGCCAGATAGCTTTCCAGCCAGAGCGCGCCTTCAAGGTCGAGGTAGTTGGTCGGCTCGTCCAAAAGCAGCAGGTCGGGCTGGGCAAAGAGCACGGCGGCGAGCGCCACGCGCATCCGCCAGCCGCCGGAGAAGGCGGAGCAGGGCATCTGCTGCTCTTCGTCGTCGAAACCAAGCCCCTTGAGGATCGACGCTGCGCGGCCTTCGGCGGACCAAGCGTCGATATCGGCCAGACGGGTCTGGATGTCAGCGATGCGGGCGGGATCCTCGGCAGTCTCGCTCTCTTTCATCAACCGGGCGCGTTCAATGTCGGCTTCCAGCACCGTGTCGATGAGCGAGGTCTCGGACGAGGGCACCTCTTGCGCGACGCCGCCGATCTTAGCGCGAGAGGGCAAAGAGATATCGCCGCTGTCGAGTGACAGCTCACCACGGATGATTTTGAACAGCGTCGTCTTGCCCGCGCCGTTGCGCCCGACGATGCCGACCTTATGCCCCTCGGGGATCACGGCGGAGGCTTCCTCGAACAGGGGGCGGCCTTCGACGGAGTAGTTGATTTCTGAAATGCGTAACATGAAAGCCGTTTGGAGCAAGCGGGGCCGAAGGTCAATCACGGCTTTTCATGGGCCAGACCCCATGCTAGGGAGCGCGCAAATCAACACCCGCTATGGAGTACAGCCAATGGCCCTCGAACGCACCTTCTCGATCATCAAGCCCGACGCAACCCGCCGCAACCTGACTGGCGCCATCGTCAAGAAATTCGAAGACGCGGGCCTGCGCGTTGTCGCACAAAAGCGCATCCACCTGACCAAGGCGCAGGCGGGCGAGTTCTACAAAGTGCACGCCGAGCGTCCCTTCTACGACGAACTGTGCGAGTTCATGGCTTCCGCGCCGATCGTGGCTCAGGTTCTCGAAGGTGAAAACGCCATCGCGAAAAACCGCGAAGTCATGGGCGCGACCAACCCTGCCGATGCGGCAGAGGGCACCATCCGCGCAGAATTCGCTGAAAGCGTTGGCGAAAACTCCGTCCACGGTTCCGATGCACCGGAAACCGCAGCGGTTGAGATCGCTTACTTCTTCTCCGGCCTGGAACTGGTCGGCTAAGCCACCGTTCTTCGGAAAGACTGAAAGGGTCGCCTTCGGGCGGCCCTTTTTCTTTGGTGATCAGTTGTTGAGCGTCGGGTGGTGCGAGGACATGCGCCCTTCGACATTGCCCAGCGGCGGGGCTTTAGCCGCCTGGTCTTTTAGGTGACGCTCCAGCAAGTCGACGTTGCGCAGTTTCGACTTCCAACCGATATCGAAAAGGTCACCGACCAGCGGGACGGAGCCGATCACATAGTCGACCCCGGTGTTCACCAGCATTTTTGCCAGTACGCTTTTCGGCGCGCCCATGCGGTGCGATTCTTTCAGGATGTAGGCCGCGGGCAGAAGGGCGAGCGTATCGCCCACCACCGGCACGAGGCCCAGAATCGAATCCCATCCCATCCGAACGCCGACGATCGGCAGCTTATAGGCGCTGTCCATGCTGACGGCCAAACGGCGCAGACGGGCGAGGTCAGCTTCGTGAGAGGGGGTATGGGGTTTCATATCTGTCCTTGCGTGTTGCTCTAGGCGGCAAACGCATGGTCCGGCCCCAAAGTTCCCCCCATCCACCGGCCCCATCCGGTGCGCGGGGAGCGCCGTTCAAAGACTGGCGTAGTCGGTGATCAGCGGCGTGGGGCGCTGCGGTGGTTGGGCCGAGGTGCCGTTCGGCTTCGGCGCGGGCTTTGGTTTCTGTGGTTGCGGCGTTCTGTCTAGTCGGGCCATCGGGTAGCTCCTTTGCTGCTCGCTGGGGTTTGATGTCTCTCACCCCCGCAACCAGCTTGGGCGCGGTTCGGGTCCATAAAGGGGCCAGATTGCGCCCAGAATGGGGCATTTGTTGCGATTTTGCGACGGAAAGGCCCGCATTCTCCTATGAGTTGAGAGTGAAACGCGCCTCTGCCTGCAAGGTGCCCTCTGGGGCTACGCGCCCCCGGCCTGTCAGATCGACCAGATGCGCCAGCACGTTTCGGGTGGCCGCGCCTAAGAGCGCGGAAGGTGTTTCGGTATAGATGGCGCGAGCGAGGTCCTCCGCCGTCGCGGGTCCGGCAGCCAATGCGTCGAGGATCGACACCTCCCGCGCGCGACGATGCGCCACCAACCAGTCGAGCCGCGCGTTGGGATCGCTCACCGGGGCGCCGTGACCGGGATAGAACACGCGCCATTGCCGCGCGCCCAGCTTCTCGCAAGAGGCCATGAAATCGGTCAGGTCCCCATCAGGGGGCGAGACGAGCGAAGTTGCCCAGCCCATGACGTGATCCGCTGTCAGACAGGCATCGCCCCAAGCCAGGCTAACGTGATTGCCTATATGGCCTGGCGTGTGCAGCACCTCCAGCGTCCAGCCGTCCCCCTTCAGTACATCCCCATCGGCCAAAGTGTGATCAGGGCGAAACCCGTGGTCCACACCTTCGCCGCCGCCCATCAACCCCGCCTCAGCAAGCCCCTGCATCACCGTCGAACGGCCCTCCGTGGCCTCACCGAAGGCCCATACCTCGGCCCCCGTACGCGCGGCCAGCGGGCGGGCAAGGGGCGCGTGATCCAGATGCGTATGGGTCACGATGATATGGCTGATCCGCTGCCCGGGCTGGATCGCGGCGAGGATCGCCTCAAGATGCGCGGGGCTGTCGGGGCCGGGGTCGATCACCGCCACATCGGTCTCGCCCAAGAGATAGGTATTGGTGCCGCGATAGGTCATCGGTGAGGGGTTGGGCGCCACGATCCGCCGCAGCCCGGGTTCCAAGGTTTCGGCAAGGCCAATCTCGGGGTCGAAGTTGTCGGGCGGCAGCATGGTTTCACCTTTCGCTGGGGCAGGGGGCTGGCTAAGGTCTAGCCATGAATTTTGCCTGGCTCAAACGATATGTGCCGCGCGGCATCTACGGACGTGCCGCGTTGATCCTGCTGTTACCAGTGGTGTTTTTGCAGTTGGTCGTCGTGGTGATCTTTGCGCAGAGGCATTTCGAAGGTGTCACCGGCCAGATGACCGATACGGTCCTGCGGGAACTGGAACTGGTCATGCTGGCGGTCGGCACGGCCCCCGATGCGCAATCCGTGCCCACGGCGGTTGAGGCGCGGGCGGGTCCGCTTGATTTCGTGGTGACGCCCGCCAACCGTCCGCTGCCCGAAGAAGACAGCATGCTGTGGTACGATTATTCGGGCCGCGTGCTGATTCCCCGGCTGCGCAGCAAGATGGACGGGATCGAAGCGGTCGACCTCAGCGATGACGATTTCGTCGTGCTCTATATCGAAAGCGTGCACGGGCCGTTGCGAATCCAGTTCGAGCGGCGGCGCATCTCGGCCTCGAACCCGCATCAGCTTTTCGTCTACACCGTGTTTTTCGGCGTGCTTTTGAGTTATATCGCAACGATCTATCTGCGCAATCAGCTGCGCCCGATCAAACGTCTGGCCCGCGCGGCGGAAGCCTTTGGCCGGGGGCGGCATGAGCCCTACACCCCCACCGGCGCCATCGAAGTCCGCGCGGCGGGCAATGCCTTTGTCGACATGCGCGCCCGGATCGAGCGGCAGATCGAGCAGCGCACGCTGATGCTCTCGGGGGTGAGCCACGACCTACGCACGCCGCTGACCCGGATGCGCCTCGGCCTGTCGATGATCGACGAAGAGGACGCAGCCCCGCTGCTGGCCGATGTCGATGATATGCAGCGGATGCTGGACGAATTCCTGAACTTCGCTAAAGGCGCCGCCGAGGGTGAGCCCGAAGAGGTGGCCCCGCATGGGTTCGTCAGCGCCATCGTGGAAGACGCGCAGCGGGCCGGACGCAGGGTCACGCTGCTGCCGCCCGAGGGCGCAGGCGAGGGGATCGTGAAGCTGCGCAGGGTCGCGATGCGCCGGGCGGTGGACAACCTGATCTCCAACGCCGTGCGCTATGGCACGCAGGCCGAAGTCTCGGTCATGCTGAGCGATCGCACCCTGCGCATCCGGGTCGAAGACGATGGCCCCGGCATCCCAGAAGCGCGGCGGGACGAGGCGACGCGGCCTTTCTCGCGGCTCGATCCTGCGCGCAACCAAGACAAGGGCGGCGGCGTGGGGCTTGGCCTTGCCATCGCCTCCGACATCGCCCGCGCCCACGGCGGGGTGCTGCGGCTTGGGGAATCGGACCGCCTTGGGGGGCTGCGGGCAGATATCGTCATCGCGCGGTGACCCGGCGGCATGATTGTGCGACGCGCCTGGCTTTGCCACAGTGAGGCGACCCTAATACGGAGCGCAGCGATGACCCCCTATGACATGATCAAAGCCCATCTCGACACGGCCGTGCCCTTTGCCGCCCATGTCGGGGTGAAACTGCTTGAGATCGGAGACGGCACCGCCAGCGCCGAATTGGTGCAGCGGCATGAGACCTCGAACCACATCGGCACGCAGCACGCGGGCGCGATGTTCACGCTGGGCGAAGCCGCCTCGGGGGCTGCCATGGCGGGGGCTATTGCGCCGGTGATCATGGACATGCGCCCCGTGGCGGCCATGGGGCAGATCACCTTCAAGAAGATCGCCGAAGGCACGCTGACCGCCCATGCCCAAACCTCGCGCCCCGGGGCCGAGCTGCTGAGCGCTCTGCAAGAAGACGGAAAAGTCACCTTTGACGTGGCGGTCGACATCCAGAACGAAGCGGGTGAAACGGTGGTCGAGATGCAAGTGAACTGGCACGTCAGCGCCAAACGGTGACGGCCACGAAAGGCGGGGGGCGGAAGTATGGTAGGCCCGGCAGGACTTGAACCCGCAACCAAAGCGTTATGAGCGCTCTGCTCTAACCAATTGAGCTACAGGCCCGCCATGGGCGTTTGGGTATGACGCCGCAGGCCGAGCGTCAAGACATTAGCTGCACCAAATGATTGCAGTGGGCCGCGCAATACTCTAACTCCGCGCGCAAGGGAAAATGCGCGCCGGGGGCCATGACCATGACGAAATCCGACAACGGAATCACCTATGCCGAAGCAGGCGTGGATATTGACGCAGGCAATGCGCTTGTAGAGCGGATCAAACCGGCGGCGAAATCCACCGCGCGGCCCGGTGTCATGTCCGGCCTCGGCGGCTTTGGCGCGCTATTCGATCTTAAGGGCGCAGGCTTCACCGATCCGGTGCTGGTCGCCGCGACCGATGGCGTGGGCACCAAGCTGCGCATCGCGATTGATACGGGCAATGTTGACAGCATCGGCATTGATCTGGTCGCCATGTGCGTCAACGATCTGGTTTGCCAAGGGGCCGAGCCGCTCTTCTTCCTCGACTATTTCGCCACCGGCAAACTGGAGCTCGACAGCGCCGCGCGGATCATCGAAGGCATCGCCAAGGGCTGCGCCGATTCCGGTTGTGCCTTGATCGGGGGCGAGACGGCTGAAATGCCGGGCATGTATCACGCGGGCGACTTCGATCTCGCTGGTTTCTCGGTCGGCGCGATGGAACGCGGAACCGAGCTGCCGCGCGACGTAAAAGAGGGCGACGTCCTCTTGGGTCTGCCGAGCGACGGGGTGCATTCCAACGGCTACAGCCTTGTGCGGAAGATCGTTGAACGGAGCGGTCTGGGCTGGGGTGACGATTGCCCATGGGGCGAAGGTGATCTCGGCAATGCGCTGCTCACACCCACGAAACTCTACGTCAAAGGCGCTGTGGCGGCTCTGCGCGCGGATGCCGTCTCGGCTCTGGCGCATATCACCGGCGGTGGCCT
Source organism: Sulfitobacter sp. 1A13679 (assembly GCF_043557115.1). Lineage (NCBI taxonomy): Bacteria > Pseudomonadati > Pseudomonadota > Alphaproteobacteria > Rhodobacterales > Roseobacteraceae > Sulfitobacter > Sulfitobacter sp. 1A13679. The sequence goes on from NZ_JBIFFO010000002.1 coordinate 75,805, forward strand.
GACCGAGAACATGCCGCGCGTGCTGCCCGTGGGGCTCGCCGCTGAGATCGACCTCAACGGATGGGAGTTGCCGCCGGTCTTCAAATGGCTGGCTGCCCAAGGCGGCATGGCCGAGGCGGAGTTACTCAAGACCTTCAACGCCGGGATTGGCATGGTCGCCGTGGTCTCCGCCGATAAGGTCGAGGCCGCCAAAGCCGCCTTTGCCGAGGACGGCCATGTCGCCATTGAGATTGGCCGCATCACCACCGGCAATGGCGTCACCTATTCCGGCGCGCTGCTTTGACCAAGCGGGTTGCGATTTTCGTCTCGGGCGGCGGCTCTAACATGCGGGCGCTGGTCGAGGATATGACCGGTGACCATGCAGGCCGCCCCTGTCTGGTGCTGTCGAACAACGCGGATGCGGGGGGGATCGCTTGGGCGCAGGGGCAGGGGATCGCGACCGAAGTGGTCGATCACCGCCCCTTCGGCAAGGACCGCCCGGCCTTTGAGGCGGCGCTCAGCGCCGCGCTTAAGGCCCATGCGCCTGACATCATCTGCCTTGCTGGTTTCATGCGCAAACTGACCGAAGGGTTTACCGATGCCTGGGCCGGGCGGATGATCAACATCCACCCTTCGCTATTGCCGAAATACCGCGGGCTGCACACCCATGCCCGCGCGCTGGACGCTGGCGATACCGAACATGGCTGCACCGTGCATGAGGTGACCGCCGCACTTGATGACGGTCCGATCCTTGGTCAGGCGCGCATCCCTGTCCTACCCGGCGACACGGCCGAAAGTTTGGCCGAGCGGGTGCTGGTGCAGGAACACCGCCTCTACCCCGCCGTGCTGCGCCGTTTCGCCGCTGGTGGGCGAGAGCCGGTCCTTCTCACGGGCTGACGCTGGTCAAACCCTCTCGCGTGATGTACCTCTTTGGCAAAGCCCGATGACCGGGCGTGCAACATGTCAAAGAGCATATATGAAAACCATCACCACGACCGCCGACCTCGCGCAATTCTGTGAAGAGGCTGCGCGCCATGATTACGTGACCGTCGACACGGAATTCCTGCGTGAGCGGACTTATTACTCCAAACTCTGCCTTGTTCAGCTTGCCATGCCCGGCACCGATGACAGCAACGCCGTGTTGGTCGACCCCTTGGCCGATGGCATCTCGCTTGAGCCGCTATACGATCTGTTCCGCGATACATCGGTAGTCAAGGTCTTCCACGCCGCACGGCAGGATCTTGAGATCTTCTATGTCGATGCCAAGGTCTTTCCCAAGCCGCTGTTCGACACGCAGGTCGCTGCGATGGTCTGCGGCTTTGGGGAACAGGTGGGTTATGAGACTTTGGTGCGCAAGATCGCGCATCAGTCGCTCGACAAAACCTCGCGTTTTACCGATTGGTCGCGCCGCCCGCTGACCGAGGCGCAGAAGACCTATGCGCTGGCCGACGTGACCCATCTGCGCCAAATCTACGAATTTCTGGCCCGCAAGCTTGAACAGACGGGCCGTGCACGTTGGGTGGCCGAAGAGCTTGAGACGCTGCTCAGCCCCGACACCTATGTGACCCAACCGCAGGACGCTTGGAAACGGGTCAAGACCCGGACCAACTCGCCCAAGTTTCTGGCAATCGTGCGCGAGCTGGCGGCCTTCCGTGAGGATTATGCCCGCACCCGCAACATCCCGCGCAACCGTGTGTTCAAGGACGACGCACTGGTCGAATTGGCGAGCCTCAAGCCCTCGAATGGCGAAGAGTTGAACCGCGCCCGGCTGCTGCTGCGCGAGGCCCGCAAGGGCGAAATCGCCGAGGGCATCCTGAAGGCTGTGGCCGCAGGCGTGGCCTGCAAGCCTGCCGACATGCCCCAGCCCGACCGCAAGCGCGACAAGCTGCAAGTGAACCCGGCCTTGGCCGATCTTCTGCGCGTGCTGCTCAAGGCCAAGACCGAAAGCGCGGGCGTTGCGGCCAAGCTCATCGCCTCGGCCAGCGATCTCGACATGCTCTCGGCGGGGGAGCGTGACGTGCAGGCGCTGCGCGGCTGGCGGCATGAGGTCTTCGGTGCCGATGCGCTACTGCTCTGCGAGGGCAAGATCGCCTTGGCCGCTGACGGAAATGACGTGAAGGCCGTCAAAGTCTGAAACGAAAAGAGCCGCCCGATCAGGGGCGGCTCTTTCTCAATAGAGGGCAGGCGGCGTCTTAGCGGCGAGAGACCAGCGCGTTCAGCTGCCCTTCGACGCGAATCTCGCGCACCCCGGCCAGCATCTGATCGGTCAGGCGACGCCCGGCAATCACTTCGCGGGTGGGGCGGCTGCCTTGCGGGGTGGCCTTGTCGGGCCGGACCCCTTCCAAACGATAGGTCAGAACACCGTCGACGGGCATCTCATCCGGCGTCGCGGGGGTCAGGCGCACTTTGTAGATGCCTTGGCGTGCCGCCAGCCCGGTGGCGCGCAGAATCGCACCGCCCGGCACCGGCTCGATGGTCAGATCGGTGATCTGCTCAAAGGGGCGCCCCTCATAGGTGTCGACCTCAACCGCGCGCCGCGCGAACAGCCCACTGCGCTGCGGGATCAGGGGGTTCGTGCTCTCCGCCGGGGCGGTCTCAATCGAACGGGCGGGGCCAAACCAATTCAATGGATTGATGCGACTGTCACGGACCGTGCCGCAGGCGGATACCAAAAGGGTCGAAGCCAAAAGAGCGAGGATTGTCTTGCGCATGGGAACCGCCGTTAAGTTTACTTGCCTTGTGCTACCCCATCCCGCCAGCCTTGGGAAGGGGGTGGACCTTTGCCCATGGGCATCCTACCTGTCAGGCAATGGAATTCACCCGAAGAGAGTGCACAGATGGCCACGCCCGCCTTTGAAGAACTGGTCGAGGATTTCGAGTTTCTGGACGATTGGGAAGACCGTTATCGCCATGTGATCGACCTTGGCAAAGCGATGGAGCCGCTGCCCGAGCCGCTGCGCGTCCCTGCGACCAAGGTCGATGGCTGCGCCTCTCAGGTCTGGCTGCATGCACAGTTCGAGGGCGGGAAACTGCATTTCGACGGCGCCAGCGATGCGATGATCGTCTCAGGGCTGATCGCGGTTTTGCGCAAGCTTTACAACGGCTTGACACCTAGCGAGGTGGGCGGCGTCGACGCCAAGGCGGAACTGGCGCGGCTGGGGTTGAACGACCACCTCTCGGCGCAGCGCTCGAACGGATTGCGCGCGATGATCGAGCGGGTGCGTGAAACGGCAGCGCAGGAAGCGTAACCCTCAGAGGGCGCGCAACGCGCTCTCCAAATCCCCGTAACCCGTAAAGCGCCGCTCGAACGCAAGGCCGAGCCGCGCGGCGCAGTCTTGGGCCTTTTCGGTCAGCGCCGGGTCATCCGTCTGCGCCTGATAGACCAGTTTTTCGTAATTTCCGAAATACATGTCGCGCAGCTCGGGATGCCGGTCGAGGCCCATGGGTTTGATGATGAAAGCGTCGAACTGCCGGACCAGAAAATCGGTGAGGTAGAAGGTGGTGATCTCATCTTCGGCGGTTTTGGCGAAGCTCTCGTTGCCTTGGAAAAAGCTGTAGCAATGCGGCCCGGCGACCATTTGCACGCCGAGTTCTGCGCAGGCGCGTTCCAGCCCGCCGCCCGTGCCGCAATCGGCGTAGACGACAAAGAAATCGTCATAGTCTGCGCGGTGCTTGGCGACCGTATCACGCACCGCCTGCGTAATCTTCTCCGGGTAGAGGTGATATTTCGCGGGCAGACAGGTCAGATCCAGATGGGTCCAACCATTGGCGGCTTTCAGGTCCAAAATCTCACGCGCCAGCGCCCCGCAGGCAATCAGCAAGATACGGCCCGCGCGGGTGGGTGCGAGCCCGTCTTGGGTCAGGGTCCGGTCATCTGGCAGCAGAGTGTCGTTCATGCCGATACCATCGCATGCCATCGCGCCCCAAGCCAAGCGGGCAGAGGCGAGGCTCAGGCGTTGGCCGAATTATGTCGACGGCCCATCCAGTCTTTCGCCGTCTCCACCGCCACGGCAGCGTCGCGGCAATAGGCATCGGCACCGATGGCCTTGCCGAATTCCTCGTTCAGGGGCGCGCCACCGACCAACACGATATAGTCGTCGCGCTTGCCCTGTTCGACCAGCGTGTCGATCACCACTTTCATATAGGGCATGGTCGTGGTCAGCAGGGCGGACATGCCAAGGATATCGGCCTTTTCCGCTTCGAGCGCTTCGAGATAGGCTTCGACCGCGTTGTTGATGCCCAGATCGACGACCTCGAAACCCGCGCCTTCCATCATCATGCCGACGAGGTTCTTGCCGATGTCATGAATGTCGCCTTTGACAGTGCCGATCACCATCTTGCCCACGCGCGGCGCGCCGGTTTCTGCAAGCAGCGGCTTGAGGATGGCCATGCCGCCCTTCATCGCATTGGCGGCCAGCAGCACTTCGGGCACGAAGAGGATCCCGTCGCGGAAATCGGCGCCGACGATGGTCATCCCGCCGACAAGCGCCTTGGTCAGGATCTCATAGGGCTCCCAACCGCGTTCAAGCAGGATTTGCACCCCTTCTTCGATCTCTTCCTTAAGACCGTCATAGAGGTCATCGAACATCTGTTGGACCAGTTCTTCGTCGTCCAACTCGGCCAGGATGATATCGTCTTCTTCCGACATGGTGTTTCCTTCTGCTGGGCGTGCAGGTGCATGACACTTGAGCCCTTGTCCCACGGAATGTTAGCGCCGGGGTCGCGGTTTGCGACATCGGCCGCGCCTTGCGCGACGCCTTGGGGGCAAACTACTGCTTTTTGCGGTGTAAGGACAAGGGTTTGCACGAGGTTACTTGCCGATGTTCGCGCAATGTTCTAATCTTCTTTCATGGATAGGGAAGACCAGCGATTCCGCGTGCTTGGCCGCGCGGCAGGCAGCAATGATGCGGGCCGGTTTGAGCGTCATACCCGCGTCGCCGAAGATGACGGTTGGGCGCGCGACGAGGTGCTTCCGGTGCTGCGCACCCAGACCAGTATCGAGGTGCCGCGCCGGGTGATCACCTATAACCGCTCGCCGGATCTGCCTTTTGACCGCTCGATCAACCCCTATCGCGGCTGCGAACACGGCTGCGTTTACTGTTTCGCGCGGCCCAGCCATGCCTTCCTCGGCCTGTCGCCGGGGTTAGATTTTGAGACGCAGTTGATCGCCCGCCCCGAAGCGCCGGACGTTCTGGCGCGGGAACTGCGGTCAAAGCGCTATCAGGTCGCGCCCATCGCCATCGGCACCAACACCGACCCCTATCAGCCGATCGAAAAGACCCATGGCATCATGCGAGAATGTCTTGAGGTGTTATCGGCGTTCAATCACCCGGTGGCGATCGTCACAAAGGGCAGCCTGATCGAACGCGACATCGACATCTTGGGCGACATGGCAGGGCGCGGATTGGCGGCGGTCGGCATTTCGGTGACCACGCTGGACCCGAAGCTGAGCCGCTTGATGGAACCGCGCGCGCCCGCGCCGCAGCGGCGATTGCAGGTGATCCGGAAGCTGTCGGAGGCTGGCATCCCGGTGCGGATCATGGCGTCCCCAATGGTTCCGGCGCTGACCGACCCGGAGTTGGAGGCGATCCTGACCGCAGGGCGCGATGCCGGCGCGCGGCATGCAAGCTGGATCATGCTGCGCCTGCCGCGAGAGGTGTCGCCGCTGGTGCAGGACTGGCTCGCCACCCATTACCCCGACCGGGCCGAGCGGATCATGGCGCGCTTGCGCGATATGCATGGGGGCAAGGAATATGACGCGGGCTGGCACAAACGGATGCGGGGCGAGGGGCCATATGCGCAGATGGTGGCGCAACGCTTTGATCTGGCGGTGAAACGTTTGGGGCTGGCCCGTTCCGGCGTGCCGCTGCGCTGTGATCTGTTTCGACCGCCCTCCGAAAAGGGCGATCAATTGAGCTTGTTCTGAGCCTCAGCCCCGGCGACGTCCGCGGCGCGGCGCGCGGGTGGGGCCTTGGCCGTCGGTGCCATCGCTTTCGGAAGAGAAATCGCCAATCTCTTCGCGGATCTGCTCCAACGTCGGGGCCGGGCCTTTTTCGGTGCTGTCGAGCGCCTCGCGCATGGCGACCAGATGCTCGGGCAGGGTGCCGCAGCAGCCGCCGATGATGCTTGCGCCTGCGTTGCGGGCCATCACCGCGTAGCGTGCCATCAACTCGGGCGTGCCGTCATAGTGGATGTGGCCTTCCACGTATTTCGGGATGCCTGCATTGCCTTTCGAGATGATCGGCAGCGTGCCGTTCTTCGCGGCAAAGCCAAGCACGGTGCGCAGCAGGTCAGAGGCGCCGGTGCCGCAGTTGGCACCATAGGCCAGCGGCATGTTGTCGAGCCCATGCACCAAGTCGACCATCCCTTCGGAAGTCAGCCCCATCATCGTGCGGCCCGCGGTGTCAAAGCTCATCGTGCCACACCACGGCAGACCGGCGAGCTGGAAGCCTTCGGCGGCGGCGCGGTATTCTTCGGGGGCGCTGATTGTCTCTAGCCAGCCGATATCGGCACCGCCTGCCTTGAGCCCATCGGCGGTCTCGTGGAACATCTCAACGGCGAGGGAATGCGACAGGGTGCCCACAGGCTCCATGATCTCACCCGTGGGGCCGACAGAGCCTGCAACGATCACCTTACGCTCGGCAGTATCGGCCACCTCGCGCGCGAGTTCGGCGGAGACGCGGCTCAGCTCATGCACGCGGTTCTGCGCGTCGTGCAGCTTGAGACGGGCGGCATTGGCGCCGAAGGAATTGGTCAGGAACAGATCGCTGCCCGAATCCACCGCGAAACGGTAGAGCTTGGTGATCTTGGCGGGCTCATCGGTGTTCCACAATTCGGGCGCGTCGCCCGACATCAGCCCCATGTTGAACAGATTGGTGCCCGTGGCCCCATCGGCGAGCAATGTGCCCTTTTCAGCGAGAAGATCGGTGAATGCGTTGCTCATGGGGGCTCCTGTTAGGTCTGAGAATTTCGCCTGATGTCATGGTGGCTACCTGGGGGCAATCTCATAATATTCATCTTCATTATGAGGGCAGGCGGGAAGGCTGCGCCCCGGTGCCAAGACCGGAGCGCAGGGGGTCAGCTTGTCTCGCTCAGCAGTTGCGCCTTGGCCTCGGCCATCAGGCTTTGCATCTTGGCGCGGATCGTTGCTTCCTCCGCGCGGTCGCCCAGATCGCCCGAGACTTTGCGGTAGACATCCTCGTCGCCCGCCTCTTCGAAATCGGATTTCACGACCTCTTTGGCATAGTCCTCGGCATCGCTGCCGGATTTGCCTAAAAGTTCAGCAGCCCAGAGACCCAGAAGCTTGTTGCGCCGCGCCTCGGCACGGAATTGCATATCCGCATCGTGGGCGAACTTGCTTTCAAAGGCATTTGCACGGTCGTCAAAGTTGCTCATATCGGGTCTCCGATTGCTGCGGTTACCCCTTTGATATGCGAACGCGCCCCCGTTCGCGCAAGTGGCGCGGCAAAGGTGACGGGCCATGCTTGCAGCAGCGGGGTGCTTGCACTAAGAGAAGCGCAAGCGGCGGGGATGTTCCCGGCCCCCTGTTGGAAAGGATGCCCATGGCCCGGCGCAACAAGATCTACGAAGGCAAGGCAAAGATCCTCTATGAAGGTCCCGAGCCCGGTACGATCGTTCAATATTTCAAAGACGATGCCACGGCCTTTAACGCCGAGAAGAAAGCCACGATCGAAGGCAAGGGCGTGTTGAACAACCGCCTGTCCGAGTTCTTTATGACTGGCCTGAACAGCATTGGCGTGCCGACGCATTTCATCAAACGCCTGAACATGCGCGAACAGCTCGTGCGGCAGGTTGAGATCATTCCGCTGGAAGTGATCGTGCGCAACTATGCCGCCGGTTCCATGTCCAAGCGCCTTGGCATCGAAGAGGGCACGCAATTGCCGCGCCCGATTGTCGAATATTGCTACAAGGACGACTCGCTCGGCGATCCGCTGGTCACCGAAGAGCATATCGCCGCATTCGGCTGGGCCAGCCAGCAAGACATGGACGATATCCTGAGCCTTGCGCTGCGGGTTAATGACTTCATGTCGGGCGTGATGATGGCCGTGGGCATCAAGCTGGTGGACTTCAAGATCGAGATTGGCCGCGTTTACGACGGTGATTTCCAGCGTCTGATCGTCGCCGATGAGATAAGCCCCGACAGCTGTCGCCTGTGGGACATCGAAACGGGTCAGAAGCTCGATAAAGACGTGTTCCGCCGCGATCTCGGCTCGCTCACCGATGCCTATACCGAAGTGGCCAAACGCCTTGGCGTCATGCCCAAGAACAACGCGCCGGTGACCAAGCCGACGCTGATCAACTAACGCGGCTTCGCCGTTCAATTTGCAGATGTTACAAAGGGGTGTCGCGCCATGAAAGCACGGGTGCATGTGATGCTGAAGAACGGGGTGCTCGACCCTCAGGGCGAAGCGGTTCGCCACGCGCTCGGAGCCTTGGGCTTTGACGGGGTGAACGGTGTGCGTCAGGGCAAGGTGATCGAGCTTGACCTCGCCGAAGGCACCTCTGAGGCCGATGTGAACGCCATGTGCGAAAAGCTCTTGGCCAATACGGTGATCGAATCCTATTCGGTGGAGCTGGCCTGATGCACGCAGCGGTGGTTGTCTTTCCCGGGTCCAATTGCGACCGCGACCTTGCCGTGGCTTTTAAAGCCGCGGGTGCCAAGGTCTCCATGGTCTGGCACAAGGACAGCGAACTGCCGCAAGGCGTAGATATCGTGGGGATCCCCGGCGGGTTCTCCTATGGCGATTACCTGCGCTGCGGGGCCATCGCCGCGAATTCGCCGATCTGCCGTACAGTGGCCGCCCATGCGGAGCGGGGCGGCTATGTGCTGGGCATCTGCAACGGATTTCAGGTGCTGACCGAAACCGGCCTGCTGCCGGGCGCGTTGCTGCGGAACGCAGGGCTAAAGTACATCTGCAAGACCGTTGGTCTGAAGGTCGAGACTACAGCGAGCGATTACACCAACGGCTACAGCGCCGGTCAAGTCATCAACATTCCGATCGCCCACCACGATGGCAACTATTTCGCGGATGACGAGACGATTGCGAAACTGCGCGGCGAAGATCGCGTGGCCTTTAGCTATGCCGAGAACCCGAATGGCGCGCGCGATGACATCGCGGGCATCCTGTCGGAAAACCGCCGTGTGCTGGGCATGATGCCGCATCCTGAGCGGGCGGCGGAAGCGGCGCATGGCAATACGGATGGGGCGGCGCTCTTCCGCGCATTGACCGGTGCTTTGCAAACCGCCTGACTTGAGTGCGGCGCGCGGAGCGCGTAGGTTGCCGCGATGAGTGATACATCCGGTTCCGAAGGCAATAGCATGGCCGTATCCTGGCGGGTGCGGTTCGCCATCGCGGCGCTGATGATCCTTGCCGTGGTGACCATTTCGATCACCAACAAACTGCTGACCGACCGTTTTACCGAGAGCACTCGCAACCGCGCCGAACTGCGCATCGCGCTTTATAGCGGGAACCTGCTGGCGGAACTGCGCCAGAATGCCATCGTCCCACAGCTTTTGGCGCGCGACCCCACCTTGATCGGGGCGCTGCAAACGGCGGATTATTCCCTGTCGACGCAACGGCTTATCTCCTTCGTGGAGGAGATCGGCGCGGCCTCTTTGATGCTTTATGACATCGACGGGCGCACGGTGGCGGCGACCGACCGCAACCGTTTGGGCTCTGCGCATAAATCCGAGCCTTATTTCGTCGACGCCATTCGCTCCAACGCCACAATCTTTTCGACGATTGAGCGGGAGCAGGGCGGCTATCGTTTCCTCTATTCGCGGCGGATGCAGTCGGGCGGCACGACGCTGGGGGTGATCGCGGTCGAGGTCGACTTGCAGAAGTTCGAGCGCGCATGGGCCGGGATTTCCGATGCGGTGATCGTCATGGACAGCACCGGGCAGATCATCCTCGCCACTGAGCCGCGCTGGCGCGGCCTGACCGAACCCGAAGCCTTGGCCAACCACACGCCGCAAAGCGCGATTGAGCGCGCCATCCAAGCCACCACCGATTGGACCGCGCTGCCGCCCGATGCCTACTTGCAAGGCGAAGCGGTGATGCGGCTGGAGAACCGGATCCCGTTCCGCGGCTGGCGGATGAGTAGCTACACCACCTATGCCTCGGTCCGCGAGAAGGTGAACGGCGTGCTGGCGCTTGAGGTGATGGGTTTTGCGATCCTGCTGGCCTTGGCGTTCTACTTCCTTAGCCGTCGCACGGCCGGAAGGCTGGCGATCTTCCAACGGGAATCGGCAAAACTCAGGGCGCTGAACCTTGCCCTGCAACGTGAGATTGCCGAACGAAAGCGCGTGCAACAGACCCTCGCCGTGGCCGAACAAACGCTTGAACAGTCATCGAAACTCGCCGCCTTGGGCGAGATGTCCGCCGCCGTAAGCCACGAGTTGAACCAACCGCTTGCCGCGATGAAGACCTATCTGGCGGGCGCGCGGTTGTTGCTCAATCGCAACCGGCAGGATGAGGCGCTGTCGTCCTTTGGGCGGATCGACGATCTGATCGAACGGATGGGTGCAATCACCCGGCAGCTGAAATCCTATGCCCGCAAGGGGCAGGAAGCCTTCTCTCCGGTCGACATGGGCGCGGCCTTGGCCTCATCCTTGTCGATGATGGAGCCACAATTGCGCCAACGACAGGTCCAGATCAGCCGGATTCTGCCCGATAATCCCGTCATGGTGATGGGAGACCGTATGCGGATCGAGCAAGTTATGGTAAACCTGTTAAGAAACGCATTGGACGCAACAAAATCGGAACGAAACCCTCAGGTGGACATTATACTATCAGCGGGGGAGACGGCGACATTGACCGTGCGCGACAATGGCCCGGGGATCGAAGACTTGGACGCGCTGTTCGAACCTTTCTACACGACCAAACAGCCCGGCGATGGCGTTGGGCTGGGTCTTGCCATTTCATCGGGGATCGTGAACGACCTCGGTGGAAGGCTGACGGCGCGCAACGGACAGAACGGTGGCGCTGTTTTTGAAATGCAACTGCCCATATTGGCAGATGAAACGAAGATAGAAGCGGCGGAGTGAACGCATGGCTCAGGCAATGAAAATCGCGATTGTAGATGACGAACAGGACATGCGGCAGTCGATCAGCCAGTGGCTGGCCCTCTCAGGCTATGACACGGAAACTTTCGGCAGCGCCGAGGACGCGCTCAAGACATTGGGGCCCGATTATCCGGGCATCGTCATTTCCGACATCAAGATGCCGGGCATGGACGGGATGCAGTTTTTGAAAAAACTCATGGGCAGCGACTCGGCCCTGCCGGTCATTATGATCACCGGCCATGGCGATGTGCCGATGGCGGTTGAGGCGATGCGGGTGGGCGCGTTCGATTTCCTCGAAAAGCCCTTCAACCCCGACCGGATGAGCGAGTTGGCCAAGAAAGCCACCAACGCGCGGCGGCTGGTGATGGACAACCGCGCGCTGCGGCGTGAACTGTCGGACGGTGGCCAGTTGATGAAAAAGCTGATCGGCCAATCCCCGGTGATGGAGCGCCTGCGCGAAGATATTCTCGATCTGGGGCAGGCCGATGGGCATGTGCTGATCGACGGGGAGACCGGGACGGGCAAGACTTTGGTCGCCCATGCGCTGCACGCCGTAGGCTCGCGTGCGGGCAAGAAATTCGTGCTCGTCTCCTGCGGCGCCTTGGAGGAAGAAGCGCTGGCCAAACGGCTTTTCGGCCCGATGCAGCCCGAAGACGCGCAACTGCCTGCTATCGAAGAAGCCCGTGGCGGCACTTTGGTCTTGGAGGATATCGAAGCGCTGTCTGAGCAACTCCAAGCCCGGCTGCTGAGCGCGATCAACGAGCAGGGCACCCCGGCGGAGACGCGGATCGTCGCCATCTCGAACCTGCAAGAGGCGGGGCGCACCTCGGAAGACGCGCTGCGCTCGGACCTGTTTTACCGTCTGGCGGCGCTGCGCATCACCGTGCCCCCGCTGCGCCAACGGGGCGAGGATATTCTGACGCTCTTTACTCGGTTGAGCGATCAATTCGCGGATGAATACGGTTGCGAGGCGCCTCAGGTTAGCGCGCAAGAGGCGGCACAGCTGTTGCAGGCGCCTTGGCCCGGCAACGTGCGTCAACTCATCAACGTCGCCGAACGCGCCGTACTGCAATCGCGCCGCGGCTCGGGCACCATTGCCTCGCTGTTGATGAGTGACCATGATGAGATGCAGCCGGTGATGACCACCGAGGGCAAGCCGCTGAAGGAATATGTCGAAGCCTTTGAGCGTATGTTGATCGACAACACCATGCGCCGCCACAAAGGCTCGATCGCCAGCGTTATGGACGAGCTTTGCCTGCCGCGACGGACGTTGAATGAGAAGATGGCGAAATACGGGTTGCAGCGGTCAGATTACCTCTGACCGCGTCCCACAAGCAGCGCGGCTCAACCGTTGCGCTGCTCTGCGATCTCGACCGCTTTGCTATTCGGATCGGTGATGCAAGACCATCTCGCCGCGCCGGGCACATCGACGATATGGCGGTAAAGCTCAACCACCGGACGGGTGGTATTGATCGCAACCCCCGCCGCTCCGGTTTGCTGGGCCACCGCAGAGACACAGCTTTTCTGCCCGCGTAATTCCGCCAGCGCTGCGGGGTCGTCGGCCACGGCGATCTCATCGCAGGCGGCGAGGCCCAGAAGGGTCAGGCAAAGCGCGGGGCGCAGAAATTTAGGCATAAAAGCGGTCCTTTGAAACTCTGGGCCGCATCGGCGGCAAGGCAATTCAATAGCGTCGACCGGCGACAGCCGCTGCGACAGTCTGAATGTTTCCAAGCCCATGCGCCTTGTCAACCGACCGGGGATAAAGCGCATTTGACTGTTGCTCATTCGATTGACCATTGTGTTTCACCCCGTAAAGCCCTTAACTAGCCGGATAAGTCCCGTAACGCCCGACCGGCGTGGGGTGACTTTTGACAGTTTCGCTGCCGTGCCCGCCCGACACCGGGGGGCCAGCAGACCGATTGGGCCGGAAACGGCCGAAGAACCGCTGATATTCGCGAGGGTTAGCCCGACCGAAGCACAGCTAATTAATGGATGGGAAAGGCCGCAGAGCCCTCGCATCGGAGAAGAACCGCGATGACGCGCGCAGATGCTCAGAGCAGTCAGTTGGGGGCCATTCGTGGCCCTGCTGTTGCCGCGTCCTCCATCGCCCTGACAAGTCACACCTCCCAGCCCGAAGCCCCGCCAGGGGCATTTTGTGCGCGGGTGCTGTGCATAATGGATCTATGTCTAAGAAAATGCTTATCGATGCCACCCACGCCGAGGAAACTCGGGTCGTGGTCGTGGACGGAAACAAGGTCGAAGAATTCGATTTTGAATCGGAAAACAAACGCCAGCTTGCTGGCAATATCTATCTAGCCAAGGTTACACGGGTCGAACCGTCGCTTCAGGCGGCCTTTGTCGACTATGGCGGCAACCGTCACGGTTTCCTCGCTTTCTCGGAAATCCACCCCGATTATTACCAGATTCCCGTGGCCGACCGTCAGGCGCTGCTGGAAGAAGAGCGCGCCTATGCCGAAGCGCAGGCCGCCAAGGATGACGAAGAAGAAAAACCCAAGCGGACCCGCTCGCGGTCGCGTAGCCGGTCGAAAAGCCAAGCGGCCGAGACCAACAGCGATGATGCCGTAGCCACCGCCGAGGTCGCCGAGGAAAACAGCGATCAGATCGCGGGCATGGAAACCGTCGATCTCGACAGCGAAGAGGGCAGCTCGCCCATGGAGCGGGTCGCGGAGACGCCGGTTGAAGAGCCCGAGAATGATGCGGCGGAGGGTGATATCGCCAAGGCCGAGGACGCGGCCCCGGCCAAGGCGGATGACGCGGCAAAGGCCGAGGATGCCGACGCCCAGGATGACGCGCAGGCCGACGGTGAAGACGCCGATGGCGAGGACAAAGGCAGCGATGCCACGGCGAAGGACGATTCCATCGAATCCGTCGCCGATGAGGACGACAGCGAAGACATCCGCCCCGTGCGCAAACCGCGCCCGCGCCGCTACAAGATTCAAGAAGTCATCAAGGTCCGCCAGATCCTGCTGGTGCAGGTCGTCAAGGAAGAGCGCGGCAACAAGGGTGCGGCGCTGACCACCTATCTCAGCCTCGCCGGTCGTTACTGCGTTCTGATGCCCAACACCGCCCGTGGTGGCGGCATCAGCCGCAAAATCACCAATGCCGCTGACCGCAAGAAGCTCAAGGAAATCGCGACCGAGATTGAAGTGCCGAAAGGTGCGGGCCTGATCGTGCGCACCGCTGGCGCGAAACGCACCAAGGCCGAGATCAAGCGCGATTACGAATACCTCCAGCGCCTCTGGGAGCAGATCCGCGAGCTGACCCTGAAGTCCATCGCGCCCGCGAAAATCTATGAGGAAGGCGACCTGATCAAACGCTCGATCCGCGACCTCTACAACCGCGAGATCGACGAGATTCATGTCGAGGGCGAGCGCGGTTACCGCATCGCCAAGGACTTCATGAAAATGATCATGCCGTCCCACGCGAAGAACGTGAAGCTCTACAACGAGAGCCTGCCGCTCTTCGCGCGCTATCAGGTGGAAAGCTATCTCTCGGGCATGTTCAACCCCACGGTGCAACTGCCCTCGGGCGGCTATATCGTGATCGGCGTGACCGAAGCACTGGTGGCGATCGACGTGAACTCGGGCCGGGCCACCAAGGAAGGCTCGATCGAACAGACCGCGCTCAAGACCAACCTCGAAGCCGCCGATGAGGTCGCACGCCAGCTGCGTCTGCGTGACCTTGCCGGGCTTATCGTGATCGACTTCATCGACATGGACGAGCGCAAGAACAACGCCGCCGTCGAAAAGCGCATGAAGGACCGGCTCAAGACCGACCGCGCGCGCATTCAGGTGGGCCGCATCTCGGGCTTTGGCCTGATGGAAATGTCGCGCCAGCGCCTGCGTCCCGGTATGATCGAGGCGACGACCCAGCCTTGCCACGCCTGCCACGGCACCGGCCTCGTGCGCTCGGACGATAACCTCGCCCTGTCGATCATCCGCCAGATCGAAGAAGAAGGCACCCGCCGCCGCTCCCGCGAGGTATTGGTGCGGGCGCCCGTGGGCATCGCCAACTTCCTGATGAACCAAAAGCGCGAGCATATCGCCCATATCGAAATGCGCTACGGCATGTCCGTGCGGATCGAAGGCGATCCGTCGTTGGTGAGCCCTGACTTCCACATCGAGAAGTTCAAGACGGCAACGCGCACTGTGCCGCCCGTCTCGGATCACGTCGTCTCGGTCGATACTTCCCTAATGGATCAGATCGATGAGGATGAGAGCGCCGCCGAGGCCGAAGAGCCCCCCGCCGCACAGGACGCCAGCCCCTCAGACAACGGGAACGGCAATGGCAATGGTGAAGAGGGAGAGGGCAAATCCAAGCGCCGCCGCCGCCGTCGCCGCAGCCGGGGTGGCCGTGGCCGCAACGGCAATGGCGATCAGCAGAACGGTGCAGAGGATCAAAACGGTGCTCAGCAGCAGGACGAGGCGAAATCGGACGAGGGCGAGAAAACCGCACCGGTAGAGGCGGAAGCCCCGCAGGCCGAAGCGGATGCCGCGCCTGCCGAGGAGAAGCCCAAGCCGAAATCCCGCAGCCGCTCGCGCAAGCCTAAGGCCGAAATCGCTCCCGAAGCGGAACCCGCGCCCGAAGCTCTTGCCGCCGCAGAAGGCGAAGCGCCGAAGGTCAGCGCCGAGGCCGAAGGGGAGGAGACGCCCAAGCCCAAGGCCAAGCGTAGCCGTCGGACCAAGAAACCCGCAGCCGAAGCGGCGGAAGAGACCGTGAGCGCAGACGCCGTGGCAAGTGAGGAAGAGGCCGCACCCGCGCCGAAGCCCAAGCGCCGCAGCCGGGCCAAGGCCAAGCCGGTCGAGCCGGTCGCCGAAGCCACGCCCGATGCGATGGCCGAAGCCCTGCCGAGTGAAGCGCCCATCGCGGCCCCGTCACCGGAGACGGCGACGCCCGTCGCGGAAGCGCCTCAGCCTGAGCCGCAGCCCGACCCCGCGCCGCAGCCGGTCGAGGCCGAGGCACCCGCTGCCGAAACCGCTCCTGAGCCGGTGGCCGAAAAGGTCGAAGAGCAGCCCGCCGAAAAGCCCAAGCCCAAACGGCGCGGCTGGTGGTCGCTGGGCAGCTAAAGTGCTCTAGATAAAGAAAACGGCGGGCTCTCTCTCAGGCCCGCCGTTTTCAGTTTGGCGATAGGGTAAGAAAGACGGCGCGACCGCGCCCGCTCAGCCGCCCTTGGTGATGATATAAAGCTCTGCCGCGCCCTCGGTCCGGGTTTCGGTCAGCTGATGGCCCGCCTCGGTACAGAAATGCGGCACGTCGATCACGGCGGCGGGGTCATCCGCCGTCATGTGAAGCTGATCGCCCGGCGCCAGCGCGGCCAGTCGTTTGCGTGCTTTCAGCACGGGCAGGGGGCAGAGAAGCCCCGTGGCATCCAGTTTTTCGATCTTCATAAGATCAGTTAAGCCAAGCCGGTCCCGAGGTCCACGATCTTGTGACAATATGACAGGTGACGCCGGGGCCATGTCGGTCTAGGAGTCGGTCATGTTTGAAATAAGCCTCCTCGACGCCGGGATCCTGCCGGCCATGACCATCGCCCTTGTCGCCGGGATTTTCAGTTTCCTGTCGCCCTGCGTGCTGCCCATCGTGCCGCCCTATCTGGCCTATATGGGGGGCGTGTCGATCAATGACATGTCGAGCCAATCCAGCGCGCGGCGGCGGGCGGTGGTGGCGGCGCTGTTCTTCGTGCTGGGGCTGAGCACCGTCTTCGTGCTCTTGGGCTTCACGGCCTCAGCCTTTGGGATGTTCTTTCTCCAGAATCAGGCGCTTTTCGCCAAGATCTCCGGCGTGGTGATCATCGTCTTTGGCCTGCATTTCATCGGCCTTTTCCGCATTCCCTTTCTGGACCAAGAGGCGCGGTTGGACGCGGGCGATAAGGGCGGTTCCAGCTTTGGCGCCTATGTTCTAGGGCTGGCCTTCGCCTTTGGTTGGACGCCCTGCATCGGCCCGCAGCTTGGCGCGATCCTGTCGCTCGCGGCGAGCGAGGCTTCCGTCTCTCGCGGTACGCTTTTGCTGGGCGTCTATGCGGCAGGGCTGGGGATCCCGTTCCTGCTGGCCGCGATGTTCATCACCCGCGCAATGACGCTGATGAACCGTATCAAACCGCATATGAAGCTGATTGAGCGGATCATGGGGGGGCTTCTCGTGCTCGTCGGGCTGGCCTTGCTGACCGGTGCCTTCACCGCCTTCTCCTTCTGGCTGCTCGAAACCTTCCCGATCCTCGCAACCGTGGGTTAAGCCTTATTCTCGCCCCGAATTACGGCTAGACTATGCCGAAGAAGAGGGCGGGCATGGTAAGCAAAGCGCAGGGAAAGACGGTGAAAACGCGCCGGGTGTTCTACATCCCCGGCTACGACCCGATTCACCCGCGCCGCTACCGCGAGCTGTACCGCAAAGAAAGCGCGGCGCAGGCGGCGATCTCGGGTTATGAGATCGGGCTGAAGCCGAAGGCGGGCCGCGGCAATTACGGCTGGCAGGTGGATGCTGAGATCGACGGGCAGCGGGTGAGCGCGCAGGTCGAGGTTCTGGTCTGGTCCGACATCGTGCGCGAAAGCATGAGCAGTTCGATCCCCGCGACCTATTTGCAATTGCTGCGCACCGCTTGGGTCTACATCGGATCGGGTGCGCTTTGGCGGCTCATGCGGCTGCGCAAGGGGCCGGTGATCGCCGCACTTTACCCCGTTGGCATGTTGATCGCGCAGGCGCTGCTGGCGGTGGCGCTTAGCCTGTTGACCTATGGCCTTCTCGGCATGCTCAGCGATCATTGGGCCGCGCGGCTCGCCTTCGCGGCACTGGGCATGGGGTTGGGCATTGCCCTGCTGCGCTGGTTCAAAAAGAAGGACGGCAAGTTTTTCGCCTATTACCTGATGCATGACTACGCCTATTCCGCCGCCACCAAGGGCGCGAATCCACCGCAGCTTGAGGCCCGGATGGCGACCTTTGCCGATGCCATTGCCGCCGCGCTGACCGATGATGTCGACGAGGTCTTGGTCATCGGCCATTCCTCGGGCGCGCATCTGGGGGTTTCGGTGCTTGCCGATCTGATCCGGTCGGGCAGGGTGGCCGAAGGCGGGCCTGCTCTGGGTTTCCTCACGCTGGGGCAGGTGGTGCCAATGGTGTCGTTCCTGCCCCGGGCCGAGCGGTTGCGCAGCGATCTGCGCTTTCTCTCGGCGCGTGATGAATTGGCTTGGGTCGATGTCACCGCCCCGGGCGATGGCTGCGCCTTTGCGCTTTGCGATCCGGTGTCGGTGTCCGGCGTCGCGCCCGAAGGGAAACACTGGCCGCTGGTCTTCTCCGCCGCCTTCACGCAAACCCTCAGCCCCGCGCGTTGGAAGGCGCTGCGCTGGCGCTTCTTCCGGCTGCATTTCCAGTATCTTTGTGCCTTCGACCGTCCACGTGACTACGATTACTTCCAGATTACCGCCGGGCCCCAGACACTCGCCGCGCGCTATGACGGGCGGCCTGCGTCGAAATCGCGGATCGACCAGGCGGTCAGCAAATACACCTCTGTCGCCGCATGAGCCATCCGCCCAAACCCCCTGCGCGCCCCGACCGGGTGTCGCTCTGGCGCTATGCCAAACTGTTTCGCGCCGACATCCTCTCGGCCCAGCCCGCGCGGCTCTATCGGGCATGGATGGCCGAGTTCAAAACGCCGTTCTTTCGCAGCTACCTGATGAACCAGCCCGAACTGGTGAAAACCGTGTTGAAGGACCGGCCCGAGGATTTTCCCAAGTCCGACCGTATCGGCGAGGGGCTGCGGCCCCTTTTGGGCAACTCCGTCTTTCTGACCAATGGCGAGACATGGAAACGCCAGCGCCGCATCATCGACCCAGCCTTCGAGGGCGGGCGCCTGCGTGAGACTTTCCCAGCCATGTGGGACGCGGCAGAGGCGACTGCGGCACGGCTGGAGCCCAAGGCGGGCCAGGTGGTCGAGATCGAGGCTGAGACAAGCCACGCCGCCGCCGATGTGATCTTTCGCACGCTGTTTTCCCTGCCGATCGAACATGAGGTCGCCCGCGCGGTTTTTGACGAGTTTCGCAATTACCAGCGCAGCCAGCCGATCCTGAACCTCGGGGCGCTTTTGCCGCTGCCGCGCTGGATGCCGCGCCTGTTTCGCCGCGACACACGGGCCAGCGCGGCGCGGATCAGGACACTGATCACCGATCTGACTCGCGCGCGCATGGCGCAGATCGAGGCGGGCACCGCGCCCGACGATCTTGCCACCAAGATCATGACCCAAGCCGATCCCGAAACCGGAGAGCGCTTCGGCACCCAAGAGATGGTCGATCAGGTCGCGATCTTCTTTCTTGCGGGGCATGAGACCAGCGCCTCGGCCCTTGCTTGGGCGCTGTACCTGATGGCCACCCATCCCGCGTGGCAAGAGCGACTGGCGGAAGAGGCGCAGGCGCTTGAGACCTGCGATTTCGCGGTGATGTCGAAACTCAAGCTCAGCCGCGATGTTTTTCGCGAGACACTGCGCCTCTACCCGCCCGTGCCGATGATGGTGCGCGAGAACCGCTGCCCCGAACGCTTCCGTGACCGACAGGTGAAACAGGGCGCGCAACTGGTGCTCAGCCCGTGGCATCTGCACCGCCACGAACGGCTTTGGGACAACCCCGACGGCTTTGACCCGACCCGTTGGCATACCGAGAATGGCAAACAGTGCCAGCGCGACGCTTTCATCCCATTCTCCGCCGGGCCGCGGGTCTGCACCGGGGCGGGCTTTGCCATGGTCGAGGGGCCGCTGATCCTGTCGCGCATCCTGCGCGACTTCCGCGTGACCGCCCAACCGGACCGCGTGCCAGTGCCTGTCGCACATTTGACCGTCCGTTCAGATCAGGGCATTTGGTTAGCGCTATCAAGACGCTAGCTGCTATCATCGGCTTTGCGTTTCAATTAGAAACGCAGCGAACGGAATCAAAATAGGACCTGGGTGACATGGGCTACGACAAGGCGCAACTTGAGCAAATGGACAGCGGCAAGGGCTTCATCGCGGCGCTTGATCAATCGGGTGGCTCCACCCCCAAGGCGCTGAGCCTCTATGGCGTGGAACCGTCGGATTACAACGGCGACGAAGAGATGTTCAAAGCCGTCCATGACATGCGCGCGCGGATCATCTTGGCCGATGATTTCACCTCTGAAAAAGTGATTGGCGCGATCCTTTTCGAGCGCACGATGGATGACACGATCAATGACAAACCTGTTGCACAGCTGCTTTGGGAAGACCGCGGCGTGGTGCCTTTCCTGAAGATCGACAAGGGTCTGGAAGAGACCAATAACGGCGTGCAGATGATGAAGCCGATCATGGAGATCGACGATCTTCTGGCCCGTGCCGTGAAACACGGCATCTTCGGCACCAAGGAACGCTCTGTCATTCATGAGGCCAACGAAAACGGCATCGCCGCCGTGGTGGCGCAGCAGTTCGAACTGGCCAAACAGGTCTGTGCCGCCGGTCTCGTGCCGATCATCGAGCCCGAGGTGAACATCAACTCCGAGAGCAAGGCCGAGGCCGAAGAGATCCTGCACGGCGAGATCGCGAAACACCTGAAGGCGCTGCCCGAAGGTGAGATGGTGATGCTGAAGCTGACGATCCCCGAAAAGGCCGGTCTCTATGACGATCTGGCCGAACATGCCAATGTTCTGCGCGTCGTGGCGCTGTCGGGTGGCTATTCCACAGCGGAAGCCTGTGAACGGCTGGGCAAGAACCGGACCATGATCGCTAGCTTCTCCCGCGCTTTGACGGAAGGGCTGAACGTCAAGATGACGGACGCGGAGTTCAATGAGGCGCTCGGGCAGAACATCGAGAAAATCTACCAAGCGTCGATCTGTTAAACGGAATTTTTTGAAAATTCCGGGGCCGTTTTCTTTTAAAGAAAACGGCTACACGATCCGCCGGATGGATTCACGATTGCAAAATATGATGACCTGTCCGGCGTTTTCCACCGCTTGATACCCACGGCGCTTCAATTCCGCTTCGAATGCCCGGCGTCCGACGAATTTCTCGATATCCCGCGCTTTGCGCCGGATCACCTGACCGCTGATCGCGGCGCGCGAGGCAAAGAGGCTGTGGAGCCACGCCTGTGGCGAAAGGGGAGAGGCCAAAGTCATGACCGGACGCTAATCCGCTTTTGGTAAACGTTCCTTTAACGACCGCAGCACAAACAGCCGGATCGCCCCGGCCAGCCCGATGTCCAGCCCACGGGCGGCGTCGATCTCGGCCACCAATGCGTTGATCGGCACGCCCCGCGCGGCGGCGATGGCGCGGAACTCTTCCCAAAATTCGTCTTCGAGGGAGATTGATGTCCGGTGGCCCCTTAGGGTCACCGAATGTTTGCGGGGCCGGGTGCTCATGTCTCGCGCTTATGCGCGTCGAGCGTCGCCTTGGCTTGGGCGGCGCTTTTGCGCGCCGCCTCTTTCTCGGCTTTGCTGCGGCCAAAGCGCAGCGCATTCTCATCCGCCTGAGCGCGGCGGGCCGCAAGATCGCGTGCCTTTCTCGCCTTGTTCAGGTTGATGGGCTGGCTCATTTCGGGCCGATCATGTTCTCGGGGCGCACCACACGCTCGAATGTCTCGGCATCGACGAAGCCCAAAGCAATCGCCTCTTCCTTCAAGGTGGTGCCGTTCTTATGCGCGGTCTTGGCGACCTTGGTGGCGTTGTCATAACCGATCTCGGGGGCCAGCGCGGTGACCAGCATCAGCGACTCGCGCATCAGCTTCTCGATCCGGTCCGCGTCGGCCTTAAGGCCATCCACCAGATTGTCGGTGAAGGCCGAGGCTGCATCACCCAAAAGCTGCATAGATTGCAGCACGTTATAGGCCATCATTGGTTTGTAGACGTTCAGCTCAAAATGGCCCTGCGACCCGGCGAAACCGACGGCGGCATCATTGCCCATGACATGGGCACAGACCTGCGTCAGCGCCTCGCATTGCGTTGGGTTCACCTTGCCCGGCATGATCGATGAGCCGGGCTCGTTCTCGGGCAGGATCAATTCGCCCAGACCGCAGCGCGGGCCGGAGCCCAAAAGGCGGATGTCATTGGCAATTTTGAACAGCGACGCCGACACGGTCTTCAGCGCGCCGGAAATCTCGACCATCGCGTCATGGGCGGCCAGCGCTTCGAACTTGTTGGGCGCGGTGACAAAGGGCAGGCCGGTGATCTCGGCCATGTTATGCGCCACGGTTTCCGCCCAGCCTTGCTTGGTGTTCAGCCCGGTGCCCACGGCGGTGCCACCCTGTGCCAGCTCATAGATACGGCCAAGCGCGTCGCGCACGCGGGCGATGCCCATTGCGACCTGATGGGTATAGCCCGAGAATTCCTGAGACAGCGTCAGCGGTGTCGCGTCCTGCGTATGGGTGCGGCCAATCTTGATGATGCCTTCGAATTCCTCGACCTTCTTCTGCAACGCGCCGTGCAGCTTCTCCAGCCCCGGCAGCAGCACGTCACGCGCCGTCATCGCGGTGGCGATATGCATGGCGGTGGGGAAAGTATCGTTCGAGGACTGGCCCATGTTGCAGTGATCGTTGGGGTGCACCGGGTCCTTGGAGCCGATGGTGCCGCCCATGAGTTCAATTGCGCGGTTGGCGATGACCTCATTGGCGTTCATGTTCGACTGGGTGCCGGAACCGGTCTGCCAGACCACCAGCGGGAAGTTGTCGTCGAACTTACCCTCGAACACTTCGCCAGCGGCTTGAATGATCGCGCGACCGCGTTCCTCGTCCAGCGCGCCCTGCGCCACATTCGCCTGCGCGCAGGCTTTTTTGATCACGCCGAGCGCGCGCACGATGGCGATGGGCTGCTTTTCCCAGCCAATCGGGAAGTTCATGATCGAACGCTGCGTCTGCGCGCCCCAGTATTTATCGGCGGGGACTTCAAGCGGACCAAAGCTGTCGGTTTCGGTGCGGGTATCGGCCATTCTGCGGCTCCTGCTGTGACTTATCGTTGTCCAGCGGTGTACCTGCGCCTTACGCGCTGCGCAATGCGGGGATGGCGCTAACGGCCATTCCGGCGCTACTTCCGAAAGGAATCGAGCGAGACGATCTCAGCATCTTTGACCGGCTCTTCCGCGACTTCCAACTCTGCCTCATCCGTCTGGTCGAGCGTGGCCTCGTCTTCCGCCACGTCTTGCTCTTCGGTCTCTTGCTGTTCGAACCGCAGGCCGAACTCAACCGAAGGGTCCACGAAGGTGCGGATCGCGTCGTAAGGAATATAAAGCGGCTCTGGCGCATCGCCGAAGTTCAACGTGATGGCGAAACCGTCTTCACCCACATCGAGGCCGTCGTACCAGTGCTGCATCACCACGGTCATCTCATCGGGATAGCGGTCCGACAGCCAATCGGCCAATTCCGCATCCGGATGCGAGGTGTCGAAGGTGATGAAGAAGTGGTGATTCCCCGGCAGTCCCTTGTCCGATACGTCTTGCAAGACCCTGCGGATCAGGCCCCGCATGGCTTCGTGCATCAGGTTGCCGTAATCAATGCTGCGGCTCATTCTTCTCTCCGGTCCGGGCGATGGGCAGGGGTAAGCATACCCCATTCAGGAGCGAGTGAAAGGGGGTCCCGCGCTAAATCGTGTGAAGGATCAGCGCCAGCGTGGCGAGCAGAACCATCGTGAGGACAAAACCACGCTTGAGGGCCAGCATCAGCACGGCCGCCAAGAGGGTGAGCGCGGCGGCCATGGGGTTGAAACTGTCCCAAACGGGCAGGGGCAGGGCGAGCGGGCCATCAGCGCCCACCCGGTCAAACAGCACATGCAGCGCAAACCAAACCGAGAGATTGGCGATGACCCCCACCACAGCCGACGTGATCGCCCGCAGCGCGCCTGCGATGCGCGGCTGTTCAGAGAGCGCCTCAAGATACGGGCCCGCAAGGAAAATCCACAGGAAACAGGGCGTGAAAGTAACCCAAAGCGCCACCAACCCGGCAGCCATCGCCCCCGCGGGGCCGCTTTGCGCAAATCCCGCCAGCATCCCGACGAATTGCGTCACAAGGATCAGCGGGCCGGGCGTCGTCTCAGCCAGGCCAAGCGCGTCGATCATCTGATCGGTCTCGATCCAGCCGAAATCCTGCACCACGGTCTGGGTCATATAGGCCAGCACCGCATAGGCCCCGCCGAAGGTCACCACGGCCAGCTTGGAAAAGAAAAGCCCCAGTTGCAGCAGAAAGTCGTCGCCGATGAGGGCAAGGAACAGAAGCGGCGCGGCCCAGAGACCACCCCAGATGAGCAGGGTGCGCAGGCTATGCGCCGGCGGCAGGTCGGCGGCTTCGGTCTCAGGCGTCGGGCTTCGGGTCAGCATCCCAATGGCCCCGGCCGCCAGAATGATCAGCGGAAACGGCAGGCCCAGCACGAAGAGGGCGATGAAAGACCCGAAAGCCAACGCCCAGCCGAGCCGCCCGTGCAGCGCCTTTGAAAAAACCTTCAGAAGCGCTTGGAATACCACGATAATGACAGCGGCCTTGATGCCCAGAAAGGCCGTTTGGACCAAGGGCATTTGCCCGTACCATGCGTATAACAGCGCAAGAGCAGCGATGAATACCGCCCCCGGCACAACGAAAAGCAACCCGCCGAGCAGCCCGCCCGCGACGCCGCGCAGGCGCCAGCCTGCATAGGTCGCCAGCTGCATCGCCTCCGGTCCGGGCAACAGCATACAGAGCGACAGGGCCCGCAGGTAGGTCTGCTCGCTCAACCACGGGCGATGCTCGACCAACTCGCGGTGCATCACGGCGATTTGGGCTGCGGGGCCGCCGAAGGACATCAACCCGATCCGGCCAAACACGCGAAACATATCGGGCCAACTGGGCGGGGTCATCGGGGCCATCCTACGTCATCAAAGCCACCACGGCTTCGCTGCGTCACGGATAGGCCCAGAGGAAAGCGCGGTCAAGTTAAGGCAAGAGCGCCGTCTAACGGGTATGAAACGGAAGGGAAAAGTGCAGGTTTCTGTTGCCAGGTACCTGCGAACCCCGCCTTAAGCTGCAAGGCCTAAGGACTTAAGATTTCAGTCGCTGAAACCGCTTACGCGGCCATCGCAACTGGAGCACGATTGTCATTTGCAATTGTACAGTTTGAACCGATAACGGTGGTATCTCACCGAGACAAAGCAACCCCTTTAGACGTTCGTCGATCCTATTTCGGCCCCATGATCCCCAAATGAAGGATGTTTGGTGGAGCCGCCGGGTACCGCCCCCGGGTCCGAACCGCTTATTACGAGCGCGTTTATGTCCATAGTCCCGAAGGACAAGATTAAAGTAGGGCTGCCATGGGTGAATTGCAAGGGGTGCGATGCGGTGAATTTTTCACGTCAAGATAAGCGCGTATCGCGTTGTTTATATGGCCCAACCTAGCGTCTGCCCGCAACTTCGGCATTCCGCGCCGCACGCGCGGCGAAAACGCTTTGGGCAAGCTGTTGCGTCTCGGCCTCAAGCGCGGTCAGCCCTGCCGTCACCGCCCTGCCGTCATGGGCCTCTGCCGCATCCGCGATCTCTTGATGCAGAGCTACGATCCGTGCGCGATCCCGCGCGGTGAAGGTGATCATATTCATCAGGGGCTGCATCGCCTCAACCGCGCCTGCAAGTTGATAACTCAGGACCGGATTGCCCGCACCATCGACCAGCGCCCGGTGAAATGCCACGTCGGAGGCGCAAAAGGCCTCATCCGTCAGTCCCGGCTGCGCCTGCCGATGAATCTCCGCGCGCATGGTGGCAAGGTGGTCCGCCGTCCGCCGTTCTGCCGATAGCGGGGCGCAGGCGCGCTCCAAGGCGAAGCGTGCCTCGCAAGCGGTCTCAAAACTCACCGCATTCATCGACAGCAGCAGGGTCGAGGTGGTGATCTGCTGCGCATAGGCATCCGGGAAGCTCAGCCGGTTGACGAAAGCACCCCCCGTGGCCCCGCGCTGCGTGCGGATCAGCGATTGCGCGGCCAGCCGCTTGAGCGCCTCGCGCACCGTGGGGCGTGAAACCTCGAACTGCTCGGCCAGCTCCGCCTCGGAGGGCAGGCGCTGGTCGACGATCAGATGCCCGCCGATGATGGCGTCGCGAATGGCCGTGGCGATCTGGGCCGATAGATCGGCGGGGTTGCTTGGGTCAATTTTCATATGTCTTACAATTAGTGTTTGCGAGGACTTTAATTGTCTGACATTAAATCTACAAGAGCACGCAGGGGAGGGCGGCGATGACCGGGATGGTACGATCAACACTATGGCTGGGGTTTTTCGCCCTGATTCTCTCCGCTTGGTGGATGATGTACAGCATGGCGATGCAGATGGATCTCGATCTGCTGGGCCGCCCCGGGGCCATGGGCGAACGCATGCGGCAGATGGATCCGGGCATGGATATGTATATGCCCATGGCGCGTTTCTTTCCACTGTTCGTGATGTGGGGCGCGATGATGGCGGCGATGATGGTCCCGACCATGGTGCCAACGCTACGCGCCTACGAAGACCTCATGACCTCCGCCAATGGCACGCGCGCGGGCTGGCTGTCGGTGCTTGCAGGCTACCTCGCGGTCTGGCTGATCTTCGCGGCGGGGATCGCGGGTTTGCAACTGTTGCTGGTGCACGGCGGCGTCATCGACATGCTCGGCATCGCCAGATCGCGCTGGACGGCGGCGGCGCTGCTTTTGGCTGTGGGTCTCTTCCAATTCACCCGCGCCAAGGAGATTTGCCACGGGGTCTGCCACTCTCCGATGATGTATTTCATGGGCCACTGGCGCCCCGGTGCCGCGGGCGGCTTTCGCATGGGGCTGGGCCTCGGTGCCTTTTGCGCGGGCTGCTGCTGGGGCTTTATGCTTCTAGGCTTTGCCGGCGGGGTCATGAACCTTGCGTGGATGGGGCTCGCCACGCTTTTCATGGTCATCGAAAAACTGCCCCAGATCGGGCATTACGTAACAAAACCAATGGGTTTCGCCCTGATCCTCGGCGCAGGTGTCGTGGCGGGTTGGCCCATGATCACAGGAGGATGATATGCCAAACAGAGAGATGACACCCGCCGATTGGGCGATCAAGGGCGAGCTTTTCCTAAACTGCTCTTGCGATGTCTTCTGCCCCTGCGTGGTCAGCCTTGGCGCGCATCTGCCGACCGAAGGCCACTGCCATGCATGGATGGGCATCGTGATCGACGAGGGCCATTTCAAGGGGGAGGATTTGGCCGGTCTGAACGTCGGGCTGCTGGTCGACATCCCGGGCCGCATGGGCGAGGGAAATTGGAAGGTCGCCGCCTATGTGGACGACCGCGCGAGCGAGGCGGCATATGACGGGTTGCTGCAAATCTTCTCGGGCGCTGCGGGTGGCACCACGGGGCTGTTCACCATGTTGGTGAGCGAGATCATCGGCGCCGAACGCGCCCCGGTTGAGATTATTCGCGACGGCAACCGCCGGGTCATCAACATTGGCCGAAAGATCAACGGCGAGATCGAGATGCTGGCCGGGGCCGAACCGGGAGAGCCTGTGACGATCACCAATTCGAAATACTGGATGGGCCCGAATATCGTGGCTGCGCGTGGCGTAAAATCCAAGGTCCGCGACTATGGCCGGGTCTGGGATTTCGGCGGTAAATCGGCTGAGGTCTGCGCGATCGATTGGCAGGGGGCGCGGTGATCACCCCCACCTACGCCAAGAAAATGACACGCTATAATGCGTGGCAAAACAGACAGTTGTCGAATGTCGTTCAGACTTTGGATGAAGCATCGTTAACGCAGGATCACGGGGCGTTCTTCGGCTCCATGCTCGGCACGTTGAACCATCTTCTGTGGTGCGATCAACTCTGGCTGTCGCGGTTCAATCCTGCAGCGCCAAAACCGGAAGGCAAAGACACCGAGCTTTGCCCCTCCGGTGACGCTTGGGTTTTGGCGCGAGGGCAATGCGACCTTGCTATTTCTCAATGGGCGTCGGGGCTGGATCAGTCAACGCTGGATGGGGATTTAACGTGGCATTCCGGTATCTTACAGCGCGATGTTTCCAAGCCGATGGCGGGATGTGTGGTGCATTTCTTCAACCACCAAACCCACCACCGCGGCCAAGTGCACGCCATGCTTACAAGCGCCGGAAGTGACGCGCCGGTGAGTGATTTCATTTTCATGCCGGAGGAGGGCTGATGGCCGAACTCTCTCCCTCCCGCCGGATCAGGCGCACGCCATTCTCTGCCGGGGTCGAGGCGGCGGGGGTGAAAGCCTATACGGTCTACAACCGGATGCTGCTGCCCACCGTCTTTGAGAGCACCGAGGCCGATTATCACCACTTGAGGAAAGCGGTGCAAGTCTGGGACGTCGCTTGCGAAAGACAGGTTGAACTGCGCGGGCCCGATGCTTCCCGACTGATGCAAATGCTGACACCCCGCGATCTGCGCGATGTGGCGCCGGGCCGCTGTGTCTATGTGCCGATCGTGGATGAGACGGGTGGGATGCTCAATGATCCGGTGGCGGTGAAACTGGCTGAGGATCGTTGGTGGATTTCCATAGCCGATAGCGATTTGTTGTTTTGGGCCAAGGGGATATGCAACGGTTATCATCTTGATGTTTTGGTCGATGAGCCGGATGTGAACCTGCTGGCGGTGCAGGGGCCGAAGGCCGAAGATCTAGTGGAACGCGTCTTTGGCGCGGCGGTGCGGGAGGTGAAGTTCTTCCGCTTCGGGGAGTTCCAGTTTCAAGGCCGCGCCATGAATGTCGCGCGCTCCGGCTACTCCAAACAGGGCGGCTTTGAGATTTATACCGAAGGGGCCGACATCGCGATGCCGCTTTGGGAGGCGCTTTTCAAGGCGGGGCGCGATCTGGATGTGCGGGCGGGCTGTCCGAACCTGATTGAGCGGATCGAGGGCGGATTATTGAGCTATGGCAATGACATGACCGACGACAACACGCCCCACGAATGCGGTCTTGGCAAGCTCTGCGACACGCAGGCGGCGATGGGCTGTATCGGCAGAGATGCGCTGCTGCGGGTGGCGAAAGAGGGGCCGGTGCAACAGATACGTCCCCTAGAGATCGCTGGCGATCCGGTGCCGCTTTGTGATCGTGTCTGGCCCTTGATGGCGGGCGACGAACGCGTGGGGCAGGTGACCTCGGCGGTTTGGTCCCCCGACTTTGGCGTGAATGTCGCCATCGGGATGGTGCGGATGACCCATTGGGACCCGGGCACGCGGTTGCAGGCGCGCACCCCCGATGGCGCGCGTGACGTGACCGTACGGGACAGTTTCTGGGCCTGAGGTCCGGTCGATTGAAACCTGAAAAGGAGATGAGAGATGAGCTTTAATGCGCTGATTGTAAACAAGGATGACCAAGGCCAGACCCAGGCCGAGGTCACCCAGATCACCGAAGACCAACTGCCCGAGGCCGAGGTGACGGTCGCGGTCGAATATTCCACCGTGAACTACAAAGACGGATTGTGCATCGGGCCGGGTGGTGGCTTGGTCCGCAACTATCCGCATGTGCCGGGCATTGATTTCGCCGGCACGGTCGAGACCTCGAATGACGAACGCTACAAGCCCGGCGACAAGGTCGTGTTGACCGGTTGGCGCGTGGGCGAAGCGCATTGGGGCGGCTATGCGCAAAAGGCGCGGGTCAAGGCCGATTGGCTGGTGCCGCTGCCCGAAGGGCTGGACACGCGGCAAGCCATGGCCGTTGGCACGGCAGGTTTCACCGCGATGCTGGCCGTCATGGCGCTGGAGGATCACGGCATCAAGAAAGGCCCGGTTCTGCTCACGGGTGCTGCGGGGGGCGTCGGCTCCGTCGCCACGGCGATCCTTGCCAACCTCGGCTATGAAGTGGCGGCGGTCACCGGTCGGCCCGAGACCGAGGATTACCTCAAAAGCCTTGGGGCGGCCCGGATCGTCGCGCGGGAAGAGATCAACGAGACTGTCAAACGCCCCCTTGAGGGCGAGACATGGGGCGGATGCGTCGATGCCGTGGGCGGCGCGATGCTGGCCCGCGTGTTGGGCCAGATGGAGTACGGGGCGAGCGTGGCGGCCGTGGGCCTTGCGGGCGGTGCCGCCCTGCCTGCCACGGTGATCCCCTTCCTGCTGCGCGGCGTGAACCTCTTGGGCATCGACAGCGTCATGCAGCCCTATGACAACCGTCTGCGCGCTTGGAAGCGGGTGGCCAAAGACCTGCCAATGGACAAGCTTGAGGCGATGGTCCAACCCGCTGGGCTCAGCGACCTGCCGCAACTGGGGGCGGACATCCTGAAAGGGCAGGTCAAAGGCCGGGTGGTCGTCGACGTAAACGCTTGATATTGCCTCGGCGCGGGGCGGTGTGGTTAATGGTCCGCGCCGCCCCGACCGCCAGAAGGAGAGCATGATGGCCAGCTACGACGACGACAATATCTTTGCCAAGATTCTGCGCAAAGAGATCCCAAGCTTTAAGGTCTATGAGGACGACAAGACCTATTGCTTTATGGACATCATGCCCCGCGCCGAAGGGCATTGTCTGGTGATCCCCAAGTCTCCCTGCCGCAACATGCTCGACGCGAGCCCTACACAATTGGCGGATTGTCTGGCGACGGTTCAGAAAGTCGCCAACGCCTGCCTGCGCGCCTTTGGCGCCGATGGCATCACCGTGCAGCAGTTTAACGAGGCTGCGGGCGGGCAAGAGGTCTTTCACCTCCACTACCACATCCTGCCGCGGCATGAGGGCGACAAGCTGCGTCCGCCCGGTGTCCAAGGGGACATGGACCGGATTCGCGAACAGGCCGATGCGATTGCAGCCGCGCTCGGGACAGGGTAGTCCCCCCAAACTTACGTCGCAGCAGATACCGAAACGGTCGTTTTAGCCAAGTTTCCAAGGGGGCTTGGCCGCAATGGCTTGCCCAATGGTCGCAGGCCTCTATCCTGTTGCGCACGGATGAGAAAAACAGAAGGCCGCGTTTTGCGCGGTAATCTGTCATCAAAGAGGGAACAGATTATGAGCGATACCAATTCGCACGGCATCCCCGAGCCTGAGGGCAAGGCGGATGTGATCGATACCGATTATGAGATCGGTCAGGACAATATCGAACGGCAGATCGGGCCGTTCGGGCTGGATATTCACAACCCGGTCTTTCTAATCTCGGGGATCGCGGTCGTGGTCTTCGTGTTCTACACCATCGCATTGCCGGAACAGGCCGCCGCGATCTTCTCGGCCATGTTCAACTTTACCACCAAGAACTTCGACTGGTTCCTGATCGGCTCTGCCGACTTGGTGGTGATTTTTGCACTTTTGCTGATCGTCACGCCCTTTGGCAGTGTCCGCCTTGGCGGCAATGAAGCGGTCGCGGATTATACCTATCTGGGCTGGTTCGCGATGCTTTTCGCGGCGGGCATGGGCATTGGCTTGATGTTCTACGGCGTGGCCGAGCCTTTGACCCATTTCTCGACCTCCATGGGCGAGATCACGACAGAGAACGGGTTGCGCACCGACTGGGCCCCCTTGGGTGCCGCCACGGGTGACGAGGCCGGTTCGCTGCGCCTTGGCATGGCGGCGACGATTTATCACTGGGGTCTGCACCCTTGGGCGATCTATGCCATCGTCGCGCTGGCGCTGGCGCTGTTCACCTATAACAAAGGTCTTCCGCTGACGATCCGCTCGGCCTTTTACCCGGTTCTGGGCGAACGTGTTTGGGGCTGGCCCGGGCATATCATCGACACTATCGCTGTTTTCGCCACGCTCTTTGGTCTGGCCACGTCGCTGGGTCTGGGTGCCACGCAGGCCAACGCCGGTCTGAACGAGCTGTTCGGGATTCCCGTTGGCACCACATCTGAGATCGTTCTGATTTCGCTGATCACCGCCGTGGCGCTGGTTTCGGTGCTGCGCGGTCTTGATGGCGGTGTCAAAGTCCTCAGTGAGGTTAACATGGGTCTGGCAGCACTGCTGGCACTGTTCACCTTGATCGTCGGGCCAACTGTTTTCCTGCTGTCCTTCTTCTGGGACTCGCTGGTCGCTTACATTGAGTATCTGCCTGCACTCGCGAACCCGTTTGGCCGCGAAGACGTGAACTTCTCCCAAGGCTGGACGGCGTTCTACTGGGCTTGGTGGATCAGCTGGTCACCCTTCGTCGGCATGTTCATCGCCCGCGTCAGCCGGGGCCGTACCGTGCGCGAATTCATCGTTTGCGTGCTGTTGATCCCATCGCTTGTCTGTGTGCTGTGGATGTCGATCTTTGGCGGCACCGCGATCCATCAGGTGCTGAATGACGGCTACACCGCGGCTCAAGATGCGGGTCTGCCGTTGCAGCTGTTCAAAATGCTCGACGCGCTGCCCTTGGCCTCGATCACCTCCTTCATCGGCATCGTGCTGGTGGTGGTGTTCTTCGTCACCTCCTCCGACTCTGGTTCGCTGGTGATCGACACGATCACGGCGGGCGGCAAGGTCGACGCGCCGGTGCCGCAGCGAGTGTTCTGGTGCATCTTTGAGGGTGCCGTGGCCATCGCGCTGTTGATCGGCGGCGGCTTGGCAGCGCTGCAATCCATGGTGATCTCCACCGGTTTGCTGTTCACGCTGCTGCTGCTCTTCATGTGCTTCTGCATCTTCCGCGGTCTGCAGGACGAGCGTAAAATCCGCTAACCTGCACAGCCTTTGCGACACGGATGACGGCGGCCTCTCGGGGCCGCCGTTTTCTTTGGGCGCTTGACCTTGGCCGCGCCGCGGTGGACCTTCCCGCCATGCATATTGATTCCGAATGGGTCCGCGCCCAATTTCCCGCTTTCGCCGAGCCGAGCCTTCAGGGGCAGGCTTTCTTTGAGAACGCCGGTGGGTCTTACACCTGCCGCCAAGTGATTGACCGGCTGCATCGCTTCTACACCCAGCGAAAGGTGCAGCCCTACGGCGCCTATGAGGCCAGCCGTCTTGGTGGGGAAGAGATGGACGAGGCCCGCACCCGCATGGCCGCGATCCTAGGCGTGACGCCGGAGGAGCTGAGCTTTGGCCCCTCGACCACGCAAAACACCTATGTGCTGGCGCAGGCTTTTGGCCAGATGATGCAGCCCGGTGAGGCGATCGTCGTGACCAATCAGGACCATGAGGCCAATACCGGCCCGTGGCGCAGGCTGGCCGAGCGGGGGATCGAGATCCGCGAATGGCAAATCGACCCTGACACCGGGCATCTCGATCCGGCAAAGCTCGAAGTTCTCTTGGACGAGAATGTCCGGCTGGTCTGCTTCCCGCATTGCTCAAATGTGGTGGGCGAGATCAACCCGGTGACCGAGATCACGGCGCTGGCCCATGCCGCCGGTGCTTTCGTCTGCGTCGATGGCGTCTCCTATGCGCCGCATGGCTTTGCCGATGTCGGGGTGCTGGGGCCGGATATCTACCTCTTCTCGGCTTACAAGACCTTCGGGCCCCACCAGGGTGTCATGGTCATCCGCCGGGCGCTCGCCGAACTGCTGCCGAACCAAGCGCATCACTTCAACGGGGACGTGCTTTACAAACGTTTCACCCCCGCCGGGCCGGATCACGCGCAGATCGCAGCCAGCGCGGGCATGGCGGATTATATCGATGCTTTCCACGCCCACCATATCGGCGGCACTGCCGGGGCCACGGCGCGCGGTGTTGCTGTGCATGACGCGATGCGCGCCCATGAGACGGCTTTGTTGCAACCGCTGCTGGATGCCATGGCGGCGCGCAACTCTGTGCGGGTCATCGGCCCCACCGATGCGGCAACCCGCGCGCCCACGGTCGCATTGGCGCTTGATCGCCCGGGGGTCGAGATGGCGCAGGCATTGGCCGCGCGCGGCATCATGGCTGGGGGTGGCACTTTCTACGCAGGCCGGGCGCTCGGCGCGATGGGGGTGGATGAGGCCAAAGGCGTGCTCCGTCTCAGCTTCACCCATTACACGACGCAGGATGAAATGGACAAACTGTTGAACGCGCTGGATGATCTGCTCTGATCCTTGACCCCGGCGCAGGGGCGCTATGTTTCGGGACAAGTGCAGGAGCAAGACCCCCAACGTGAGCGACAATTCCCCGATTATCATGTGGTTCCGCCGCGATCTGCGGCTCAGCGACCATCCCGCCCTGACGGCGGCCTGCCAGTCGGGCCGCCCGGTCATCCCGCTGTTCATCTGCGACGCACAATCAGAGGCTTTGGGCGCGGCGCCGAAATTCCGCCTCGGGCTGGCCTTGGGCTGCCTTGGGGAGACTTTGGCCGAGAAGGGCAGTCGCCTGATCCTGCGTCGCGGCGATGCGCTTGAGGTGCTGCGCGAGGTGATCGAAACAACCGGCGCGGGGGCGGTCTATTGGAGCCGCCTTTACGATCCCGCCGCGATCGACCGCGACGCCAAAGTCAAAGAGGCGCTGAAGGACGATGGCGTCGAGGCCTGTAGCTTTGCCGGGCATCTGATGTTCGAGCCTTGGACGGTTGAGACCAAGACCGGCGGCTTTTACAAAGTCTTCACCCCCTATTGGAAGGCGGTCCGGGGCCGCGATGTGGCCTCCCCTTCGGCCACTCCAAGCGACATCCCAGCCCCACAAAGCTGGCCCCAGAGCGCCGCGCTCGACGATTGGCAAATGGACGCCGAGATGCAGCGCGGGCGCGACGTAGTGCGCCCCTATGTGCGTCTGGGCGAGGCCGCGGGTCAGGCCCGGCTTGGCTCATTCATGGCCCATATCGTCGAAGGCTACGACGAAAGCCGCGACATGCCGGGCGAGGATGGCACCTCGGCCTTGTCGGAAAACCTGTCATTGGGTGAGATCAGCCCGGCCCAGTGCTGGCACGCGGGCCAGCGGGCGATGCAGGAGGGCAAGCGCGGGGCTGAGACCTTCCTCAAGGAACTCGCCTGGCGCGAGTTTGCCTATCACCTGATGTATCACACGCCGCGCATCCTTGACCAAAACTGGCGCGAGGAATGGCAGGCTTTCCCGTGGAATGAGGACGAGCGCCGCGCCGAGGTGCTGGCGTGGAAACAGGGGCGCACCGGGGTGCCATTCGTCGATGCGGCCATGCGCGAGTTGCAGGTCACGGGGCGCATGCACAACCGGGGCCGCATGATCGTGGCGAGCTATCTGACGAAACATTTGATGTGCCACTGGCGGATCGGGCAAAAGTGGTTCGAAGAACACCTGATCGACTGGGATCCGGCCAATAATGCGATGGGCTGGCAATGGGCCGCAGGCTCTGGCCCCGATGCGACGCCGTTCTTTCGCATTTTCAACCCCGAGACCCAGCTTGATCGGTTCGACAAGGGGCGCGACTACACCCGCCGTTGGATCGCCGAGGGCCGCGCGAAACCGAGTGACGAGGCGCTGGCCTATTTCGACGCGGTCCCACGCCGCTGGGGCCTAAGCCCAGAGGATGATTACCCCGATCCGATCGTCGATCTGTCAGAGGGGCGGGAACGGGCGCTCGACGCCTATCGCAACCGCGACTTTTAACTTTTTGCGAAACAGCAGCCTGCGGTTACAGTAGGCCAGAACAAGAACGGAACCGAGGTATGAAGCTTACGACCACCGAGGGGCAGAAAGGTCTGCCGCGCTATTTCCCGCAGGTCTTCGCCATGGCGCAGGAGATGCAGCACGGGCGGGTGGACTTCGTCTTGCCCGATGGCCGCGTGTTCCGTGCCGAAGGGGCCAAGCCCGGCCCGGTGGCGGAACTGCACATCCATAACGATGACCTTTTCGCACGGTTGATCCGCGAGGGCGATCTGGGCTTTTGCGACGCCTATCTGGACGAGTGGTGGTCAACGCCGGACCTGCAAGCCTTCATGGATTTGGTTCATGCGGGGAATGAGACGGTCTATGACGGTTTCCCCGGCCAAGGGCTGCTGCGTCAGTTCGAGAAGTTCCGCTTCTGGCTTCAGCGCAACAACCGCAAACAGGCCAAGCGCAATATCAGCTATCACTACGATCTGGGCAATGCGTTCTACAGCCTCTGGCTGGACGATACGATGACCTATTCCTCGGCCATTTTCGAGGGCGACGCCCAGCAGTCGCTGGAAGCCGCGCAGCGGGCGAAATACAAATCCATGGTCGATCAGATGGGCGTGCAGCCCGGCGATCATGTCTTGGAAATAGGCTGCGGCTGGGGCGGTTTTGCGGAATATGCCGCCGCCGAACGCGGGCTGAAAGTGACCGCGCTGACCATCAGCCAAGAGCAGTTCAACTACGCGCAAGAACGCATTGCCAAGGCGGGCCTCTCGGACCGCGTGACCTTCAAACTGCAAGATTACCGCGACGAGACCGAGAGCTATGACGGCATCGCCAGCATCGAGATGTTCGAGGCGGTGGGCGAGAAATACTGGCCGGTCTATTTCGACACGCTGCACCAACGTCTGAAACCGGGCCGCGCCGCGACCTTGCAGATCATCACCGTCGCCGACCGCCGTTGGGAGGTCTACAAACGCGGGGTGGATTTCATCCAAAAATACATCTTCCCCGGCGGCATGTTGCCCAGCCCCACGATCCTGCGGGAGCAGGTAGAGCGGGCAGGGCTGGTGGTCGACCGGTCGATCGAATTTGGCAAAAGCTATGACATCACCCTGCGCCGTTGGCATGAGACCTTTAACGAGAAATGGGATCAGATCACCGCGCTTGGCTTTGACGAACGCTTTCGCCGGATGTGGAATTTTTACCTCACTTCCTGTGCCGCGACATTTGACAGTGGCAATTGCGACGTGACGCAGATTACGGTACGGCGACCTGTGTGACCGCCCCTGCGGTCCGCCCCCGCGAGGAGCCGAAAAATGCCGACTGGTGCACGACTTATGGCGGCGATCTCACTCGCCGTGCTGGCCTTTGTCCTGTCGGGCATGGTGGTGCCACTGATGCCGGAAAGCACGGATTTCGGGTATTTCCTGCCGCTTAACGTGGTGCTTGGCCTCATCGTGGGCTGGCGCGTTATGGGCCGGCGCGCGGGCCGGGGCATCGTGGCTGCGATCAACAACGGTTTTGCCGGTGTCTTCGTGCTGATGCTCTGGGCGATCTTCTTGCAGGCGGCGAATGAAATGGTCCGGCTGGCGTTGCGCAACCGCTATGACGATCCCTTCGAGGCCATCGTCGCCGTGTTCCAGATCGGCGCGGAATTCGGCCTGATGATCGCCACCGTGCCCATCGGCGTGGCACTTGTCGTCGGCGGCGTGATCGCAGGGCTTTTGACCGAATTTGCTTATAATCGTTGGCCCTGATCCCCATGCGACATCTCTTTATCTACGGCACTCTGCGGCATCTGCCGCTGTTGGAAATCGTGCTTGGCCGCTCCGCCGAGGCGATTGATCTCAGCCCCGCCAATCTGTCCGGCTACCAAGTCTCTGCCGCCGCCGAAGGCCCGTTTCCCACGATTGAGACGCGCGATGGCGCGCAGGCCGAGGGCTTGCTGGTGCGGGGGCTGAGCGCGGATGATTTCGCGCGGCTCGACTTTTACGAAGGCGCGTTCGACTATGACCTTGTGCCGGTGACACTGGTAGACGGGCAGGGGGCCGAGGTCTATCTGCCCCAGCCCGGGCGCTGGACCGCGCAGGGGCCATGGTCCTTGCCTGAATGGGAGAGGGATTGGGCCGCGCTTTCCTGCCACGCCGCGCGTGAAGTGATGAGCTATATGGGCAAGCGCCCGCGGGCCGAAGTCGATGCGATGTTCCCGATGATCCGCCGCCGGGCCCATCAGCAGGTGCTGGCGGCACAGGGCATGCATGATCCGCTGGCGCTCGACGGCAAGGTCGAAGTGACCGACCGCCGCCGCGTCTACGCGAACTTCTTCGCCCTTGATGAAATCTCGCTGCGGCATGAGACCTTTGACGGCAGCATGTCGGCGCAGATCGACCGCGCGGTTTTTGTCAGCGCGGATGCAGCTTTGGTGCTGCCCTATGACCCGCTGCGCGACCGCGTGCTGCTGGTTGAGCAAATCCGCATGGGCCCGCTGGCGCGCGGCGATCTTACCCCCTGGCAGTTGGAACCCATCGCGGGCCATATGGACCCCGGTGAAACCCCGCAGGCCGCCGCGCGGCGCGAAGCGCAGGAAGAGGCGGGGATCACCTTGGGCGCCTTGGAGCCGGTCGGAAACGTCTATGCCTCACCCGGGAATGCGACGGAGTTCTTTCACATTTTCGTGGGATTGGCAGATTTGCCGGATCATATCATTGGCACCGGCGGTTTGGCTGCGGAGGGCGAGGATATCCGGTCGCATCTGATGTCATTCGATGATC
Source organism: Sulfitobacter sp. 1A13679 (assembly GCF_043557115.1). Classification (NCBI taxonomy): domain Bacteria; kingdom Pseudomonadati; phylum Pseudomonadota; class Alphaproteobacteria; order Rhodobacterales; family Roseobacteraceae; genus Sulfitobacter; species Sulfitobacter sp. 1A13679. The sequence goes on from NZ_JBIFFO010000002.1 coordinate 113,971, forward strand.
TGATGGCCTTGGCCGATGCACAGGCGCTGGCCAATGCGCCATTGGTGGCAAGCGCCTATTGGCTGGCCCGCCACCGCGAACGCTTGAGGTCCGAAGGCGCGACAGCTAAATCGGACGGAACATGAACTGGGGGCAAACATGCAGGTTGCTAAAAATCTGGCCGAGGCCATTGGAAACACACCGCTGATCCGGCTGCGCGGCGCGAGCGAAGAGACCGGCTGCGAAATCTTGGGCAAGGCGGAGTTCATGAACCCCGGCCAATCGGTCAAGGACCGCGCGGCGCTGTTCATCATCCGCGACGCCATCGCCCGGGGGGAGCTGAAGCCCGGCGGCACCATCGTCGAAGGTACTGCCGGCAACACCGGCATCGGGCTCGCGCTGGTGGGTGCCTCGATGGGTTTCAAGACCGTCATCGTCATCCCTGAGACGCAATCTCAGGAAAAGAAAGACATGTTGCGGCTGGCCGGTGCCGAACTAGTGCAGGTGCCTGCGGCTCCTTACAAAAACCCCAACAACTTTGTCCGCTATTCCGAGCGTTTGGCCAAGGAACTGGCCAAGACCACGCCCGAGGGGGTGATCTGGGCCAACCAATTCGACAATACCGCGAACCGTCAGGCGCATATCGAAACCACCGGCCCCGAGATCTGGGAACAGACCGGCGGTAAAGTAGATGGTTTCTGCTGCGCTGTCGGCTCGGGCGGGACGCTCGTTGGCGTGGCCATGGCGCTGCAACCCAAGGGCGTCAAAATCGCGCTTGCCGATCCCGATGGGGCCGCGCTGCACAGCTACTATACTGAGGGCGAGTTGAAGTCCGAAGGCAGTTCCATCGCCGAAGGCATCGGGCAGGGGCGGATCACTGCGAACCTGGAAGGGTTCAAGCCCGACTATTCCTACAATATCTCGGACGAAGAAGCCCTGCCGGTCGTCTTTGATCTACTGGAGAACGAGGGGCTCTGCCTTGGTGCATCCTCGGGCGTCAACGTCGCCGGGGCCATGCGTCTGGCGAAAGAGATGGGGCCGGGCCATACCATCGTGACCGTGCTTTGCGACTTCGGCACGCGCTATCAATCCAAGCTCTTTAATCCCGAGTTCCTGCGCGAAAAGGGGCTGCCGACGCCCGGTTGGCTTGATGCCGCACCGCAATCCATCCCAGGTGTTTTCGAGGATACATGACTCAAATGCTCCGCTTCGCCCTCGGCCTTACCGCGTTGCTGGTCTGGCTGACCGGCGCTGCTGTCGCACAGGAACCGGCTCTGCCGGATTTCGACCAATGGGAAACCGTCGCCTCTTCGGCTGAAGAGGCGATTGACGCGCCCGAGACCACCGAAACCATGCTGGAGGTGCAGCGCGCCCGGCTGGTGGATTACCGCGCCGAATTCGATGCGGCGCGCAACCTGAACGCGGCGCGGATCAGCGCGCTGCGCGAACAATTGGCCGCGCTTGGTACCCCGCCGGAGGGCGAGGGGGCCGAGCCGGAATCGCCCGAAGTCGCCGCCAACCGTGAAGAGTTAAGCCGGCAGCTCAACACCCTGCTGACACCGGTCCAACGCGCCGAAGCGGCGTATCTGCGCGCCGATGCGCTGATCGGGCAGATCGACGTTGCTTTGCGCGAACGCCAGACCGAGCAGTTGATGGAGGTGGTGCCGACGCCGCTTAACCCGGTGCATTGGCGCACCGCGATGGACGATCTGGCCACCGCCGCTGGCGAAATTGCCGCCGAAGCCCCAGATGATGCCGATACGGCGCGGCGTAGCCTGCGCTCTTCTCTGCCTGCCGTTCTGGCTTTCACCATTCTGGGTTTGGTGCTGATTTTCCGCGGGCACCATTGGTCGACCGCGATCGTGGGGCGGCTTCAGCAATTCGGCGCGCGCGGCTTTGGCATCTGGCGCTTTGTCGTGTCTCTTTTGCGGATCATCCTGCCCACGGTCGGTCTGGTTTTGCTGGCCATGGCCGTCTTGGCAACCGATTGGCTCGGCCCGCGCGGCTCGACCCTTGTGCAGCTGATCCCGGTGATCGGCGGCGCGATGCTGGGTGTTCGCTGGGTCGCCGAACGGGTGTTCTCTCGCGATGAGGACGAGGCGCTGATCCTGCTGCCCCCAGCTGAGCGCAAAGCGGTTCGTTTCTACGTCAGCATCATCACCGTCACCGTCATCATTGGCGCCATCATCACCGCCATTTTCGACGGCCAGCAAACGGCGGAAACCACCGAGGCCGTGCTGCGCCTGCCGGTGATGCTGCTGAGCGCTTTTGCCCTGTTCCGCATCGGGAAAATCCTGCGCGGTTATAGCGATCCGGTGACAGAAGATGTCTCCGCCGCCGAAGAGCCGCGGACCTCGACCCTGAACCGCGTCGTGCGCGGGCTGGGCTTGGGCGCGATGATCGTGGCCGTGGTCGCGCCCCTCTTGCTGATCAGCGGCTATTACAACGCCGCCGTTTCGCTGCTGCCGCCCTATGTCACCACGCTGGTGCTTCTGGGGCTGGTGATGACGCTGCAACGCTTCTTGGCCGATGTTTACGGTGCCATGACCGGGCAGGGGGTGCAGGCGCGCGACGCGCTGATGCCCGTCTTCTTTGGCCTGATCCTGCTGCTGCTGTCGCTGCCTGTGATGGCGCTGGCATGGGGCGCGCGGGTCACCGACCTGACTGAGCTTTGGGCGCTGTTCAGCCGCGGCTTCGCCTTTGGCGAGACGCGGATCCGTCCCACGGATTTCCTCTCCTTCGCGGTGATCTTCGTGATCGGCTATGCCGTCACCCGACTGATCCAAGGGGCGCTGCGCAGCAACGTCCTGCCCAAGACGCGGATGGACATCGGGGGGCAGAACGCCATCGTATCGGGGATCGGCTATGTGGGGATTTTCCTCGCCGCGCTGCTCGCCATCACCGGGGCGGGGATCGACCTTTCTGCGCTGGCCTATGTTGCCGGGGCACTCTCCGTCGGTATCGGTTTCGGCCTGCAAAACGTGGTGTCGAACTTCGTCTCCGGAATCATCCTGCTGATCGAACGCCCGATCTCCGAAGGGGATTGGATCGAGGTGGGTGGCCAGATGGGCTATGTGCGCGACATCTCGGTGCGTTCCACAAGGATCGAGACCTTCGACCGCACCGATGTGATCGTGCCCAACGCCGATCTGATCAGCGGCACGGTCACCAACTACACCCGCGGCAATACCGTGGGCCGCCTCATCGTACCCGTGGGCGTGGCTTACGGCACCGATACCAAACGGATCGAAGGCATCCTGCAAGAGATCGCCGAGGCGCAGCCCATCGTGCTGACCAACCCGCCGCCCGCGGTTCTGTTCTTGAACTTCGGGGCCGATGCGTTGGAGTTCGAGGTGCGTTGCTATCTGCGGGACGTGAACTGGATGATGAAGGTCAAGAATGACATCAACCACGCCATCGCCGCGCGTTTCAAAGAAGAAGGAATCGAAATTCCCTTTGCCCAACGCGACCTATGGCTGCGCAACCCTGAGACTCTGAAGGCCGAAGCAGCACCGAAAATAGAAGATGACACAAAACCGGAGCCGCAGGCATGACGGGCGAGCTGTACCGGACCGAGACCTACCTGCGCGACGCCCCGGCCCGCGTGGCGGCCCATACGCCCGAAGGTGGGGTGATCTTGGACAATTCCCTGTTCTACCCCACGGGCGGCGGCCAGCCGGGCGACAGCGGGTGGCTGACCTGGGACAAGCAAGAGCTTACCATCGCGACCACGGTGCGCGACCGAGACAGCGGCGGCATCGCGCTGGTCCCGGCAGAGCCGCGTCCCTTGCCGCCGGTGGGCGCATTCGTGAAACAGGAACTCGATTGGGACCGCCGCCACAAGCACATGCGGGTTCATACGGCGCTGCACCTTCTGTCGGTCGTGATCCCGCATCCCGTGACGGGGGGGCAGATTTCGGCCACCCACGGGCGGCTTGATTTCAACATGCCCGACGCGCCGCAGGACCGCGAGGAACTGGAGGAGGCGCTGAACCACTTCGTCTCCCTCGATGCGCGGGTGAGCGAGGACTGGATCACCGAAGCCGAATTGGATGCCGCGCCTGAACTCATCAAAACCATGTCCGTCGCCCCGCCGCGCGGACGGGGGGACATTCGCCTGATCCGCATCGGAGAGGCGCCGGACCCCATCGATCTGCAACCCTGCGGCGGCACCCATGTCGCCCGCACCGGCGAGATCGGCGGGCTTCGCCTTGGAAAGATTGAGAAAAAGGGCCGTTTGAACCGCCGTGTCTATGTTCATCTGGGCGGTTAGATAAATTTATCCTCTCTGGGGGGAATTCGCTCTTGCAACTCACTGTCCCCCCAAGCTAAACCCCGCATCAACGGAGCGGTGGCCGAGTGGTCGAAGGCGCACGCCTGGAAAGTGTGTAGGCGGGAGACCGTCTCCAGGGTTCGAATCCCTGTCGCTCCGCCATTTTCCCTTTTTTGCAGAAAGAAGCTGTTGCCCATCGGGCCATGCGGCTTCACATGTAGAAAAGCCCGGCACCTTTCGGGCCGGGCTCTCTCAGTTCTGTCTGTCAAAGCTTAGCGAGAGTCGTTGCCCGCGCCATAACCACCATAGGCGAAACCTTCGCCCGAGCTGCTCACGGGGCCGCTGGTCGAGAAGGTGGCGACCGGCGCACTCTCGTCCGAGAATGTTTCCAACCGCAGGTCAGCGGCGCGCTCATTAGGGCGGGTTTCACCGGCATCCGCGGCATGGACGACATCAGCCGTTAGGGACGTGTCCAAGCGCAGGTCTTCGTAGCGTGTCGACTGGCCTGCGAAGCTCGCGGTGGCGATCAGAGTGGCGGCGGCGGTTGCGATAAAGAGTTTCATTGTTCTAGTCCTTTTAGGTTTGGGAAAGGGCGTCGGCTTTCTCGCTCTGGGGAGAGGCGGGGAGGTCGGGAGGCCCGTTCGATACAATGATATTAAGGCGCGGCGAGGGGCGGTTACAAAGCAACTCGGATCACGGCCCAGTGTTAGAGCGAGACCGAGCGCGATCAGATCGTAACAAATTGCCATAGCCGCATAAGATACTGTTATTAATAGGTTATACCTGCGTCCTGGGCCGGGGCCCATGACGCTAGTCGGCCCCGCGAAGAGCGTTCAAGACCTGTTACACAGTCGTCGCAGAAACGTGTGTGCCGCCACCGCAGGCAAACCTCTTTGGCCCGTGTGAAATGTTTCAATCCTACTGGTCGACCGAGAGGCACAAAAAAGCCCGAAGCGGATATTCTCCGCTCCGGGCTGCTTGATGTGGCCGAAAGAAAACTCAGCCGATGGGTTCGTAAAGCACCACGCGGGTGTTCATCGGCACGCGGTCATAAAGCTCGGCCATCTGATCATTCACCAGACGGGCACAGCCGTTCGAGACGCGTTTGCCCAATGTGCTGGGGTCATTGGTGCCATGGATGCGCAAGAAGGTATCGCCGCGCTCCTCGGTAAAGAGATAGAGGGCACGCGACCCCAGCGGATTGTCCAAACCGCCTTCCATACCATCGGCGTATTTCTTGTATTTCTCCGGCTCGCGGTCGATCATACCCGGGGTTGGGGTCCAGCTCGGCCATTCCTTTTTGGCACCGACGTAGAACTCACCGGATTCATAAAGACCAGGGCGGCCCACGCCCACGGTATAGCGCCACGCCATATTGTCGGGCAGAGTCCAGTAGAGCGCGAAATTGTCGGGATCGACGTGGATTTCATAGGGCGGCGCGCCTGCCGCGATTGGCACTTTGCGCGGCATCATCTCTGGCGGCACGTCATAGCTCGGCATTTCCTTGGGCGGATGCGCCAGTGCAGGCGTGGCAAGAACACCGCCGAATGCGGCACCGCTGGCGGCTACACCGGTGATGAAATGTCGTCTCTTCATTGCGTCGTTCCCCTATTCCTCAATCTCGTGTTGAAAGGGAAACCGTTTCAGCGCCTTGCCGTTCCATCGTGCGGGCCGGATCACAAACTGTTGTAGCCAAGCGGCAGCGCGTCAAACCGACAGCCTGTCGATCACGCCCTGCGCCCAACGGTCGGCGGATAGGCCAAAGCAATCGTGCAGGGAATCCACCGCCGTCACACTGCCGAGCGCCAGCCGTCCCAGCAGGCAAAGGCCGGGCACGGGGCGTCCGTCACGGGCGCGCAGCGTCCCGTCAGGCACGGTCGCTGCGGCCAGATCGGATGACAGCGGGGCGAGCAAACCTTGGGAGATGAGATCAGGCAGGGGCGGTGCTGCGATGCTCGAGAGGTTCGGCACAGGCAGCACCGCATCGATGATGACCGACACCTCCGCCGCGCGCCCCTTCACCTGCAATGTCCAGCCTTGCGCGCTATTCGTGATCTCTGGATTAGTGGCGAAGGACAGGTCGACCAGCCCCGCGTCGATCAGCGCCAAAAGCTCCCGTGCAGAGGCCAGGGGCGGGCCGTAGGAATATCGTTTCAGCCCCTCATCGAAGTCTATCAGCCGCTTGGCTGTCTGGGGCGACGCGTTGCCCGGGTTGAAGGCCGCGCGCCATGCGTCCTGCCATTTGCGCCAAACCTGCCCGAGCGTGTAGCCAATGCTCGGCGCGACCTCTCCGGTGGCCAAGTCTATCCCATGGCGCAGCGCCTTCATTGGGGGCAACTGGTCCTGCGCGCCGGGGTCTGACCATTCCACCTTGAGCCAGTTCGCGATTTCCGCCGCCCGCACATTGTGAGGCGCGAGGATGCGCGCGACCACGGGCAGGAGGGCGTCAGAGATCAACGAAGGGGCCTCCTCAGATGCCGCACTGACCGCAGCCGTGGCGGCTTTTGAGAAACCTGCGGTCTCTTCCGATGTGGGATTGAAAAGCGCGTCGAAAGCGGCAGCCTGTGGCTTGGGGAAGGGGGGGTGCCCGTTGAGCGAGAAGGGCAGAATGCGGCAGGGCTCCCGGCCCGAGGCATGATAGCCCGCCGCGTCGAAGCGCCCGCCCTGTGCCATGGTCAGACCACGCAACACATCATAGGTCGACAGCCCCAAGCCCCGGATCGCGACGTGCTTGTCCCGCCATGCCGCCGCCCGCGCGCGCAGCTCCGCCGCTGGATAGGCCTGCGCGGCTTCCGCCTCGCTCCGCGCCGCGTGCTCTTGCCAATCGGCCCATTGCGCGTCCGGCTCGACAGGGGGCTGCCCGAGGGTGAGGAGGACTTCGTCATATGGCGCCTCCGCCCCGCTTTCCGATTGCACGCACCAACCCGCCCCCTCGGGCGAGATGCGGGCCACAGCGGCGGGGATCACCCTGCAAGTCACGCCGGTTTTCGTAAAACCCCGGGCAAAAAGATCGTCCCGCCGCGCCATGAGGTAGCGGCCCATTTCGGCGCGGGAGGGGAAACTGTCGGGATCTACGGCGCGGTCTTGCCACTCCGCGAAATGCCCGACCCGCGCCCCCTTTGGCGGGCGGATTGCGATGGCGCGGTTAGGGATGTTAAGCAGACAATAGGCGGGCTCGGAGGGGGCGAAATTAGGACCCGCGCCGGGATGGGGCCCGGGTTCATAGATGTCGATCTGTATCCGCCCTTCGGTCCCCGTAAGCCGTTGCGACAGAGCCTCCAACGCGCCAAGGCCGCGCGGCCCGAAACCGATCACCGCAATGCGCGCCGCTTCTATCTGCATCTCTCTCCCCGGCATGTGTTTGGCGCGACCGTAGAGCCGTACCACGACCAGCGAAAGCCCACCGGCGACAAAATCGGGCAACAAAAAAGGCACCCGAAGGCGCCCTTAACAATTCACTCATCCCGATGGAGAGGCTGCGATCAGCCGCCCCAGCTGCGCACTGTGCCGCAGTCCATATGGGTGAAGTTGGAGCCGGAGTAGCGCCCGACGCCGCCACCGCGACAAGCCATCGCCGCGCGGGCCACCTGATGCACCGAGCGCGAGGCGAGGCGCAGGTCAGCGGCCTGACCTTTGAGGTGCAGCGAATTCTTGGCCACACCGCTGGAACGGGAGCGCAGCATCGCATTGGTTTTCGGGCTGCGGTAGCCGGAGAGGAGCATATAGGGCTCATTCACATCCAGCAGATTGTGCGACGCGGCCATGATATCGATGGTGCGCAGGTCCATGTTGATGACATCGTCGGTCCGCCAGTCGCGCATGAAATGATTGATTTCGGCAAAGGCGTCTTTGATATAGTGGCCTTCGATCCAATAGATCATGTCCAACCGCTCACCGGTGCGGCCCGAATACATGCGGATGCGGCGAATGTCGCCTGCGCCCCGCAGAAAGCCTGCTGCGTTCGAGAAGGTAGGAGCTGCTGCAACGGTGGTTGCTGCGAATGCGCCGAGAAGGGCGCGCCGGGTCATCCCCGAGGAGCTTTTGCCTGTCATGTGTCTCTGTCCCGTCGTCTGCCTAAGTTACCCAAGATGTTACATGGGCCATTCATCTCATCCCCAGATGCAACATTGTTATTGCATAGCGGGAAAACCTGACCAAGGGCTGAATCGGAATGGTTCCCGAGTGGTTCAAATTTAGGCAAGTTTTTGCGCAATGCGGTTAAAAAACCCAATATTTGCAGGGGCGACCGATGCGCAATCCGCACAGGCCATCACGCGTTTTTCCTGCGAACGGAAATTTGAATGGACTTGCGCGTAGTATTATTGGCAAACCGGGCAGGCAATAGGGTCGCGCGGCGGCAATGGTATATTCACGGGGTACGACATGGGTTTCAGCGCGACTTTTTCACGGCAACTGTCCAAATTCATCGCAGGGTTTGCCCTGTTGATTTCGACACTGGTGCTTGCCGCGCCTGCCACGGCGCAGGTCACCGCCTTCAAACAAGCCGTCGCCGAAGCTGCTGCCCAAGACGATGACATCGCGGCCTTCTACCGCGAGAACGATTATACCGCCATCTGGACCGGGGCCGCCGAAGAGCACCGTGCGCGCCGGTCGGAACTGATGCGGGCGATCACCACGGCGGATGATCATGGCCTGCCGGTCACCCGCTACAACCCCGATGCCGTCTTGGAGATGCTGCGCACGGCCAAGACCCCGCGTGATCGGGGATTCGCCGAGGTGGAGTTGAGCCGCGTGTTCCTGCGCTATGCCCGCGACGTGCAGACCGGTGTGCTGATCCCCAAACGGATCATCAGCCAGATCGTGCGCGAAATTCCATACCGTGACCGCAAGACCTATCTGCAAGACCTGCCCAAATCCACGCCTTCCGCTTATTTCCGCGCCCTGCCGCCGCGCAGCCTTGAGTATAATGCGCTGCTGAAAGAGAAGATCGCGATGGAAAAGCTGCTCTCGCAGGGCGGCTGGGGCCCCTCGGTGCCTGCGGGTAAACTCGAGCCGGGCGATACCGGAAATGACGTGATTGCCCTGCGCAACCGTCTGATCGCCATGGGCTTTCTGAAGCGGTCCAACGCCATGGGCTATGACGCCAGCCTGACCGAAGCCGTGCGCCAGTTCCAACAGGCCCATGGGCTGAACACCGACGGCGTCGCGGGTCCGGCCACGATGAAGCAGATCAACATCGGCGTCGAGCAGCGGTTGCAGTCGGTTATGGTCGCACTCGAGCGTGAGCGTTGGTTCAACACCGACCGCGGCAAACGCCATATCCTTGTGAACATCCCCGACTTCTCGGCCAAGATCATCGACGATGGCAAGATCACCTTCCAGACCCGCTCGGTCGTGGGGGCCGCGCGCGAGGACCGCCCGACGCCCGAATTTTCTGACGTGATGGAGCATATGGTGGTCAATCCCAGCTGGTATGTACCGCGGTCGATCGTCACTGGGGAATACCTGCCGCAGCTCAAGCGCAACCCCTATGCGGTCAACCATATCGAGATTACCGACAGCCGGGGCCGCAAGGTGAACCGCGGCGCGGTGAACTTCAACCGCTACACCGCGCGGACCTTCCCCTTCTCCATGCGCCAACCACCCAGCAAGACAAATGCCTTGGGTCTGGTGAAGTTCATGTTCCCCAACAAATACAACATCTACCTGCATGACACCCCGGCCAAGAGCCTGTTTGCCCGCGATGTGCGTGCCTTTAGCCATGGCTGCGTGCGTCTGGCCGAACCGTTTGAGTTCGCCTATGCGCTGCTGGCCCCGCAATCGGCGGATCCCGAAGGTGAGTTTCAAGCCATTCTGCGCAGTGGCCGTGAGACACGGGTTGTTCTTGAAGAGCAGGTGCCGGTGCATCTGATCTACCGCACCGCCGTGACCAACGCCCGTGGCCATACCGAATACCGCGATGACGTATATGGCCGGGATGCGCTGATCTGGAACGCGCTCTCCAAGGCGGGGGTGGCCTTGCGCGGCGTTCAGGGGTAACTCTCGGGCGCGCAACAAGTAAGGGCCGCCCGGAATGACCTATAGTGTTCAGCAAATCGCCAAAGCCGTCGGCGCCAGCGCCGAGGGCGACATCGAACTCATGGTCAGCGGCGTGGCCGAACCGGCCAGCGCGAAACATGGCGAAATGGCGCTGGCGATGGACCCGCGCTATGCCAGCAGCCTCACCGATGGTGCCGCCGAAGTGGCGATGCTTTGGGAAGGTGCCGATTGGCGCGCTTTGGGCCTGAAGGCCGCGATCCTGCCCAACCGCCCACGATATGCGCTTTCTGGCGTGACGCGGATGCTCGACAAGGGGCAGGGGTTCAAGCCGGGCATCCATCCTACAGCCGTGATCGACCCCGAGGCCGTGCTAGGCGAGGGCGTCTCGGTCGGTCCGTTGGCGGTGATCTCTGCCGGGGCGCGGATCGGCGCGGGCAGCGTCATCGGGCCGCTGTGTTTTGTCGGCGTGGATGCGACATTGGGCGATGGCTGTTTTCTGCGCGAACATGTCAGCATTGGCGCGCGGGTCACCATCGGATCGGGTTTCATTGCCCAATCGGGCGTGCGCTTGGGCGGCGACGGTTTCTCTTTCGTCACGGCTGAGCTGTCCACCGTGGAAAGCGCGCGGCAAACGCTCGGCGATCAGGGAGATGCCGCCCCGCAGCCTTGGACCCGTATCCATTCGCTTGGCGCTGTGACCATCGGCGCGGATGTCGAAATGGGCATGGGTTCCACCATCGACAACGGCACCATTCGCGACACGCAGGTCGGCGACGGCACGAAAATCGACAACCTCGTGCATATCGGCCACAACGCGGTGATCGGCAAAAACTGCCTGCTCTGCGGGCAGGCGGGCGTTGGCGGCTCGACCCGCGTGGGCGACAATGTGGTGCTCGGCGGGCAGGTCGGTCTGGCCGACAACATCACCATTGGCGACCGGGTGATCGCGGGCGGGGGGACCATTGTGCTCTCCAACGTGCCCGAGGGGCGCACCATGTTGGGCTACCCCGCCACCCAAATGAGCAAGCAGACCGAGATCTACAAAGCGCTGCGCCGTTTGCCCAAGCTGCTGCGTGATGTCGCGGCCCTGCAAAAGGTGGTTTCCAAAGCCGACAAGGCTGACTAAACCTGCCGCGGACATATGTTGGGGGACGCGCATGAGCACTCAGGATCAGGTCATTACCATCCTCGCCGAACAGGCCATGATCGAGCCGGAGGATGTCACGCTCGACAGCACGCTTGAAGACCTCGGGATCGACAGCATGGGGGTCGTGGAATGCATCTTTGCCATTGAAGAGACATTCGACATCAACGTGCCTTTCAACGCCAACAGCCCCAGCGAAAGCGATTTCGACATCTCGACCGTGCGCAGCATCGTCGCCGGGGTGGAACGGCTGCAAGCCGAACAGAGCTGAGCGATGCGGCGCGTTGTCATCACCGGCGCGGGCACGATCAACGCTCTGGGCCTGTCGGTGCCCGAAACGCTGGCGGCCATGCGCGAGGGCAAATGCGGCATCGGTCCGCTTGAGTTCCGGGATGTGGAGCGGCTGGCCATCCGCATCGGCGGTCAGGTGCGCGGGTTCGAGGCCGAGGGCCGCTACAACCGCCAGCAAATCGCGCTTTACGATCGGTTCACGCAATTCACCCTCACCGCCGCCCGCGAGGCGATCGAACAATCGGGCCTGACCTTCACCGATGAGTTGGCCGCCCGCGCAGGGGTTGTGCTTGGCACGGCGGGGGGCGGTGTTTCGACATGGGACGACAATTACCGCGCGGTCTACGAAGAGGGCAAAAACCGGGTGCATCCCTTCGTGGTGCCCAAGCTGATGAACAACGCCGCCGCCAGCCATGTCAGCATGGAATGGAACCTGCGCGGGCCGTCTTTCACCGTCTCCACCGCCTGTGCCTCGTCGAACCACGCCATGGCACAGGCTTTAGCGATGGTTCGCTCCGGCATGAGCCCGGTGATGGTAACGGGTGGATCGGAATCCATGCTCTGCTTCGGCGGGGTGAAGGCTTGGGAAGGGCTGCGCGTGATGAGCCGCGATGCCTGCCGCCCTTTCTCGGCCAATCGCAACGGAATGGTGCAGGGCGAGGGGGCGGGGGTCTTTGTCTTTGAAGACTATGAACACGCGCGCGCGAGGGGAGCCGAGATCCTCTGCGAAGTCGCGGGGTTCGCCATGACCTCGGATGCCAGCGATATCGTCATGCCCTCCAAGGCGGGAGCCGCGCGGGCGATGGAAGGGGCGCTGGCCGATGCGGGGATCAACCGCGAAGAGGTCGGCTATATCAACGCCCATGGCACCGGGACCGCGGCGAATGACAAGACCGAATGCGCCGCCGTGGCGGATGTTTTCGGCACCCATGCGGACCAGTTGATGATCTCTTCCACCAAATCGATGCATGGACATATCATCGGTGGCACCGGCGCGGTCGAGCTTTTGGCCTGTATCATGGCGCTGCGCGACGGGGTGATCGCGCCGACCATTGGCTATGAGGAACCCGACCCGGAATGCGCGCTCGACGTGGTGCCCAATGAGGCGCGCGAGGCGCAGATCGATGTGGCGCTTAGCAATGCCTTCGCCTTTGGCGGGATGAATGCCGTTCTGGCGCTGCGGAGCGCCTGATCCACGCACGACCATAAAAAATGCCGCCCCCGAGGTCGGGAGCGGCATTCAAATCGGTAAAATCCGGTCTTACTGTTCGATGACCGAAACTTCGTCGTAGCTGGCAGTGAAGCCGTCGAGCGAGAGTGTCAGTTTCACTTCCTGATCCGGTGCGAGAGCGGGCACGATGGTCAGCACCGCTTCCTTGCCGCGTTTGAAAGCACCGATATCGGCATCGGTCAGGCCCATGCGCACATAGCAGCCCACGGGGTTGCAGAAGGCATAGGGATAGCGGCGGGCCTTGCCACCGTCGACCGACAGGGTCAGCTGCGCGGGCAGGGCGGTCTCAAGCGGGACGACAACCGTGGCACCGGCCTTGGCCTGCCCCCCATCGGGCAGCCGGAAGAGCGAGACTTCGGCAACCGGCGCACCTTCGCCATCGGCGAGGAGCTGGTACATCTGGCAGGGGTCGACTTCTTCTTCGGTCTTGATGCAGCGCATCTCCCAAGCACCGATCTCTTTCTTGGTGTAGGGCTTGCCCAGATCGGGGTCTTTGTCCGCATCTTCACCGAGGCTCAGCTGCTCTTCGATCTGCGAAGCATTGCCGCTGGTGCCGGGCTGGGGCTGCTGATCTTCGGTCTGGGCGGTGTCTTCTTCCGTGGCGGTCTGGGCGAAAGCCGTCATTGGGGCCGTCAGTGCAAGCGCTGCACAAAGCGGCAGGGCGGTCATAAACTTGCTCATGTCATATCCACATTTGTTGCGTTACCGCCCCTTACCACGCCGCCCCGGGATTGTCAGTGCCAAGGGCCGCATTTCGATCAAGGTTCGGGCAATTTCATGCCGACCCCGCAATCGCGGTTTTCCCGCGATGTCAGAGGCTTAAACGCCAGAAATGCAAAAGGGGACGCAGCGCGCCCCCTTTCCGTGTACTTTCTCCCCGTCGGACTGGGCCGACTTATTAATGCCACGTTAGGCAAGCGCGTGATGCCGGTCAACAGGAAAAATGCGACAATCTGTCAGGGTTTTAGCACGGCCCCAGTCAGAAAAAGGGCCGCACCCGAAGGCGCGGCCAAGTCTAACAGGGAGGAAGTACACCCGCCCGATAAAAGGACATGCGAGCGGGATGCCTTCACTATGGCGCGCAAAGGTTAAGTTTGTATGCTCTAGTGGAACGGACGAATGGCTAAAATTGACAGAAAGGCCCCAGCGTGAGCAGTGACATCTTTATCGGCGGCGGCGGTCCCGACCATGCGACAAAGCAATTCCTCGATCTCGGCTATGCCAACCGTCACGGGCTGATCGCGGGGGCGACGGGCACGGGCAAAACGGTGACGCTGCAAATCCTTGCTGAGGGTTTTGCCAATGCCGGGGTGCCGGTGTTCTTGTCGGATGTGAAGGGCGATCTGTCCGGCCTTGCCGTCGCGGGGAGCGAGGCCGCCAAACTGCACGGCGCTTTCACCGAACGCGCGGCCAAGATCGGCTTTGATGACTATAGCTATCAATCCTTCCCGGTCACCTTTTGGGATCTCTTTGGTGAGCAGGGCCATCCCGTCCGCACCACGGTATCCGAGATGGGACCGCTGCTCATCGCGCAGTTGCTCAGCCTGTCTGAGGCGCAGGAGGGCATCCTGAACATCGCCTTCCGCGTGGCCGATGAGGAATGGATGCCGCTTTTGGACCTGAAAGACCTGCAATCCCTGCTGGTCTGGGTGGGCGAGAATGCAAAGGACTTGGCGCTGCGCTATGGCAATGTCTCGACCGCCTCCGTCGGCACCATTCAACGGCGGCTGCTGGTGCTGGAGAACCAAGGCGGCGCGCAGTTGTTTGGCGAGCCGGCGCTGGCGCTCTCGGACCTCATGCGCTGCGACGCCGAAGGGCGCGGGCGGATCAACATCCTCGCCGCTGACAAGCTCATGGCCTCGCCCAAACTCTATGCGACTTTCCTGCTGTGGCTCATGTCCGAACTGTTCGAGGAACTGCCCGAGGTGGGCGACCCCGACAAACCCAAGCTCGTGTTCTTCTTCGACGAGGCGCATCTGCTGTTCGACGATGCGCCCAAGGCGCTGGTCGACAAAGTGGAACAGGTGGCGCGGCTCATCCGCTCCAAAGGCGTCGGGGTTTATTTCGTGACCCAGAACCCCGCCGATGTGCCCGACGATATCCTCGGCCAGCTTGGCAACCGCTTCCAACACGCGCTACGCGCCTTTACCGCGCGGGACCGTAAGGAACTGCGCCAAGCCGCCGAGACCTACCGCGAGAACCCGCGCTTCGACACCGAAGGGGCGATCCGCGAGGTCGGTGTTGGGGAGGCCGTGACCTCCATGCTGCAACGCAAGGGCGTGCCGGGCGTGGTGGAGCGTACCTTGATCCGACCGCCGTCTTCGCGGCTCGGCCCGATCACCGTGGCGGAGCGTGCGGCGGTGCTGGCGGACTCCGATCTGGCAGGGAAATACGAGACCGTGCAGGACCGCGAGTCAGCCTATGAAATGCTGAAGGCCCGCGCGGAGGCGGCGGCCAAAGAGGCGGAAAAGATCGAAGCCGCGGCAGAGGCCGAGGACGCGGTCGCGCGAGAATTCCAGAAGGCCCGCCGCTATGGCGGGGCGCGCAGCGGCGGCAGCCGGTCAAGCCGCAAGGCGACAGACGGTTTCGGAGATGCCATCGCGAGCGCGGTGATCAAAGAGCTGAAAGGCACCACCGGGCGCCGTATCGTGCGCGGCATCTTGGGCGGATTGTTCAAGGGGCGCTGAAGCGGCCTGAGAAATGAAAAAGGGGCGCGGTATTGCGACCGCGCCCCTTTTTATATCGTGAATCTCAGCGGGATTTACCGCTCGGGGATCAACCCGCGCGGGCTGAAGCGCAGGACAAGAAGCAGCACGATGCCCATGGTCAAAAGCCGCATATGCGCCGCGCTCTCGATCAGATGGGCCTTCAGAGCCGACCCTTCGGACATGCCCGCGGTGATCAGGTTCATCAGCCACAGGCCCATCGGCTCGACCTGCACCCAGAGGAACCAGATCAGGAAGCCGCCGAGGATCGCGCCGAAGTTGTTGCCCGAGCCGCCGACGATCACCATCACCCAAATGAGGAAGGTAAAGCGCAGCGGCTGGTAGGTGCCGGGCGTCAACTGGCTGTCCATCGTCGTCATCATCGCCCCCGCGATGCCGCAGATCGCGGAGCCGAGGATGAAGACCTGCAAATGCCGCGCGGTCACGTCCTTGCCCATGGCCTCTGCCGCGACTTCGTTGTCACGGATCGCACGCAGCATCCGGCCCCAAGGGGAGTGCAGCGCACGCTGGCTCATCCACAACAGGACGATCAGCACCGCCGCGAAGAGCGCGATATAGAGCAGTTTGACCCAGAGCGTCGAGGCATCCACGGGATCAAAGCCAAGGCCCGCCGCACGTTCCACGAAGGCGGGGTTGTTTTGCAGGTCGATCTCGTAAGGCACGGGGCGGGGCAGGCCGATCACGTTCTTCACGCCGCGGCTCATCCAGTCTTCGTTCTTTAGGACCGCGATGATGATCTCGGCGATCCCCAGCGTCGCAATCGCCAGATAGTCCGACCGCAGGCCAAGGGCCGTCTTGCCGATCAGCCACGCCGCGCCAGCGGCAAAGAGACCGCCCACGGGCCAAGAGATCAGCACCGGCAGGCCAAGACCCCCGAGATAGCCGGTCTGCGCGGGGTTAATCGCCTCGACCGCCTGAACGGCGGGGTCGAGCAGGGCGCGGAAGATGAAGAAACCGATGACCAAGACCGCGATCACCGAAAGCGTGCGCAGCGTGCCCGGGGCCATCCGTTTCATCAGCATGACCGCCGCCACCACGGTGGCCGCCCCAAGCGCCAGCGCCCCCAGAATGGCGAAACCACCGGTGGACCAAGCGCCCTCGGTCGGGGGCATGGAAACCAGCACAGCCGCCAGACCGCCAAGCGCCACAAACCCCATGACGCCCACGTTGAACAGGCCCGCAAAGCCCCATTGCAGGTTCACCCCAAGCGCCATGATCGAAGAGATCAGACCCATGGCGATGATCAGCAGAGCCGAGTTCCAGCTTTGCGCAAAGCCGGTGTAGATGATCATCAAGGCGATGATCGCGAAAAGGATCGTGTTTTTCACAGTCTGGGTCATACCGATTTCCCCTTGAACAGGCCGGTGGGCTTGATCAGCAGAACGATCAGAAGAATGACGAAGCTGACCGCAAATTTGTAATCCGTGCTCATGAGCTGCACCAAGCCGTCCGGCTGCAACCCTTCGGGCATCACATAGCCCAGCACCTTTTTCCACGCGTAGGTGATCGTGACCTCGCTGAATGCGATCACGAAACCGCCCGCGATCGCCCCGACCGGAGAGCCGAGCCCGCCGACGATGGCCGCTGCGAAGATCGGCAGCAGAAGTTGGAAATAGGTGAAGGGTTTGAACGACTTATCAAGACCATAAAGCGTGCCCGCAATCGTCGCCAAGGCGGCCACGATCATCCATGTGATCATCACCACACGCTCGGGGTTGATGCCCGACAAGAGCGCCAGATCCTCGTTATCGGAATAGGCGCGCATGGATTTGCCCGCCCGCGTCTTGTTAAGGAACCAAAACAGCAGCGCCACGACGATGATCGCGGTAACGATGGTGATGCCTTGGGTGGTCTTAAAGGCAAGACCTTCGCGCAGGCCAGTCATCTCTTTGAAATCCCGCGCCGACATGATGAAGCGCTGGCCGTCAAGGAAGTTCTGGTCATCCGCGCCGATGATGAAGCGGGTGATCCCGTTGTAGATGAAGGTCACGCCGAGAGAGACAATCACGAGGATCACCGGCTTGGCCTTCTGTTCACGGTAGAACTTGTAGACCACCTTGTCGGTGCCGAGCACCAGCAGCATGGTAAAGGCGATGCCGAAGGGCAGGGCCAGAAGCGCCGTCGGCAGCACGCCGAGGCTGAGGCCCATGGACTGGAACAGCCATGTCATCAGGATCGTCGCCATGGTGCCCATGGCCATTGTGTCGCCATGGGCGAAGTTGGAAAACCGCAAGATGCCGTAGACCAGCGTCACGCCAAGCGCGCCAAGCGCCAGCTGCGAGCCATAGGCGATGCCCGGAATGAGCACATAGTTCGAAAGTGCAATGAAAGCGTTGAGCAGATCCATGTTCAGCCCCCCAGAAACGATTTGCGGACTTCAGGATCGGCCAAAAGCTCTTTGCCGGTGCCGGTAAAGGCATTCGCCCCCTGCACAAGCACATAGCCTTTGTCCGCGATTTCAAGCGCTTGACGGGCGTTCTGTTCGACCATCAGGATCGGGATGCCGGTGCGGGCAACCTCAATGATCCGGTCGAAAAGCTCGTCCATGACGATGGGCGAGACACCCGCCGTCGGCTCATCCAGCATCAGCACCTTGGGCTGGGTCATCAGCGCGCGGCCCACGGCCACCTGCTGGCGTTGCCCGCCCGACAGTTCACCCGCCGCCTGATGGCGCTTTTCCTTAAGGATCGGGAAAAGGTCATAGACCTGTGCCATCGTATCGCGAAAGTCATCGCGGCGGATGAAAGCGCCCATCTCAAGGTTCTCTTCGACCGACATTGAGGTGAAAATGTTCGAGGTTTGGGGCACGAAGCCCATGCCCTTGGCCACACGGTCCTGCGGGCTGAGTTCGGTGATGTCTTCACCATCCAGCCGCACATGGCCCTTGCGCATATCGAGCATGCCGAAGACCGCCTTCATGCCGGTGGATTTGCCCGCCCCGTTGGGGCCGACGATCACCGCGATCTCGCCGCGGTCCACGGCGATGGTGCAGTCATGCAGGATGTCGGGGCCGTTGCCGTAGCCCGCCGTCATGCCGTCACCAATCAGGAAGGGGCCGCCGGGGGCGGGGTGGGTTTTGCCGCTGGCCTTGGGCATGATGCTGCCTTGGCCCTTCGCGTTGCCGACCGACCAATCTTTGTTGCCGCGGTCGCCGTAGGGATCATTGCTCATGCGCCTACCTTGTCCTTGTTCTTCAGCCCGGTGCCGAGATAGGCCTCGATCACCTGTTCGTTCGCCTTGATCTCATCCAGCGTGCCTTCGGCCAGCACGTGGCCCTCGGCCATGCAGATCACCGGGTCGCAAAGGCGGCCGATGAAATCCATGTCATGCTCGATCACGACGAAAGTGTAATTGCGCTCTTGGTTAAGGCGGATGATGGCATCGCCGATGGTGTTCAGCAGCGTCCGGTTCACACCCGCGCCGACCTCGTCCAGAAAAACGATCTTGGCGTCGACCATCATGGTGCGGCCAAGCTCCAGCAGCTTTTTCTGCCCGCCCGAGATCTGGCCCGCCTTCTGTTCGGCCAGATGTTCGATGGTCAGAAACTCCAGCACCTCATCGGCCTTGGCCTTGAGCGCGCGTTCCTCATTGGCGATGCGCTTGGTGCCGAACCATGTGTTCCACAGCGTCTCGCCAGACTGGTTGCCCGGCACCATCATCAGGTTCTCGCGGCAGGACATCGAAGAAAACTCATGCGCGATCTGGAAGGTGCGTAGCAGCCCCTTGTGGAAAAGCTCATGCGGGGGCAGGCCGGTGATGTCCTCCCCATCCATGGTGACGCGGCCCGATGTGGGCTGAAGCTCGCCGGCAATTACGTTGAACAGCGTGGTTTTCCCCGCGCCATTTGGGCCGATCAAACCAGTGATCGATCCTTTCTTGATCGACAGGCTCGCCCCGTCGACGGCGTGAAACCCGCCGAAGTGTTTGTGTACGTCGTCTACGACGATCATATGTCCATCCCCGTGTCCGCCACCTTGTGGCTGGTTTTTATTGGTCGTCATATGGGCCGCGCAGGCAGATGCGCGCCGCCATACCTGTTTACAATGTGCTGAGATTCTTGGAAGGGACCGCTGCGGTCCTGATCTGAAGAAAGCCCTGCGCTGCCTTGTCAGAGGCAGATTGCGCCGTATTGCCGAAATCACGTTCAGCAAAATACATGCCCAAAGCCCTGACCGAGACGGCCATACGTTGCTTTTTCATCCTGTCCTCCCAGACGGGACGTGTTTTCCACGTCCTCAATAGGGGATTTGTACTGGCTGCATCCCCGGAAGAAAAGTCGATTTCCTAAGCAAAAGGCCCGATCGCACTGCGACCGGGCCTCTCTTAGCGGTTAGATGGTGGCGTGGATCAGCGGTAGCCGACCGTGACCATCTTGCCGTCCTTCATCTCGATCTCGCGGTAGTTGCCCGCGCTCTCGCCCGGTCCGATCAGCTCGACCGCCGAGGCACCGACATAGTCCACGTCGCCGCCGTCTTTGATGATCTGAAGCGCCTTGCCCAGTTCACCCGGCAGGATTTTTTCACCCGGTGCGTTGGCGACTTCCATCACCTTTTCCTTGTACTCCGCCGGATCGTTGGAGCCTGCGGCCTGCATCGCCAGCAGCATCAGCGCTGCCGCGTCATAGGATTCAGGCGAGAAGGCGTTGGTCGGCTCGAAACCGGCTTCCTTGCCCATCTTCTTGTAGTTGTCCGGGCCTTCGCCAGCAGCACTCGGGTTCTGACCAAAGGAGCCATCCGCGATCTCGGCGAATTTCTCTTCCAGCGTGTCGGAGACCATGCCGTCGGGGAACATGAAGACGTCGAATGCACCGGCGTCCAGCGCACCGTTCACGATGCCCGCGCCACCTTGGTCGACATAGCCTGCCACGACCAGAACCTCACCACCGGCAGAGGCCAGCGCGCCGACTTCGGCGGAGTAGTCCGCTTTGCCGTCTTCATGCGAGGTGTTGATGGTCACGGTGCCGCCGGATTCTTTGTAGGCGGTCTCAAAGCTGTCGGCCAAACCTTTACCATAGTCGTTGTTGGTATAGGTGACGGCGACTTCCTTGATGCCACGGTCGTTCAGGATGTCGGCCATCACCTGACCCTGACGTGCGTCCGACGGCGATGTGCGGAAGAACAGACCGTTGTCTTCGACCGTCGACAGGGCCGGGGATGTCGCAGAGGGCGAGATCATCACGATGCCGTTCGGGATGGCGACGTTTTGCAGCGAGGCGGTGGTTTCACCCGAGCACATGCCGCCCACGATGCCGCTCACGCGGTCGGAGGTGATCAGACGCTCAGCCGATGCCACGGCAAGGCCCGCGTCGATACAGCCGGTGTCGCCACGCTCGGACGAAACGGTGGCCCCGTCGAGGAACATGCCGCTCTCGTTAACCTCGGAAATCGCCAGTTCGGCACCGGCGGCCATGTCATTGGCCAACGATTCCAGCGGGCCGGTGAAGCCCAGCAGAATGCCGATTTTAGTGTCTTCCGCATGCGCGCCAGTGGCGAGCAGGGCAACGGCCGTTGTGGCCATCAGAATTTTTTTCATTTGGTACTCTCCCTTAGTTGAACTCTCGTTCTGATCGAACGTTAGGTCGTGGTTTCGAAAAAGAAAAGGCGATTTATAAAGTGTTTTTCGCGGGCGGGTTTTCGCGTGGACCGGGAACGATGGTGGAAATGGGCGGTGCGCTGGCTATGTCTTGAACCAAGCCCCCATGCCCAAAGGAGCCTGTCTATGACCCGCGCAAAACACCTCGCCACCGCCGCCTTCATCAGCCTCGGCAGCCTCTGCGCCGCGGGCGCCGCCACAGCGCAGAGCGGTCTCACGATCACCCCCATGGCCGAGGATCTCGATGCCCCTTGGGGCGTTGCTCCCTTGCCCGGTGGCGGTCTGTTGGTGACCGAAAAGGCCGGACGTTTGATCTATCAAAAGGACGACACACGGCACGAAGTCTCGGGCCTACCGGAGGTCGCCGTGGTCGGGCAGGGCGGTCTGTTGGACATCACCTTGTCCGGGGATTTCGCGCAAAGCCGCCTGCTATTCCTGACCTATGCCAAACCCCAAGAGGGCGGCGGCGCGGGGACGGCTTTGGCAAGCGCGCGTCTGTCAGAGGATACCCGCAGTCTGGAAAACCTGACCGAGCTTTTCGCCATGAAGCCGGGCAGCAGCGGCGGCCAGCACTTCGGCTCGCGCGTGGTCGAAGCGCCGGATGGTACGCTGCTGGTGACCATCGGCGAACGCGGTGATCGTCCGGCGGCGCAGGACCGCAGCACCCATAACGGCAGCATCATCCGCGTGAACCGCGACGGCTCGGTCCCCGATGACAATCCCTTTGTCGACACGCCCGACGTGCTGCCCGAAATCTGGTCCTACGGCCATCGCAACCCGCAAGGGGCGGGGCTGGATCTGGAGGGACGGCTTTGGGTGTCGGAACACGGTGCCAAGGGCGGGGATGAGGTGAACCGCATCACCAAGGGCACGAATTACGGCTGGCCCGTGATTTCCTACGGGGAACACTATTCGGGCGCGAAGATCGGTGAGGGCAGGACGAAAGAGGGCATGGCGCAGCCCGAATTCTACTGGGATCCCTCCATCGCGCCTGCGGGGCTGATGGTCTATTCCGGCGCGCTTTTTCCTAAATGGGAGGGTGACATCTTCGTCGGCTCGCTCAAGTTCGACTATATCGCCGGGCTAAGCGGCACGCCGCTGGAAGAAGTGGCGCAGATCAAGACCGCCGAGACCGCCCGCGTGCGCGATGTCGTCGAAGGGCCCGAGGGTGGGATCTGGTTCATCTCAGAGGTCAACGGCACCGTCTACCGGATCACGCCTTGACGCTCAGGCGGGCTGCCGGGTGGA
This sequence comes from Sulfitobacter sp. 1A13679, assembly GCF_043557115.1. Classification (NCBI taxonomy): domain Bacteria; kingdom Pseudomonadati; phylum Pseudomonadota; class Alphaproteobacteria; order Rhodobacterales; family Roseobacteraceae; genus Sulfitobacter; species Sulfitobacter sp. 1A13679. The sequence goes on from NZ_JBIFFO010000002.1 coordinate 136,455, forward strand.
TTGGCTGCCGCGCTCACGATAAGGCGTGGTCTGGTAATGCGCCCGGTAGCATTTCGAGAAATGCGAGGGCGAGGCAAAGCCGCAGGCCAGCGCCACGTTGATCACGCTCATATCCGTCTGCATCAACAGGTTGCGCGCCTTTTGCAGCCGCAATTCCATATAGTAACGTTTTGGGCTGCGGTTCAGGTAGCGCCGAAACAGACGCTCTAGCTGGCGGGTCGACATGCCCACGTCACGGGCGAGGATGGAGGGGCTGATCGGCTCTTCGATGTTGCGCTCCATCTGCTGAATTACTTGGGAAAGCTTCGGATGGCGCACGCCGATTCGCGTGGGCACCGACAGGCGCTGCGTGTCTTGGTCGGTGCGGATCGAGGAATAAATAAGCTGATCCGCCACGGCGTTGGCCGTCTCCTCACCGTGATCATCGGCGATGAGTTTTAGCATCATGTCCAAAGAAGACGTGCCGCCCGCCGTGGTCAGCCGGTTGCCGTCGACCACGAAGACCGATTTCGTCAAAATGACCTCTTCGAATTCCTCGCCGAAACTGTCCTGATTCTCCCAATGGATCGTGGCGCGTTTGCCGTCGAGCAGACCCGCCTTGGCCAGCGTATGCGCCGCGGTGCACAGCCCGCCGACAACCAGTCCCTTGCGCGCCTCGCGGCGCAGCCATGCCAGCAGCTTTTTGGTGGTCGCGGCCTGCACGCCGATGCCGCCGCAGATCATGATGGTATCGTCGCGGCCCAACTCCTCAAGCCCGCCGTCCAGCGCGAAAACCGCACCGGAGGAGCTTGCACAGGTCTCACCGCTTTCGCCCACGACCCGCCATTCATAGACCTCGCGTTCGAGCATACGGTTGGTGATCCGCAGGCATTCCACCGCCGAGGCAAAGCTCAGAAGTGTGAAATTCTCCAACAACACAAAGACGAAGCGCCGCGGCTTGTCGGTCTGGGGGGGCATGCGGGTGGCCGGGCGCGGTTGGGACATCACGGCGTCTTTCTATTCAGGTCGTCTCTGCCGACATGTGCCATGGCCGCCAGAACTTGCCGGAAACATTGCCCACGGGCCTCACGCCACGTCAATAGGGCGCATTTCGGTTCTGGTCACTTTCCCCGCGCCTTTGTATAGAGAAAGATCACGAAGTGCCGACACTCGGCGCTGTGGAGCGGAGTAGAAAGATGACAGACTGGAGCACCTCGAGCTGGCGCAGCAAACCGCGCGTCCAGATGCCCGATTACCCTGACCAAGCCGCATTGGAAGCGGTTGAGGCACAGCTGGCACGCTATCCGGTCCTCGTTTTTGCGGGCGAAGCACGCCGGTTGAAGAAACATCTGGCCGCCGCGGGCCGTGGCGAAGCCTTCCTTTTGCAGGGCGGTGATTGCGCCGAAAGCTTTGAACAGTTCAGCTCGGACGCCATTCGCGACACCTTTAAGGTGATGTTGCAGATGGCCATCGTGCTGACCCATGGGGCCAAGGTGCCGGTGATCAAACTGGGCCGCATGGCCGGTCAATTCGCCAAGCCGCGCTCGGCCCCGACCGAAATGGTGGATGGCGTGGAACTGCCCAGCTACCGCGGCGACATCATCAACGATCTGGCCTTCAACGAAGCGGCGCGTATCCCCGACCCGCAAAAGATGCTGCGCGCCTATACGCAGGCCGCCGCCACGCTGAACCTGCTGCGCGCCTTCTCGACCGGGGGCTATGCGGATGTGCATCAGGTCCACGGCTGGACACTGGGCTTCACCGATGACGAAAAGGCCGAGAAATACCGTGAGATCGCCAACCGCATCTCCGACACGCTTGATTTCATGGCCGCCGCAGGGGTGACCGCCGAAACCGCGCATACGCTGCAATCGGTGGAATTCTACACCAGCCACGAGGCGCTGCTGCTGGAGTATGAAGAGGCGCTTTGCCGCCGTGACAGCCAGACCGGCAAGTGGCTTGCGGGCTCCGGTCACATGATCTGGATCGGTGACCGCACGCGGCAGCCCGACGGGGCGCATGTGGAATTTGCCAGCGGCGTGCAAAACCCGATTGGCCTGAAGTGTGGTCCCTCGATGACCAGCGATGACCTTAAGCAATTGATGGCCAAACTGAACCCCGAGAACGAAGAGGGCCGTCTCACGCTGATCTCGCGCTTTGGTGCGGGGCAGGTGAGCGATCACCTCCCGCGTCTGATCAAGACCGTGCAGGAAGAGGGCGCTAATGTTGTCTGGACCTGTGACGCGATGCACGGCAACACGATCAAATCCTCCACGGGCTACAAGACCCGGCCCTTCGATTCCGTGCTGCGCGAAGTGCATGAATTCTTTGCCGTGCATAACGCCGAAGGTTCCGTCCCCGGCGGTGTCCATTTCGAGATGACCGGCCAAGACGTGACCGAATGCACCGGCGGTGTGCGGGCGGTCAGCGACGAGGACCTGTCCGATCGCTACCACACCGCCTGCGACCCACGGCTCAACGCCAGCCAATCGCTGGAACTGGCCTTCCTCGTGGCCGAGGAACTGTCGAACCGCCGCGTGGCACAGACGGCGCGGGCGGCAGGGTAACAGCCCCGGCCTGCACTTGATTGTGACGATAGAAACGCCGTCCCGTTTTCCGGGGCGGCGTTTTCGCGTTCCGAGGGCGGCGGACGGGCTATTCCTGCTCTGACTTCACCAAACGCAGATAGGGCGGAATGTCACCCGTCGGGGCGGCGGTAAAGCTTGCTTTCGGCTCTGCGAATCCGGTTTCGCGTGGCAAAAGCGGCTGCTGCAGGGGATCGGCATGGCGCAGAGGTTTGGCCACCCCACCAAAAGCGCTGTGCCGCGTGGCCTGCGCCAGATCGAAGCGCCGCGGGGTTTGTCCGATCTCCCCCAGCACGACGAGACAGCCCAGCACCCGACTGACATCGCCCAGATCGCTTTTCAGCGGCAAGAGCAGCATCCGCCCCGTCAAGGCAGGCCGCCCATAGCTCGCCGCCGCGCCCATGTGCAGCGTGATCTGGCCGGGCATCTGAAACACTTCTTCCAGCGCTTCGCTGACATGGGGGCGCGATTGCGTCCCGAAAAAGGCGGTGATCGGCATGCCGCGCACCTCCATCCCCATGAGATCGCGTAGATGGCCGCCCGCGATCCGCAACCGTCCGACACCCACGGCGACACGTTCGAGGATAAAGGCATATTCCAATGCCTGCTCGATCCCGCGCGGGTCGATATCCGACCGCCGCGGCATCAACCTGTTGCCGCGCAGGGCCTCCCAATAGGCTTCGACCTGCGCGAGCGGGCCATAGCCAACATGCGTCCGATGATCTGACATGGCGACAACATTCTGCGCGGTGTGGCCTGTATTGCCCATTGAAACTCACCCATAAGGACTTGGCCAATACAGCAGCCGTTTTTGAAACGACAGCGGCACAATGCGGCCGTAAACATTACCAAATCATTAATACCGCAGGCGGTTAAGGAATTCGTCATGCTTTCGCTGAAGTGGTTAACGCGTGCGCCAAGGGATCCGCCGGGCCGAGGGGGCGGGGGCTTGCCCCTCGCGGGGGTTTCGCCGTAAGGCAGGACATGACCGCCCTTGCAAGGAACGCGCCGATGATCAGGTCCATGACAGGTTTCGCCTCTGCCTCCGGCGCTTTGGAGGGTTGGAGCTGGTCTTGGGAGCTGCGCGCGGTCAATGGCAAAGGGCTCGACCTGCGGCTGCGCGTGCCCGATTGGGTCGAGGGGCTTGAGGCCGCCTTGCGCAAGCAAATTTCGGCGGTGGTGGCGCGGGGCAATATCACCTGCAACCTGCGCATCTCCTCGGCTGAGAGTGACGGCAGCTTGCAGATCAACGAGGCGCATGTCGACACGCTGCTGACCGCCCTGCATGAGATCGAGGCCCGTGCGATGGATGCCGGTGTATCGCTGGCGCCCTCGCGGGCGAGCGATATCCTTTCCATGCGCGGCGTGCTGGAACAGGCCGATCAGGCCCAGGACATCGACGCGCTGCGCGCCGCATTGCTGGCGGAAGTGCCGACCCTGCTGCGTGATTTCAACGGGATGCGCGCGCAGGAAGGCGCGGCGCTGGCCGGTGTAATGCAAGAGCAGTTGACCGAGGTCGAAAACCGCGCCGCCGAAGCCGCCGCTTTGGCCGATGCCCGTAAGGAAGAGACCGCTGCCCAGTTGCGCCGCAACCTTGCGCGCGTGCTCGACAACAGTGAGGGCGCGGATGCGGACCGGGTGGCGCAGGAGCTGGCCATGATCGCGGTCAAAGCCGATGTCACCGAAGAGATTGACCGCCTCGCCGCCCATGTCGCCGCTGCACGGGCGCTGATCGGTCAGGGCGGGCCGGTGGGGCGCAAGCTGGATTTCCTGATGCAGGAGTTCAACCGCGAAGCCAACACGCTCTGCTCCAAGGCGCAGAGCACCGAATTGACGACTGTCGGTCTGGCCCTGAAGGCGGTGATCGACCAAATGCGCGAACAAGTGCAAAATGTGGAGTAAGACGTGACAAACCCAAGCCGACGCGGCCTTCTGATCATCCTCAGTTCCCCCTCCGGGGCGGGCAAATCGACCATGGCCCGCGCCCTGCGTGCATGGGATCCGACGATCAACTTCTCGGTCTCCGCCACCACCCGCGCCCCCCGCCCGGGCGAGGAGGATGGCAAGGATTACCGCTTTGTCGGCGAAGAGGAGTTCCGGCAGGCCGTGGCCGAGGGCGAGATGCTGGAACACGCCCATGTTTTCGGCAACTTCTACGGATCCCCCAAGGCCCCCGTGCAGGCAGCGATTGACGAGGGGCAGGACATCCTTTTCGACATCGACTGGCAGGGCGCACAGCAGATCCGCAACTCCGACCTGAACACACACACGCTGTCGATCTTCCTGCTGCCGCCCTCGATCACCGAGTTGAAGCGCCGTTTGGAAAGCCGGGGGCAGGACGATGCCGAAACCATCGCCAAGCGCATGGGCAAAAGCTGGGATGAGATCAGCCATTGGGACGGCTATGACTTCGTGCTCGTCAACGACGATCTCGACCAGACCGAGGCGCGGCTGAAATCCATCATCACCGCCGCCCGTCTGCGGCTGAGCCAACAGCCCGCCATCAAGGATCACGTCCGCCGCCTGCAATCCGAATTCGAGGAATTGAAATGACCCTTTACGCCCTTGCCGACGCCCGCCCCGAAGTCTCCCCCGATGCATGGGTCGCCCCTGACGCCAATGTCATCGGCAAGGTGACGCTCGGCCCTGAAGCCTCTGTCTGGTTCGGCAGCACCCTGCGCGGCGACAATGAGATGATCACCGTGGGCCGCGGCAGCAATGTGCAGGAGAACTGCGTCTTTCACACCGATATGGGCTATCCGCTGTCCGTGGGCGAAGATTGCACCATCGGCCATAAGGTCATGCTGCACGGCTGCACCATCGGCGACAACTCTCTGATCGGCATGGGGGCCACGGTGCTGAATGGTGCCAAGATCGGTAAGAACTGCCTGATCGGGGCAGGGGCGCTGATCACCGAAAACAAGGTGATCCCCGATGGGTCGCTCGTCATGGGCGTGCCGGGCAAAGTGGTCCGTGAGCTTGACGCGCAGGCGATCCAACAGTTGACCGCAAGCGCCAAACACTATGCCGAGAACGCCGCGCGCTTCCGCCGCGATCTTGAACCGCTCTGACATGGGCAACACCGCCGTTACATTGGCCGATGTGGTGGCGGCGCTGCCGCTGCCGAGCGTGGCCATCAACGCCGAGGAGCGGATTACCGTTCTAAACGCGCCTGCCGAGGATTTGCTGGGCAAGGGGCTGCTGGGCCGCCACTTTGTCACCGCGCTGCGCCAGCCGGGACTGGTCGAAGCGGTCGAGCGATGTCTTTCGGGGGCGGGCCCGTGCCAAGCACGGTTTACCAGCATCGGCGGCGAACATGGCACCACCTATGACGTAAGCCTGCGCCCGGTCGGCGACCATGGGATTGTCCTGCTCAGTTTCAACGATGTGACGGAGATGGCGCAGGCAGGCCAGATGCGCCGCGATTTCGTGGCCAATGTGAGCCATGAGTTGCGCACCCCGCTCACCGCGCTCATCGGCTTCATTGAGACGCTACAAGGCCCGGCACGCGACGACACGGCGGCGCGCGAGCGGTTTCTGGGGATCATGGCGCAAGAAGCCGAACGAATGAACCGGCTGGTGGGGGAGCTTTTGTCACTCAGCCGGGTCGAGGCCGAAGAACGCGTGCGCCCCGAGGCACCGGTTGATGTGCGTGATGTACTGCGCGGCACCCTGCGCAACCTCGCGCCGCTGGCGGTCGATAGCAATGTGACACTGGCGCCCAAACTGGGCGATGCACCGGCCCTTGTGCTGGGTGATGCGGATCAGTTGGTGCAGGTCTTCACGAACCTCATCGAGAACGCGATCAAATATGGCGGGCGCGACAACCGGGTTAAGATTTCGGTCAAACGCACGGCCCATGACCCGGCGATGCGCGGCCCCGCGGTCTATGTCAGCGTGCGCGACCATGGTCCCGGGATCGATGCGATTCACCTGCCACGGCTGACCGAACGGTTCTACCGGGTCGACAGCCACCGCAGCCGCGCTCTTGGTGGGACGGGGCTGGGATTGGCCATCGTCAAACACATCATGAATCGTCACCGCGGGCGTCTCAAGATCACCAGCACCCCCGGCGAAGGGGCCGAATTCCGCGTGATTCTGCCGATGAAACCGGGTTCTGACTGATCTTTGCAGAAATTTGGTGATTCAGGCCGACTGTCATGAAACTGTAACGTTGCTGTCACAAAAGCACAGCACCGCCTTCATAGACGGGGCGCAGATCACCATGGGGTGGTCACCAATTCGCATCTGACAGGAGATATCATGTCACTCGCAAAACTCACCACTTCCGCCCTGGCGATTGCCGCCGTATCTGCAACCGCTGCTGCCGCGCGTGACCAAGTACAGGTTGCCGGTTCCTCGACCGTGCTGCCCTATGCCTCCATCGTCGCCGAAGCCTTTGGCGAAAACTTTGATTTCCCGACACCGGTCGTGGAATCGGGCGGCTCCTCGGCTGGCCTCAAGCGTTTCTGCGAAGGCGTGGGCGAGAACACCATCGACGTGGCCAATGCCTCGCGCCAGATCAAAGACGCCGAAGTAGCGGCCTGTGCCGAGAACGGCGTGACCGACATCATCGAAGTGCGCATCGGCTATGACGGCATCGTCTTCGCCTCCGACATCAATGGCGAGACCTTCGAGTTCACGCCGGTCGATTGGTACAAAGCCCTCTCCGCCAAAGTTGTCGTCGACGGCGAAGCGACCGAGAACCCCTATACCACATGGGATCAGGTCAACCCCGACTTCCCCGCCCAGCCGATCCAAGCCTTCATCCCCGGCACCAAGCACGGCACGCGCGAAGTCTTCGAAGACAAGGTGATCCTCGCGGGTTGCGAAGAAACCGGCGACTTTGAAGCCTTCCTCGAAGCGGCGGACGGCGACAAGAAAGCCGCTGAGAAAGAGTGCATCAGCCTGCGCACCGACGGTAAATCCGTGGACATCGACGGCGACTACACCGAGACGCTGGCGCGCATTGAAAGCAACCAAGACGGCATCGGCGTCTTCGGTCTGGCCTTCTACGAGAACAACACCGACAAGCTGCAAGTTGCCACCATGGGCGGCGTCGAGCCAACCACCGAGAGCATCGCCTCGGGTGACTACCCTGTGTCGCGCCCACTGTTCTTCTACGTCAAGAAAGCCCACATCGGCGTGATCCCCGGCCTGAAGGAATACGCTGAATTCTTCGTCGCCGACGAAGTTGCCGGCCCCGACGGCCCGCTGGCCGAATACGGTCTGGTCTCCGACCCTGAACTGGCCGACACCCAGTCCGTGGTTGCCGATGAGACCGTGATGGGCAGCGGCTCCTAAGCCTTTACCCTTATCGCCGGGGGCGGGTGACTGCCCCCGGTTTTTCGCTTTTTGATCCACCGGGGGACATGTGGGACAAATACTGACAACAGGCGCGGTGCTGCCGCTGGTCATCCTGATCGCGGCACTGGCACTGGGCGGGTATTTCCTTGCGCGGCGTCGGGCTTTGGCCTCTGCCCAAGGTGACAGCCGCAAGCTGCATTCGCTGCCAAGCTACTACGGCTACAATGCGGTGATGAGCGTGGCGGTGCCCGCGCTTTTGGTTTTGGGCATCTGGCTGCTGGTTCAGCCGATGCTGGTGCAATCTTCGGTGGTTGATATGATCCCCGCCGAGGCTGTGCCCGAAGGCTCCTCCGTCAATCTAATCATGAGCGATGTGCGTCGTCTGGCCGATGGGCTGGACGCGGCCGTCTCTTCCGGCGCGCTCAGCGCGGCCGATGCGACCGATCTTTCCGCCGCCGATGACCTGCGCGCATGGCTGGGCGAACAGGGCGTTGCCTTGGGGGCCGAGATTAGCCCCGAGGTGCTACAAGCTGCGCAGGCTTACCGCGAGATGACGGCGACGGGCAATTTCTGGCGCAACATCATCGTGGCGCTGATCGCCTTGGCCGGGCTGGCCATGGTCTACCGCGAAACCGATGCCACCTTCCGCGCTCGCAACCGGGTCGAAGGGGGCGTGAAGGCGCTGCTGATCCTCGCGGCGTCGCTCGCGATCCTGACCACGGTGGGCATCGTGTTGTCGATGCTCTTCGAGACGATCAATTTCTTCAACCTGCATCCCTGGACTGACTTCTTCTTCGGCTCTTCCTGGGCACCGAACTTCCGCGGCGACAGTGACCTGTCGATCCTGCCGCTGCTTTGGGGGACGCTATATATCTCGCTGATCGCGCTACTAGTGGCTGTGCCCATCGGACTTTTCGCCGCGATCTATCTGAGTGAATATGCAGGCCCCAAGGTGCGCGCCACGGCCAAGCCGCTGCTGGAAATCCTCGCAGGGATCCCGACAATCGTTTACGGCCTTTTTGCGCTGCTGACCGTGGGGCCGTTCCTCGTGCAAGTCTTCGGACGCGGGGAAGAAGGGCTTTTGGGTGTCGACTGGATGTCGGGGGCGACCTCGGTCCTGACCGCCGGGCTGGTCATGGGCATCATGTTGATCCCCTTCGTTTCCTCCCTCTCGGACGACATCATCAACGCGGTGCCGCAATCGCTGCGCGATGGCTCCTTCGGGCTGGGTGCGACCCAATCCGAGACGATCCGCCAAGTGGTGCTTCCTGCGGCGCTGCCGGGCATCGTGGGCGCCGTGCTGCTGGCCGCGAGCCGCGCCATCGGTGAGACCATGATCGTGGTGCTGGGGGCAGGGGCCATCGCCCGCATCTCGGCCAACCCGCTGGAAGCCATGACCACCATCACCACCCGCATCGTCAGCCAGTTGACCGGGGACAGCGATTTCGCCAGCCCCGAGACGCTGGTGGCCTTCGCCCTTGGCCTGACCCTCTTCGTCCTGACCTTGGGCCTGAACGTGCTGGCCCTCTACATCGTGCGCAAATACCGGGAGCAGTACGAATGAGCGATATCCCCAACCCCGCAGCCCCCATCGCAGACCCGCGCGGAGCTTCGCTGCTGGTCCAAGACGGGCGCACCAAACGCCGCAACGCTTCCGAGGGCCGTTTCAAGCTCTATGGCATCATTGCCATCGTCATCGGCCTCTTGATGCTGCTGACGCTGCTCTTCACCATCATCTCCCGCGGGACCGGCGCGTTTCAGCAGACCTATGTGACGCTTTCCGTGCCGCTGCTGGAAGACAAGCTCGACAAAAACGGCAACCGCGATTTGGAAGACATCAAGAAGGTCTCGACCTTCGGATATTCGCCGCTGCTAAAAGCTGCCTTTGAAAACAAGGTCGAAGCGGGCGAGGTTGAGACCGATCTCAAGCCCAAGGCGATGGCAGATATCCTGTCGAAAGACGCCGCCGCTCAATTGCGCAACTACGTCTTGGCCAACCCGGAGCTGATCGGCACGAATGCCGAATTCGAGTTCCTGACCAACAGCCGTGTCGATGGCTACCTCAAGGGCCGCGTGACCCGCGAAAGCATCGCCAATGACAAGAACATCAGCGCCGAGCAGCTTGATCTGGTCGATGCGTTGATCGCCGACGGCAGCATCGAAAAGCGGTTCAACCTCGACTTCATCACTGGTGCCGACGCCTCTGACGCGCGGCCCGAAGCGGCAGGCATGGGGGTGTCGATGATCGGCTCTTTCGCGATGATGCTGGTGGTGCTGGTGCTGGCGCTGCCCATCGGGGTCGCCGCGTCGATCTACCTCGAAGAATTCGCGCCGAAGAACTGGATCACCGACATCATCGAAGTGAACATATCGAACCTCGCCGCGGTGCCCTCGATCGTCTTTGGTATCCTTGGCCTCGCGGTCTTCATAAACTACATGCACCTGCCGAACTCGGCTCCGCTGGTGGGCGGTCTGGTGCTGACGCTGATGGCCCTGCCGACGATCATCATCTCGACCCGCGCCTCGCTCAAATCGGTGCCGCCCTCGATCCGCGACGCGGCGCTCGGGGTAGGGGCCTCGAAAATGCAGTCGGTCTTCCACCATGTGCTGCCCCTCGCCGCACCGGGTATCCTGACGGGGACGATCATCGGGCTTGCCCAAGCCCTTGGCGAAACGGCACCTTTGCTGCTGATCGGCATGGTGGGCTTCATCGCCTCCAACCCGCCCGACAGCATTGCCGAAGGGCTGATGGCCCCGAACTCCGCCATGCCGGCGCAGATCTATGAATGGGCCAAACGCGCCGACCCGGCCTTCTACGAACGCGCGTGGGGCGGTATCATCATCTTGCTGGTGTTCCTGATCACGATGAATGCCATTGCCGTGCTGCTGCGCCGCCGCTTTGAGCGTCGCTGGTAAACCAAGGACGGGACCATGAAAGACAACAGATATTCGGAGAGTGACGTGACAACCCAACCCGTCAAGATCGCGGCCCGCAACGTGCAGGTCTACTACGGTGACAGCCACGCCATTCGCGACGTGGACATCGACATCAACGACAAGACAGTAACCGCCTTTATCGGCCCATCGGGCTGCGGTAAATCTACTTTCCTGCGCTGTATCAACAGGATGAACGACACAATTGATGTGGCCCGGGTGACCGGCGACATCCGCATCGACGGCGAAGACATCTATGACAAACGGGTCGACCCGGTGCAGCTGCGCGCCAAAGTGGGTATGGTTTTTCAAAAGCCAAACCCCTTCCCAAAGTCGATCTACGACAACGTGGCCTACGGCCCACGCATCCACGGGCTGGCCCGCAATAAGGCCGACCTCGACGATATCGTCGAACAGGCCCTGCGCCGGGGCGCGATCTGGAACGAGGTGAAGGACCGTCTGCACGCACCGGGCACCGGCCTCTCGGGCGGCCAACAGCAGCGTCTGTGCATCGCCCGCGCCGTGGCAACAGAGCCCGAAGTGCTCTTGATGGACGAACCATGCTCGGCTCTCGACCCCATTGCCACCGCGCAAGTCGAAGAATTGATTGATGAATTGCGGCAGAACTACTCCGTCGTGATTGTCACACACTCCATGCAACAGGCCGCGCGGGTGAGCCAGAAAACCGCCTTTTTCCACCTCGGCAACCTCGTGGAATTTGGCGACACCGACGACATCTTCACGCGGCCCCAAGATCCGCGCACTGAAAGCTACATCACCGGCCGTATTGGATAATATCATGTCAGATCAACACATTGCATCAGCATTCGACCGCGATCTGGAAGCCGTTCAGGCACAGATCCTCAAAATGGGCGGACTGGTCGAAGACGCCATTCGCCGTGGCGCGCAATCGCTGGAAACCCGCGACGAAGAGCTCGCCAATGAGGTGCGGGCAGGGGACAAGGCCATCGACGGGCTGGAAGAGCAGATCAACGAAAGCGCCGCCCGTGTCATTGCGCTGCGGGCGCCCACGGCGATCGACCTGCGTCTGACGCTGAGCGTCATCAAGATTAGCGCCAACCTTGAACGTATTGGCGACTATGCAAAAAACATGGCCAAGCGCACCAGCGTCTTGAACCAGATGGAGCCGGTGAGCGATAGCACGGGCGCAATCCGCCGCATGGCTGGCGCGGTTGAGGCGATGCTGAAAGACGCGCTCGACGCCTATATTCAGCGCGACGCGGATCTCGCGCGCGATGTGATCACCCGCGACGAAGATGTCGACCAGATGTATAATGCGCTCTTCCGCGAATTCCTTACCTTCATGATGGAAGACCCGCGCAGCATCACCGCCTGTATGCATCTGCATTTCATCGCCAAAAACGTCGAACGCATGGGTGACCATGTGACGGCCATCGCCGAACAGGTTGTCTATCTGGTGACCGGTGAGACGCCCGAGGACGACCGGCCCAAGGCCGACCGCACTTCGATCACCACGAAGGACTGAGACGATGGACGTCACACGACCGCAAGTTCTGCTGGTAGAAGATGAACCCGCGCAACGTGAGGTACTGGCCTATAACCTCGAAGCCGAAGGCTTTGAGGTGCGCCGGGCCGAAGACGGCGAAGAAGCCATGCTTCTGGTCTCAGAGGCCGCGCCGGATTTGGTGATCCTCGATTGGATGATGCCCTTGATGAGCGGCATCGAAGTTTGCCGTCAGCTTAAATCGCGCGAGGCGACGCGGCACATTCCGGTCATCATGCTCTCTGCGCGCTCTGAGGAAGTGGATACCGTGCGGGGGCTGGAAACCGGCGCGGACGACTATGTGATCAAGCCGTACAACCTCCGCGAACTCATGGCCCGTGTGCGCACGCAGTTGCGCCGCACACGTCCCGCAGCCGCAGGCGCGCTGCTGAGCTTTGACGACATTCAGCTCGACCCAGAGCGTCACCGCGTGAGCCGCGCGGGCAACGAGCTGAAACTGGGGCCGACGGAGTATCGGCTGCTGACGACGCTGCTGGAGAAACCCGGGCGCGTGTTCAGCCGCGATCAACTGCTCGACCACGTTTGGGGCCGCGACATCTATGTCGATACGCGCACGGTGGACGTTCATATCGCGCGTTTGCGCAAAGCATTGACGCGCGAAGGTGGCGGAGACCCGATCCGAACCGTGCGCGGCGCGGGTTATGCCTTGGGTTAAACTGTTTCATCTCCTCTCAGGAACCGCTTTATTTACATAATACTGATTATCAGTTTCATATATCACCATGCCAGCCCTGTTGTTGCGATTTTCTCGCCACAGTAGCACCGCAATGCCACCTGACGCTGGACAGCGCCAGTTTTGCTCCGTTAACACTATCTAGATGATTTAATGCGAGTGATTATGGCGTCTGTACTTATCTTGAACGGCCCGAACCTGAACCTTTTGGGCACGCGGCAGCCTGAGGTCTATGGCAAGACCACCTTGGCGGATGTTGAGGCACTCTGTGCCGACGAAACCGCACGGCTGGGTCTGGAGATGGAGTTTGCGCAGTCGAACCACGAAGGCAGCCTGATCGATCTGATCCACGCGGCCCGCGGCCAACATGCTGGTATCATTCTGAATGCCGGCGCCTATACCCATACCTCCATCGCGCTGATGGACGCCATCGCCTCTGTCGAACTGCCGGTGGTTGAAGTGCATCTGAGCAATATTCACGCGCGCGAGAGTTTCCGCCACACGTCTTATATCGCGCCTGTGGGCCTTGGACAGATCTGCGGCTTTGGCGTTCATGGCTATGTTCTGGCAATCCAAGCCCTTCAACGTCATATCGTAAGCTGATGATTTTGCGCGACTATCTGCATCAGATCGCGCATAGCCCGACAATCGAAGCACTCTGGGATGCCCATACGCGACAGATGGCAGACTATGGGTTCGACCGGCTGATCTACGGCTTTACGCGCTACCGCACACCGACCTCTTTGGGCGACCCGGCGGATTTCGTGATTTTGAGCAATCAAAGCGCGGAATACCTCAACGGCTACCTGCACAGCGGGCTCTACTTCAATGCGCCGATGCTCCGTTGGGCACTCAACAACGAAGGCGCTTGTAGCTGGGGCACCTTGGCGGAGATCACGCAGCGCGATGGCCTGTCGGAGACCGAAAAACGGGTGATCGACTTCAACGCCAGCATGGATGTGACGGCGGGCTATACGATCAGCTTCCGCTCGATCTCGGCCCGGTCCAAGGGGGCGATTGCGCTAACGGCGCGCCGAGGCCTGTCTCAGGATGAGGTGGATGCGATTTGGGCCACGCATGGCGCGGACATTCAGCTGATGAATGAAATTGCGCATCTGAAAATCCTCTCCCTGCCCTATAGCAGCCCCAACCGCAGCCTCACGCGGCGTCAACTGGAGGTGCTGCAATGGGTCGGAGATGGCAAGACCGCGCAGGATATCGCCCTGCTGATGGGCCTGACGGCGCCTACGGTCGAGAAACACCTGCGCCTCGCGCGGGAGGCTTTGTCGGTCGAAACGACGGCCCAGGCGGTGCTGAAAGCGGCCTTTGCCAACCAGATGTTTGTGATGGATCCGTAATATATTAGGGTATGGAATACCTTACTGGCACCTCAGGTAGTAGATGGCCATGGTCCGCCAGTATCGCGGGTGTTCGCACCCGCGGTACGACGGGCCCTAAATCCTTGTAATACCAAGGCGCTTTTTGGCTCGCCGGTCTCAGTCAGGTTTATTTTTCGCCTGGCTGACCGGATCCTTCCCCTGCCCCATCCAGAACCTGCCCTGATACTTCGAGCCGTCGTTTTTATCGGCGTCCCTATCGGTGGTTGGCCACGAAAAAGGGCGGCGCATCGGAATGCACCGCCCCATATTCATCATGTCGAGAAGGCTTAGCCTTTCGCGGCTTTCGCCACTTCTGCTGCGAAGTCTTCTTTGACGACTTCGATGCCTTCGCCAACTTCCAGACGCACGAAACCGGTGATGGTCGCACCCGCTTCTTCAGCGGCCTTGCCGACGGTCAGGTCAGGGTTCACGACGAAGGACTGGTTCACCAGTGTCACTTCGGACATGTACTTCTGCATGCGGCCAGTGATCATCTTCTCGATCACGGCTTCGGGCTTGCCGCTTTCGCGGGCAATGTCCATCTGAACCTGCTTTTCTTTCTCGACCACGGCCGGGTCCAGATCAGCTTCGGAGAGCGACGCGGGGTTCACAGCGGCGATGTGCATCGCGATCTGCTTGCCCAGTTCCTCGTTGCCACCGGTCATGGCGACCAGAACGCCAATTTTACCCATGCCGGGTGCGGCGGCGTTGTGGACGTAAGAGACGACAGTCTCGCCTTCGATGCTCTGCATGCGGCGCAGAGACATGTTCTCGCCGATTTTGGCGATGGCGTCTGTCAGGGTGGTTTCAACGGATTTACCGTCGATCTCAGCCGCTTTCAGCGCTTCGACATCGTCCACTTTCAGCGCGGCATCGGCGATGTTGCTGACCATGGATTGGAATTCGGCGTTCTTGCCGACGAAGTCGGTTTCGGAGTTCACCTCAACGGCGACACCGCGACCGCCTTCGACCTTAACAGCCACGAGACCTTCGGCAGCGGTACGGCCGGATTTCTTCGCCGCTTTGGCCAGACCTTTGGTGCGCAGCCAGTCGACAGCGGCTTCCATGTCGCCGTCGTTTTCTGTCAGTGCCTTCTTGGCGTCCATCATGCCTGCGCCGGTGCTGTCGCGCAGTTCCTTGACCATGGATGCTGTGATTGCCATCTCTTGGTTCTCCTTTGGAAATCGGGTGCAGGCTCAAGGCCCGCCTCTGGTGGAAATCGGGGCAGGTTACCCTGCCCCGTGTTTCAGGTCCGTGACGCTTAGCCTTCGGCTTTGGCGACGGTCTCTTTCTTGGATTCGATGTCCAGCGGTGCATCTTTGCCCATGGCATCGTCGTGCAGAGTCTCTTCGGACGCGTTGCCGATTTCGACGCCGGTGCTCTCTTCGCTCACGGCTTCTTCTTCGGGGGCTTCTTCCATGGCGCCCAGATCAACGCCTGCCGCACCCAACTGAGCCGACATGCCGTCGAGAGCAGCGCGCGATGCCAGATCGCAGTAGAGCGCGATGGCGCGGGCCGCGTCGTCGTTGCCGGGGATGATGTAATCAACACCGTCGGGCGAGCAGTTGGTATCAACCACGGCCACAACCGGGATGCCCAGCTTGTTGGCTTCTGCAATGGCCAGCGACTCTTTCTTCACGTCGATGACGAAGAGCAGGTCAGGACGGCCGCCCATTTCGCGGATACCACCCAGCGACGCTTCCAGCTTCGCTTGGTCGCGTTCCATGCCAAGACGCTCTTTCTTGGTCAGGCCTTCGAAGCCGCGCTCGGACTGCTCGTCGATGTTTTTCAGGCGGTTGATCGACTGCGAAACGGTCTGCCAGTTGGTCAGCGTACCGCCGAGCCAACGGTGGTTCATGTAGTACTGTGCGCATTTCTCTGCGGCGTCGGCGATCGGCTGAGCGGCCTGACGCTTGGTGCCGACGAAGAGAACGCTGCCGCCTTTGGCGACGGTGTCACGGATCACTTTCAGCGCTTCGTCCAGCATGGGGACGGTCTGTGTGAGGTCCATGATGTGGATGCCGTTGCGCGCGCCGTAGATATACGGGCCCATGCGGGGGTTCCAGCGCTGTGTCTGGTGACCAAAGTGTACGCCTGCTTCAAGCAGTTGGCGCATGGAGAACTCAGGAAGAGCCATGTCTTTATACCTTTCCGGTTTAGCCTCATCGGGGGTATGACAGCCTCATGCTGCCAACCGGCGGACGATCTGGGATTTCTCCCCAAAAGGCCCAACCCCGACTGCGGGTTCAAGTGGGGCGCATATAGGCCAGCGCGCGGCGCAGCGCAAGGGGCTTATTGCAGGCGCGGCCCGCCATCAGCATCTGCCTGAGCATGCCCCGCGCGCACGATCGCCTCGCAGCGTTGCGCCAGCGCCTTGCGCCCAGTGAATTCCGCCACCGGCAGCGGCGGGTGATAGACCACCTCAACCGCGCCTTGCCGGGCCGCGGCCAGCGTCGTCAGCAGATGCGCGCCAAAGGACATATCCCCCCACCAGCCATAAAACCGCGGATCTTCACCCTGCGGCGCGTGGTAGATGACGCTGACGGGTTGCACCGCGATCTCATCCCGCAAGGCGGGGTCAAAGAAGGCCTCGAACAGCGTGGTCTTGAAGGGGAGCACTTGTAGCCCGTCGGTGCTGGTGCCCTCGGGGAAAAACAGCAGCTTATGCCCGGCCAAGAGCCGCGTCCGGAACACCTCTGTCTGGGTGCGCGCCTCGGCCCGGTCGCGGCGGATAAAGACGGTACCCGTCGCCCGTGCCAGCCAGCCGATGCCGGGCCAGCCCGCCACCTCGGATTTAGAGACGAAGTAGATCCGTTTGGCCGCGTTCAGCGCGAAAATATCGAGCCATGAGGTATGGTTGGCCACCACCGCGCCGCGCCGTTCCATCGGGGTGCCGCGGCGGATGAAGCGCATGCCCAGCACCCAGAACGCCGCGCGGCATACCATCTGCGTGATATGGGGGGTGATGGGCCGATGCAGGCCAAAAATTGGCCGCTCGATCAAGCGCAGCAGCAGCAAGACCAGTAACCCGCCAAAGACCAAAAACGCCAAGACCGCGCCGCGCAGCATGACCCGCAGCATCCCTGCAAGCGTCAAACGCCGCTTTGGCGGCGGCTGGTCGCTGTCCCAAGTCGTGCTCATGCAGCGCTCCCGTTATAGAACCGCATCTGCCGCGCGCTCATCTGTTTCGTATCAAGGATCAGGCAAACATCCGTGGTGTTGAAGGCGCGGTCGATATAGGCCCCCTCGCCCACGGTGCCCCCCAACCGAAGGTAGGCTTTGATCAGACTCGGCACCGCCAACATGGCCTTGCGCCGGTCCAACTCGGCCTCGGGGATCAGGTTCATGGGCGCGTATTCGCGCGCGCGGACCCGCAGTTCGGGCGGCGCCAAATGCCGGTGATGCAGAAGCGAAAGCGGCTCTGCCAAACCCGCGGTGTCGGTGCCGTGAAAGCTCGCCACGCCGAAAAGAACCTCGATCTCATGTTCGGCGACATAGCCTGCAAGCGCCGCCCAGAGGTGGTGCATCGCCGTGCCGCCGCGATAGGCGGGGTCAAGGCAAGAGCGCCCCAATTCCAACAGCTTACGCCCCGACTGGACAAGCGGCGCCAGATCGTACTCCGCCGCCGAATAGAAGCCGCCTGCCCGCGCGGCCATATCGCCCCGCATCACCCGGTAGACGCCCGCCAATTTACCGCTGCGCCGGTCGGTCAAAAGCAGATGGTCAAAGTAGGGATCGAACCGGTCCCGCTCCAAGCCGGCGGCATGATCGACCATCGGCCCACCGCCGCCCAACTCCCGCACGAAAACGTCGTACCGCAGCCGCTGTGCCGCCTGCACATCGGCCTCCGTCTGCGCCAATCTGACCTGAAAATCTGCTGCTACGCCCCGTGGCATCGGCCAATCCTATGCCCGAAATGAAAGTCTCCGCCTGATAGGCAATCGGCTGCGCGGGCGCAACAGTTGCGGGGAAAGCGGAAATCGGTTACTCTCCCTATGGTTGCTTTAAGAAAATTTTCTTCCACCATTAAGGATTTGGAAAGGGTCATCCCTCATCAAAGACCGGCATTAATTCCAAACGAAAGCTGTCTATGACCACCTTGCCTTGGTCACGAAAGTTGACCGTCACTTTGCCGCCAATGTTGCTTTGCACCTGCCCCGTGCCCCATTCAGGATGTTGCGGATGCATGACCAGCATGCCCGGCGTCAGCAGCGCGTTCAGATCATCCATACCTTTTCCAATCATTCCAAGGGACCACCATGGGCCAGCTTAACATCGACCTGCCCGCCCTGATCGGCAGCCGCATTTGCCACGACTTGATATCGCCAATCGGTGCCATCAACAACGGGCTAGAGCTGCTTCAAATGGCCGGAACCGGCGCCGCACCGGGGCCTGAGCTTGCCTTGATTGGTCAAAGCGTCGAAAGCGCTTCGGCCCGGATCCGCTTTTTCCGCATCGCCTTTGGGGCTGCGGGCGATCAGACCATGGGCCAGAACGAGGTGACATCGATCCTGCGCGATCTCTATGCCGACTCACGGGTTGAGATCGACTGGCAGGTTACAAGCCCGCAATCACGCAATGGCGTGCGGATGGCCTTCCTCGCGCTGCTCTGCATCGAGACGGCCCTGCACCACGGCGGGCGGATCACCATCGGTGAAGAGGCGGGCCGCTGGTCCCTAAGGGCCGAGGCTGACAAGATCGCGATAGACCCTGAACTTTGGGCGCTGCTGACGCAGACCGGCGCGGACAGGCGGCTACAGCCCGCGCAGGTTCAATTCGCACTTTTGCCGATTCTGGCCGAAGCACAGGGGAGAGAAATCACGCTCGACAGCGGCGAAACGGCACTGACCCTCTCGTTCTAAAGGTCAGCCGCGCACCGTCCCCTCGCCACGCACTAGGTATTTAAAGCTCGTCAATTGCGCCGCACCAACAGGGCCGCGGGCATGAAGCTTTCCCGTGGCGATGCCGATCTCTGCGCCCATGCCGAACTCTCCCCCATCTGCGAATTGGGTCGAGGCGTTATGCATCAGGATCGCGGAATCCAGCCCGCTGAAGAAGGCCGCGGCGGTCTCGGTATTCTCGGTCAGGATGCAATCGGTGTGACCCGAACCATACTCCCGAATATGCGACATCGCAGCGTCCAGATCGGGGACGACCCGCGCCGCGACGATCATATCGAGGTATTCTTGCCCCCAATCCGCATCGCTGGCCGGGACCGTGCCGGGGACATTCTGCAAGGCCGCATCGGCGCGCACTTCGACGCCTGCGTCAATCAACGCTCGGATCACGCCATTGCCAATGGTCTTGGCGACATCCTCATGGATCAAAAGACATTCCGCCGCGCCGCAAATGCCCGTCCGTCGTGTCTTGGCGTTCAGCACGACCTTCAACGCTTTTTCGGGATCCGCCTCGGCGTCGATATAGATGTGCACGATGCCTTCCAGATGGGCAAAGACCGGCACCCGGGCCTCACGCTGGACCAAGCCGACAAGCCCCTTGCCGCCGCGCGGTACGATCACGTCGATGGTATCGGTCATCGTCAGCATCTCACGCACCGCCGCCCGGTCGCGCGTCGGGACCAATTGCACCGCGTCTTCCGGCATGCCCGCATCTCGCAGCCCTTGTTGCAGGCAGGCGTGAATGGCGCGCGATGAATGAAAGCTTTCCGACCCGCCGCGCAGGATCACCGCATTGCCCGCTTTGAGACAAAGCGCGCCCGCATCCGCCGTCACATTGGGGCGCGATTCATAGATCACGCCGATCACGCCAAGCGGCGTGCGCACGCGCTGGATGTTAAGGCCGGAGGGCTGGTCCCATTCAGCGATCACCTCGCCCACCGGATCGACCTGTTCCGCGACCGACCGCAGCCCGTCGACCATGCCGCGAATGCGCTCTTCGTTCAGCATCAGCCGGTCCATCATGGCGTCCGACAGCCCCTTGTCGCGGCCAAAGGTGAGGTCTTGCTCATTGGCGGCGATGATCTCAGCCCGGTTTTTCCAGACCGCATCGGCAGCGCTGATCAGGGCGGCGTGTTTCCGCTCGGCTGTGGCGGTCGCCAGTTGCGCTGCCGCTGCACGGGCGCGGGCGCCAATATCGGCCATCAGCTCAGAGATATTCTCGATGTCGTTCATAGCCTTATGCCCCTGTCTTCATCTTGTCTTAGAGCGCCATATCGTCGCGATGGATCAAAGCCGCACGCCCCGGGTAGCCCAACAGCGCCTCGATCTCTGCGCTCTTGTGGCCCTTGATCTGCCCGATCTCCCCCGCCGAATAGCGGCTGAGACCATGACCCACCGCATGACCGGCGGGGTCATACATGGCGATGCTATCGCCCCGTTCAAAACGCCCCTCAACGGCGGTCACCCCGGCCGGCAAGAGGGATGTGCCCCGCGCCAATGCCGCCACGGCTCCGGCGTCCAAGGTCACCGCCCCGCGCGGCTTCATCGCGGCAATCCAGCGCTTACGCGCGGCTTGTGGGTCACTTTGCGCGCTGAACCAAGTGGCATTTGCCCCACCTTCGAGCGCGGTGAGCGGGCGCATGACGAACCCATCGGTGATCGCCATCGCACAGCCCGCCGTTGTCGCCGTCCGCGCGGCCATCAGCTTGGTTTTCATGCCACCTTTGGAAAGGCCCGACCCGGCATCACCGGCCATCGCCTCAATCTCGGGCGTGATGCTCTCGATCACATCGTAACGTTTCGCGGTAGGGTCCTGCGAAGGGTTGGCACTGTAGAAACCATCCACATCGGAGAGCAAAATCAACTGATCCGCCCCCACCGTCACCGCGATCTGCGCAGCGAGACGGTCGTTGTCGCCAAAGCGGATTTCGTCGGTCGCGATCGTGTCATTCTCATTCACAATGGGCACGACGCCGAGCGAGAGCAGCTGCTCCAAGGTCGCGCGGCTGTTGAGGTAGCGCCGGCGGTTGGCGCTGTCTTCCAACGTTACCAGCACCTGCGCCGTGGTGATGCCATGGGGGGCCAGCACCTCTTCATAGGCCCGGGCAAGGCGGATTTGCCCCACCGCCGCGGCGGCCTGCGCCTGTTCCAGCGCCAAGACGGTCGGCGGAAGGCCCAGAACACCCCGGCCAAGCGCGATGGAGCCCGAGGATACCAGCACAACATCGCAGCCTAAGCCCTTGAGCCACAAGACATCTTGCGCCAATCCAGTCAGCCAGTCCCGGCGCAGATTGCCGCTATCGCGGTCCACCAGAAGGGCGGAGCCGATCTTGATCACGACACGGCGGGCGGTGCTTAGGGTTGCCAAGGCGTCTCTTCCTCGGTGCTGCGGAAACGCAGGCGGTCTTCGTCGATATTCTGGCGCAGGGTGCGCAATACTTCCGTCACGCCTTCGCCAGCCACACTGGACATCATCATCACGTTTCCGCCGGAAGCTTTTTCCAATTCTTTCAAACGGCTTGCGCGCTCTTCCTCATCCAATGCATCAACTTTATTCAACACAGTGACACGCGGCTTTTCTGCCAGATCGCCACCATAGGCTTCCAGCTCTCCGATGATGGTGTGGTAATCCTCCGCCACGGTTTCGGAGGTGCCATCGATAAGGTGCAACAACACCGCGCAACGCTCGACGTGGCCAAGGAAAAGATCGCCCAGACCCCGCCCTTCGGAGGCGCCTTCGATGAGGCCGGGAATATCCGCCACCACGAATTCAGTGTTATCGACACCGACCACGCCAAGGTTGGGGTGCAACGTAGTGAATGGGTAATCGGCAATCTTGGGCCGCGCGTTCGACGTGCTTGCAAGGAAGGTCGACTTGCCCGCATTGGGCAGGCCCAGCAGGCCAACGTCGGCGATCAGCTTGAGCCGCAGCCAAAGCGTCCGTTCCACCCCTTCTTGCCCGGGGTTCGAGCGGCGGGGGGCTTGGTTGGTCGCGGATTTGAAATGCAGGTTGCCCCAGCCGCCATTGCCGCCGCGCGCAAGCTGCACGCGCTGGCCAAGCTCGGTCAGATCGGCGATGACGGTTTCCTGATCCTCGTCGAGGATCTCCGTGCCCACGGGCACCCGCAGGATGATATCCTCGCCGTCCTTACCGGTGCGCTGTTTGCCCATGCCGGGCTGGCCGTTCTTGGCAAAGAAGTGTTGCTGATAGCGAAAGTCGATCAGCGTGTTCAGCCCATCGACCGCCTCGGCCCAGACCGAGCCGCCGGTGCCGCCATCGCCGCCATCCGGGCCACCATATTCGATATATTTCTCACGCCGGAACGACACACAGCCGCCGCCCCCGGCACCGGATCGGATGTAGACTTTGCACAGGTCGAGAAACTTCATGGTCTTGCCTTTCAGGCACGGGAAACGGAGCTACAGCTTGCGGCTATAGGTCCATGTGGGTACGGCAGCATCGCGGGCCAAGCAATAGGTTTCCGCGTCGCCGAGATAGACAAAGCCAGCATTGGTCAGCACCTTGGCCGAAGCCGGGTTGTCATGGAAAACAGAGGCAAAAAGCGCATCATTGCCCAAAGGGTTGGCATTCACCAAAGCCTGCACCGCGTCCGAGGCCAGATGGGTGTTCCAGAACGCCGGAGCCACCCAATAGCCGATTTCGGATTGGTTGCGGTCAAGCCGGGTGAGGGAGATCACGCCCATCACCTCGGAGCTATCCGCGCGGGTACCGTCCATGACCCAGACGTCTTCTTCACGGTCATCGGACATCGCACGGCTCACATAGGCTTCGACACTGCCGGGCGGCAGCGGATGCGGGATCGAGGATGTTGCATTGGCGACCCGCGGGTCGCTGGCATACATCTCGATCATGCCCATGTCGGACCGGCGCACCGGGCGCAGATCAAACCGCTCTGTCTCAATAAGGGGTTGGTTCACAATCGCTTCCAACTGCATCGTCATGTTCCTCCTCCGAACAGACTGGATTGGGGGCCTTTGGCCAAACGGGCCGCCCCTGCCCCGATCACGCGCAAGCCGCGCGCCGAGGCGTTGACACATTCGACATATTCCTCCCTGCCGAATGTAACGACTTTATCAAATTTCAGCCGCACCCCGCAAAGAGCGGAAAAACGGCCCGGCAGGCCAATGGGCCCTGAACTGGAAAACAAAAACATTGGGGGGTCTTCCCGAAAAGAAAAAGGGACCGGCGGTATCGCCGATCCCTGATTTTTTCAAACCCTTTGGGGTACGGCTTATTCAGCGGCCTCCGCGCGTGGCAGAACCGAAATGAACGTGCGGTTTTTCAGACCCTTGTGGAAGGTCACAGCGCCGTCGACGGTTGCAAAGATCGTGTGATCCTTGCCCATGCCAACGCCTTCGGCAGGCCAAAACTTGGTGCCGCGCTGACGCACGATGATGTTGCCGGGGATGACGGCTTCGCCGCCGTATTTTTTCACGCCAAGGCGACGACCAGCTGAGTCGCGCCCGTTACGGGATGAACCGCCTGCTTTTTTATGTGCCATCTCGGTCTCTCCTTAGCCTTTGGTCTTTTCTTTGGCCTGTTCGACCCAGCCTTCACGCTGGATACGGCCTTTGAAAGACAGTTTCTCGTCAACTTCAGCGATATCCGCTTCGGTCCATGCTGCGATTTGAGCGAAGGAGGTGATGCCCGCTTCGTGCAGCTTTTTCTCAAGCGCGGGGCCAACGCCGCTCAGCGCCTTCAGGTCGTCCGCGCCGGCTTCCGACATCTGGTCGGCTTTCTCGGCTTTCGGAGCGGCCTTGGTGGCTTTCGCCTTCTTGGCCTTCTTGATCTGCGCAGCCTCATCGGTCTTGCCGGTGATGGCAGCCACGGCGGCGGCGCTTACGGAGCCTGTGCCGACAGCTTCGGATACGCCCGACTTCTCTGCGCCGGAGGCGAGAATGTCGGTGATCTTGACCAGCGTCAGCTTCTGACGGTGACCCTTGGTGCGCTTGGAAGAGTGCTTCCGGCGGCGCTTGACGAAGTTGATGACCTTTTCGCCTTTGATCTGATCAACGACTTCGGCCTGAACGCCTGCGTCTTTGACCGTGGGCGCGCCGAGCACGGGGCTGTCGCCGCCCAGCATCAGAACTTCGTTAAACTGGACTGTTTCGCCAGCATTGGCTGCAATACGTTCAACGCGCAGCATATCGCCCGCTTGAACCTTGTATTGCTTGCCGCCTGTCTTGATGACCGCAAACATGCGTCTTCCTTTTCTGTCATCCGCGTTCTGTGGCCCCCGCTTGGGAGTTTGTGGATGGCTTTCCGGCCGATCCGCCTCGAACAGCGCGCCCATGGGGCGTCATTAAAAAACAATCCCGAAAACGGATTACCCGCCGGGATGCGGGCTTATCTTCGGAATGGCGGGGCAAGTCAAGTAGGTTTTCTTGGCCCTGCCCCCGTGGGCCTGTCAGAGGCTTTCGGCCACCATATTCAGCGCCAATGCGCGCCCCAGCCCGTAAGAGATATCCTCATAGGCCCGACCGAATCCGTCGAAAAGCCCGCGATTGAGCGCCCGGCCCGCCGGTGTCTCGGCAAAGGCCGCATATTGCGCGATTTCGGCGTTGCTCAAGGGGTGATAGGCCAGCAGCATATAGGCGTGCAGCCAGACGGAGGTGTCTTCGGTCACCGCATCCAGATCGGCGCCAACATCGGCCAAGAGGTCTTCGTCACTGTCCTCCAGCGCGCCGCCATCGCGCATGCCGCGGAGGAATTGGAAATTGCTGTTGAGTGCCGTGCCAACATTGCGGTCGATCATATCGGAAGCGTCGATCAACCGGCGGATCAAAGTCACCCGGGGATCACCGTCTCCCGCCAGCACCCCATAGTTTGCCCGCGCAATCTGCTCGACTTCAGGCTCGGCGATGGCGGCGCGGGCGGCATTCTCCAACCCGACGATCCGGCGCCCCAGTTCGGTGGAATAGAAGGCGATCGTCTTTTCGACCTCCTCCGCCGTCATCGTCTCTTCCAAGGCGCGGCGGACCATTTCGACCATACGCTCGGGATCGTGGATGCTTTCGACCTGCATCTGCCAGGCTGGGCCGCCCTGCCCGCCCAGCATGTCTTGGTTCAGCACCTCCGCATGGGCCTGCCCTTCGTCGCTGAGGATCACCGCCGCTTGGCGAAGTTCCAACAGATCGACCAGCACGGTCATCCGCGCATCGGCCCAAGCGGGCAGCGCCAGAAGCCACAAAAGCGGCGCGAAAACCCAAGCCCGCATCAGATGTCCTGACTGGGCTGCATGGCCGCAAGCCGCGCGGCCACGGCCTCAAACCGGTTGGCCATGATCTCATATTGAACGGCGTTCATCAGCGTATAGACCTGCTGCATCTTGGGATGCTCCAACGCCTCGGCATAGGCGGCAAGGTCTTCGTCCGAGAAGGATTGGTAGGTATAGGCGGCGTTGGCCAATGCGTTGGCGGCGATCTGCGCGCCCAGCTCATCCGCCTGCGCCCGCATCGCCTCGCGCAGGTCCGGCTCTTCCATCTGCAATTCGATCACCCCGGCGCCCGCGGCGGCCAGAAGGAAACGAATCTGCACCTCTTGAATGGCCCGGACCGAGATTTCTTCGACATCGCTGGCCGCGTTCAAGCGCCGCAGGGTCTCCAACCGGGGGGAGCCGATCCGCTCAAGCCCCGCGATGATGGCGGCACCGCTTTCGGCCTTCAGCCCGTCATCCTCAGCCATATGCGCCTTATTTTCGACCGCCACCAAACGCTGGCCTAGATCGGAGGCATAGAACCCGGCGGCATGATCCAACAGGTCATCGCTGAGCGTCTCGGCAAGGATATCCATCGCCATGTCGTGCATCAACTCGGTGTCAAAGACATCGCGCACCAGCCGCGACCACTCCGAGCCGAAATCCTCGCTTTGCAGCCCCAACATTTCAGGCGCAGAATCGGCAGACAGGCGAATACTCTCCAACGCCACGTCAAAGCCTGTCACTTCCAAAAACCGCTCCAACGCGCCGCGATCCGCCGCCCGCAGCGGCAGGGCAAGCGCGACGAGCAGCATCAACGCCATGACAAAGGGGGCTGCAATCATTCGTTTTTGGCGAAACATGGGCGGTCCTTTCGCAGAATTCTGCCTTTAAACTTAGGCTCTAGCAGCCTCGGCGCAATGAAAATCCCCAAACTTTCAATTGATGCGCAAAACCCCTCTTGCCACTGCTGGAAAAGGCGACTAAACGGACCCCCCAGACCCCCGCGGAGAGGTGCCGGAGTGGTCGAACGGGGCGGTCTCGAAAACCGTTGACCCTTCACGGGGTCCCAGGGTTCGAATCCCTGTCTCTCCGCCACTAACGCCTTGGGCGTGGTGCTTATTTCCCCCGATACGAAGACGCAGGTTAGTCGCCGCGCAAGGGGCGACGTCGCCGTCCTCCAAACCGGTCTGCTTAAAGACCAGGCACCCGCGTAGAAATCCAACGCCGCAGCCGCCCCCCTCCCGCATTAACCAAATCCGCGCCTTGAACATTTCGGCGGATTGTCGCAACTATCCGCGCAGAGCAAGCAAGCGGTTTCATGAGTCCCAGCCAGCCAAGGATTTCTACAAGGGACAATAAAATGAAAACCAATACCGCCAAGCGCGTCGCGCTCTCTTGGCTGATGTGCTCGACCGCCACTCTCGCTTACGCGCAAGACGACACCGCCTTCGATCTCGGTGTGCTGCGCATTCAGACCTCAGCCGCGCAGGCTGTTTTGGGCAATGACGAGATCACCGAAACCGAAATCGAACAGCGCAACCCGGCCACCGTGGCCGATGTCTTTGCCGGCGAATCCGCGATCACCGCCAGCGGCGGCGCGCCGATTGCGCAGAAGGTCTATGTGAACGGGATCGAGGAAAGCCTGCTTTCCGTCACCATCGATGGCGCGCGTCAGAACAAATCGGCCTTCCACCATACCGGCAACGTTCTGCTGGATCCGGCCTTGCTGAAATCCGTTGAGGTCAGCGCGGGGCTTGCCCCGGCGGATCAGGGGCCAAACGCGCTGGCGGGCTCTATCGCCTATACCACCAAAGACGCCCGTGACCTATTGGACGGGGACGATCCCTTTGGAGGTCGCTACACGCTATCTTATGGCAGCAATGGCCAAGGGTTCCGCAATACCCTGACCCTCTTCGGGCAGAACGACGGTTTTGAATACCTGCTGAGCGGCACACGCGCGACGGGCGATGACTATGATGACGGCTCGGGCAGCACCATCACCGGCACGGCGGCGGACCTGACCGACTATATCGCGAAATTCGCCTATACCTCGCAAAGCGGCAAACGTCTGAGCTTCTCTGCTTCTGAGACCACTGACAACGGCCTGCGCGCGTCTCAGGGTGGCTTCATCCGCCCCGACTTTGCCGATGTGATCGGGCGCGACACGGTGCTCTACGAAGCGCTGTCGCAGCGCACATCCTATACCCTGACCTATGAGGACGAGAACCCATCAGGCATCTGGGCGCCCTATGCACAGCTCAGCTATAACGAGCAGGCGATGGATGTGGGCTCGCTCTACGGGGTGAACAAAAGCTTCAGCGGTGTGCTGAGCAACGAATTCACCCTGCGCAACGGCAGCGTCAATGTCGGTGTCGATTTCTTTGACGAAAGCGCCGAAGGCTATGACAACACGGTCAGCCCGCGCAGTTCGAGCGGCCGCGAAGAGCTTAGCAACATCGGTATCTTCGCCCAAGCGCGGCAGGATCTGTCGGACCGCATCTCCGTATCCTACGGCGGGCGCTACGACTGGGCGTCCTTCGAAGGCGCCGATGGGAGCGATTTCGACGCCAGCGGCGCCAGCGTCAACGGCTCGGTCGATTACCTCTTGAACGACCAATGGACCCTCAACGCAGGGGCCGCGTCCAGCTGGGGCGGTTATGAGTTGGGCGAGGCCGCATTGGTCAACTTCCGCACCCCGTGGAATTATGACGGCTTCACAACCTCGCGCGCCAATGCGGTGCGTTTGGGCCTGCGTTACGACAGTGGCCCTTGGGCGGTCAAAGGCGCGCTCTTCGACACTGAGATCGAAGACATCAACGCCGTTCTGCCCTCAAGCGGTGCACGCGGTGCCGTGGACGATCTGACATCGCGCGGCTTCGACGGGTCGGTCACCTATACTGGCGCGCGCGGCTTCGCGACCTTGAACTACACCTATGCCGATGTGCAGACCAACGACGCGACAACCGCCACGACCGCCTATTACCTTGGCCGTCCGGTCGGCCATATCTTTGGCTTCGAAGCGGGCTATGACGTGACCGAGGAATGGCGCATTGGGGCGACCGCGCAGATCGCCTTGGAGAACGACGATACCGATGTGTCGCTCGACGGCTATGAGGTGGTCAATCTCTACGCGGAATACAAACCGCGGCGGATGGAGAACCTGAACGTGCGCATGGACGTGCAGAACCTGTTCGACGCGACCTATGCAAGCCGCAGTTCCGATGGGCTAGGGCTTGCCAATGTGGTGCCCCTGACCGAACCGGGCCGCACTGTCAGCCTGACCGCGTCGATCAGCTTTTAACTGACGCAGGTATCGCCCCCCTTTGGGCGGGGGCGATACCCTTTTCCGGCGCTTGCCGCCTACGGTTCTTTCCGCAGTCCTCCTCCCGCTTGATCCAGATCAATGCAGCCGCTCCGGCCCGCCCCATAATGGCCGTGGTCACATGAGGAGCGTCGCCATGCAAAATGCCACCATCACAGCCGTTCTGGGGGTCGATGCCCGGCCCAATCAGCTTGAGGCCCTCGCCCGCGAGGCGCAGACCCGGGGCACGCATCTGATCGTTCTTCTGCTCAGCGAAACCCCTGCCGTCCCGGTCTATTCGATGGGGGTGGGCGAACTCAGCACCTATTCCCTCCAGGCAGGCTGGCAGGCGGATGTGGACGCGGCCCGCGAGGCGGTCGAAAAACAGCGTGCGGAATTTTCGCAGTATCTCACCGATCAAGGCGCCAGCGCGGATGTGCGCGCGGTCTGTGGCGACGCCTCCGCCTTGCGCAACACGGTGGCGCGGGCGGGGCTGACCTGTGACGCGGTGCTTATCGGCACGGACCTGCGCGAGGACAGCCGCCTGTTTGAGGACATCGTCCATGCCGCCCTCTTCGAGTCCGCCGCGCCCGTTTTGCTCAACACCACGCAGGCCAAACTGGCTTTGACCCCGCAATCGGTCTTCGTCGCATGGAAAGCGGGCATTCCCGCCACGCGGGCGATCCGCGCCGCTCTGCCAATCCTGCGCAATGCGCGGGAGGTAACGGTGGCGCTTTTCGATCCGGTCTCGATCTCGGCCTATGACGGTGAGAACCCGGGCACGGATGTCGCCGCTTGGCTGACCCACCAAGGCTGCAACGTCGCGGTGCAGCAATATGCCAGCGGAGGCGCGGACATTGGCACCGCCATCCTGAAACGCGCCAAAGAAACCGGGGCCGATCTGATCGTTATGGGCGCCTATGACCACTCCCGCCTGCGCGAGATGGTTTTTGGTGGCACGACCCGCAGCCTGATTGAACAAAGCGGCTTTCCTGTGCTTCTGTCGCACTAACGCCCATCGAAAGGACCCCCTATGCGCCCTCACCTCGCTGCCCTCGCCGGGCTTTCCTGCGCCCTCCTCTCCGCCTGTTCGGAGGGGTCTTCTGACGACACCGACCGGGTGCGCGCGGGGCAGCGGGTCTATGCCAAGGAATGCGCCGCCTGCCACGGGGCGCAGGGCGAAGGGGGCGGTCCGATGTCCTTGCATCTGGATGTGGTGCCACCGGATTTGGCCGGGCTGAAACAGCGCAATGACGGCTACTTCCCCCGCGAGTTTGTCAGCCGCTTTGTTATGGGCCAGCTTGCGAAAGACGACCCCGCCTCACCCATGCCTGACTTTTCCGCCGTCGGCCTGCGCCATGTCTACCCCAATGGTGGCGCGGATGGGGAGGTGCTGGAAACCGATTTCGCCAATCTGCTCGACTATCTGGAAGCGATCCAGTGGTAGGGCCGGCGTGGTTCGGGAGGCAGCCCTCGGGCACTTGAGGCGCCCCCGCCCCGCATTGCGCCCCCGCCCCCTCTCACGTTATCGGATGCCCTGCCCCGCAGCCCCTACAGACGGAACCCTCGCATGAAGATCAACGACGAAAGCCCCGTTCTGCTCGCCCTTCTGGACGCCGCTGTCGACGCCATGGTGGTGGCGGATCATGCGGGCAATATCCTGCGGGTGAACAAAGCGGCGGCCACGCTTTTCGGCCATCCGGTTGAGGATTTGGTGGGGCAGAACGTGCGCATGCTGATGCCGGGGGATATGGCCGTTCAACATGACGGCTTCCTGCGCCACCATCTTGAGACCGGTGAAAAACGCATCATCGGTGTGGGCCGGGACGTGGAAGGGCTGCGCGCCGACGGCAGCGTGTTCCCCCTGCACCTGTCCGTCGGCCGCGCCGATATCTCGGGCGAGGTCGCCTTTGTCGGCATCATGCACGACCTGTCGCGCCGAAAAGCCGCCGAGGAGGCCACCGCCCGCTCGCAACGGATGGATGCCATCGGCCAGATGACCGGCGGCATCGCGCATGATTTCAACAACCTTCTGACGGTCGTAATCGGCAATCTGGAACTGCTGGAGATGTCGGAAACCTCGGCCAAAAGCGGCGCGCTGATCTCGGACGCGCTGGAGGCGGCAGAGATCGGCGCGGACCTCACCTCACGGCTGATGGTCTTTGCCCGCAAGACCACGTTGAACGCGGCGGAGATTGACCTCAACGCCGAAGTCTCAAAAGCTGTGGCGATGCTCAAACGCACCATCGGCGCGCATATCGCGGTCGAGACGGGTTTTGCCGAGGACCTTTGGCAGGCCAAGGTGGATGCCACCCAGCTTCAGACCGCCGTTTTGAACATCGCGCTCAATGCCCAAGACGCCATGCCTTCGGGCGGGAAAATCACGCTGGAAACGCGCAACATGCAGCTTGACGACACCTATGTCGCACAGGAAATCGGCATCGACATGGGCAACTACATCCGCCTGTCGATCGCGGACACGGGCGAAGGCATGTCTGCTGAGACCCGCACCCGCGCGATGGAGCCGTTCTTTTCGACCAAACCGGTCGGCCAAGGCACGGGGCTGGGCCTGTCGATGGTTTACGGCTTCATCAAACAATCCGGCGGGCATATCGCGATCTACAGCGAATTGGGCAAGGGCACGACGATCAGCCTCTATTTCCCCGCCCTTGTGGACAGCACCGGCGCGCGAGCGGCCTCCAGCGACGCGCCAGAGCAGCACGCCGGGATCGGCACCGGCCTGCGCGTGCTGCTGGTCGAGGATGACCCGATGGTCCTACGCCTGTCGGAGCGGCGGCTGGAGTCGCTGGGGTTCGACTGCGTCACGGCGACCACCGGCGATGCGGCATGGGACATCCTGCAAGACCGCGACGACATCGATGTGGTCTTTACCGATCTGGTGATGCCGGGGGAGTTGTCGGGCCATGCGCTGGCCAAACGGGTCGCGGCGGAAATGCCCGATCTGCGGATATTGATCACCTCGGGATTCTCCGAAAACGTCCTGCGCGGCGAGGAAGAGAGCCATGCCTTCGCCCTCTTGCGCAAACCCTATAGGCAAGCGGATCTGGCCGAAGCGTTTCGCGCCTTGTTACAAGACTAACCCGAGGTGGCGGTGGGGCTTTCGGTCAGCACATAGCCCACCCCGCGCACCGTTTTGATCAATAGCGGACGCGCCGGATCACGTTCGACCTTCTTGCGCAGCCGCGCCACTTGGTTGTCGATGGTGCGGTCCAAGGGTGCCCAACTCTGCCCGTCGATCAGATCCATCAACCGGTCCCGCGATAAGGGCTTTTTCGCGTGGTTCACAAAGGCGGCCAAGAGTTTGAAATCAGCCGTGGTCAGTTCCCCCTCCTGCCCGTTCCGGCCCACCAGCAGCATCCGGTCGAGGTTGATCTTCAACCCGTCGAGCGCAAGCCAAGGCTCCGCGCTTTGCGGTGCGGGCGCCTCCGCCTCGCGCTTGCCGCTCCGCCGCAGGACGGATTTCACGCGAGCCAAGACCTCTCGTACATGGAAGGGTTTGGTCAGATAGTCATCCGCACCCAGTTCCAACCCGACAACACGGTCGATCACATCGTCCTTGCCCGTCACCATGAAGATCGGCACGTCATGATCGCGGCGAAGCTCGCGCGCGATGTCCAGCCCGTCCTCCGCGCCGAGGTTCAGATCCAAGGTCACCAGATCGAAAGCCTCCGCCGCGAAGGCCGCGCTCACGCTCTGCGCGTCATGCGCCTCGGTCACATGGTAGCCGTCGCTTTCAAGGCAGCGCCTCAGAAGCGTCCGGATCTTGGCATCGTCATCAACAACAAGGATCTTCTTCGCGGCCACGCCCATCACCCCAAAAGTTGCGTTTGTATAGTCCGCAACCCAAGCGAGCACCACCCGCCACGCCATTCCCTGCGACAAAGCGTTACAAATGGATACGAGACCACAGGTCGTTCTGCGACATGCGCCTGAGAATGTGACCGCGCCGCAGAAAGGACGATCGCATGTACGTGACGCTATCCAATGAGTTCACCCCCGCAACCAAAGTGCCCGAGGCGCAGCTTTGCCCGCGCACCCACGCCGCGCAATCGCCGCGCAAGCGGCAGGCGGTCGGCAGCCATCTGTTTCGCGAGGGCGATATCGCCAACCATATCTATGAGATCACCTCGGGCGTTTTTCGCCTGACGCGCGTGCTCGACAACGGGCGGCGGCAGGTCATCGCCTTTGGCCTGCCCGGCGACATCATCGGCTTTCCCAATGGCGCGCTCCATCACAGCGATTGCGAGGCGATCCAGACGGCAGAGGTGATCGCCCACCGCCGCCATGCGCTCGACGATTTCGAGGGGGATCACGAGACGCATAAGCGGCTGTTGAACGCCGCCCTGCGTGAGATTTCGGCGATGCAGGATCACTTTATGATGCTGGCCCGCAAATCCGCGCTGGAAAAGGTTGCCTCCTTCCTCATCACGCTGGCGGAGCGCACCGGCAGGCCGATCGGCAATTACACCACCTGCGCCCTGCCGATGACCCGCAGCGACATCGCGGATTTCCTCGGCCTGACGATTGAGACGGTGAGCCGCACCCTGACCCGCCTGCGCAAGCAAGATATCATTGCGCTTGAGACTTCCCAGACCGTGCTGATCAAGGATATGGACGCGCTGATCTCGGCCTCTCAGGCGACTGACTGAACGCCAGCTCCCAATGAACCCAGAAAACGCAGGCTCCGGCCTGCGTTTCGCGTTTTAGGCGGTCTTCTCAGCATTCCTCTCGCGGTCCTTGCCGTCGGGCGTCTCCCCATTCTCCAACAAAATCCGCGCGGCGTCACCTTCCAGATCATCGTATTGGCCGCTGCGCAGCGTCCAAAGACAGGCCGCAAGCCCTGCCGCGCCAAGACAGACGGAGACGGGGATGAGAACGATCAGGATATTCATCGGCGCACCGCATTCAAAACCACGAGGATAGAGGAAGAAGACATCACCGCCGCCGCCATTAGCGGGGTGGCGAAGCCCATGACCGCCACCGGGATCGCGACCGCGTTATAGGCGGCGGCCAGCCCGAGGTTCTGGCGAATACGGCTGCGCGCCCGGCGGGCCAGCCGCAGGGTATCGGCGACCGCAGAAAGATCACCGCCCAGCATCACCCCGTCTGAGGCGACCCGCGCGGCATCCAGCGCTGTGGCGGGCGCGAGAGAGGCATGCGCCCCGGCAAGCGCCGCCGTGTCATTCAGCCCGTCGCCCACCATGAGCACCCGCTTGCCCCGCGCGGCCATATCGCGGACCAGACCGGCCTTATCCTCAGGCCGAACGGCAGCATGAACCGTGGCGATCCCGAGGGTTTCGGCCAGCACTTCTGCACGCTGCGCGGTATCGCCGGTGACCATCGCCACCTCCATCCCGCGCCCGCGCAGGGCGCTGACGACTTCCGCCGCCCCGGCGCGGGGGGTCTCGGACAGAGGCAAGGGAATAGAGCGGTCCGCCAGATGCAGTTCCGGTCCCTCCAGCCCACGGCGCAACGAGACCCGTGCCCCGTGCCAAAGGCCGCAAACGCCCTCGCCCGGCACCTCTTGCAGGTCGCGCAGATCGGCGGGCATCTGCCCCTGTAACGCTGCCGCCAAGGCGCGCGAGGCTGGGTGGTCAGACGCCTGCGCGAGGGCAAGCGCGACCGATGCCACCTCTGCATCAAGCGCGGCCAGCCGCGCGACGCCTTCGGTCAACGTGCCGGTCTTGTCGAAGAGAACCGTGTCGATCTCGGCCAAACGCTCCAACGCCGTGGGGGATTTCAGCAGCACGCCCGCACGGAACAAACGCCCGGTCATCGCCGCCGTCACCGCCGGAATGGCCAGCGCCAGCGCGCAGGGGCATGTGATGATCAGCGTCGCCGTGGCCACGGCAATCGCGTGATAAAGGTCTCCTGTCAGCGCCCACCAGACCACAAAAGCCAGCGCCGCCAGCCCATGCACCACCGGTGCATAAAGCCGCGCGGCGCGGTCCGCGATCCCGCTGTAACGGTGTTTGCCGGTCTCGGCGAGCTCGACCAAAGCTGCGAGGCGGCGCAGGGTGCTGTCCTCGGCCCGGCGGGTGACCCCTAGGGTCAGCGGCGTGCCAAGGATTACCTCGCCCGCGCAGATCGGCGCGCCCGCTGCCACGGCGACGGGGTCGGCCTCTCCGGTCAGGGCGGAACGGTCCACCATCGCGGCCCCTAGCGCAATGCCGTCCACCGGCGCGCGGGCCCCGGCGGCAAGGGCGATGCGGTCGTCGGGCATGAGCGTGCTTACGTCCACCGTCTCACGCCCGTCCGCCGTCAGACGGGTCGCACGGGGCAGTTCCAGCGCCGTCAACTCCGCCGCGGCGGAACGTGCCGTGGCCCGCGCGCGATGCTCAAGATAGCGGCCCACCAGCAGGAAAAAGGTCAGCGAGAGCGCCGCATCGAACCAAGTATGCGCCCCGGTGGCGGCGAAAGTTTCATAAAGCGAGGTCGCCGCCGCCAGCAGGATCGCCAGCGCAATCGGCACATCCATATTCATCCGCCCAGCCCGCAGGCCGACCGATGCCGAGGCGAAGAAGGGCACCGCCGAAAAAGCCAAGGCGGGCAGCGCGATGGCGGCAGAGACCCAGTGAAACATCTCGCGCGTGATATCGCCCGCCCCGGACCAGACCGCGACGGAGACCGCCATCACATTCATCATGGCAAAGCCCGCTACGGCGGCGCGGGCCAGCAGACGGCGGCCCGTGTCATCCCCCGCAGGCCGCAGGGCGGTCGCATCCAGCTCATGTGCCTCAAAGCCCCCGTCGTTCAACGCCTGAAGCGCGGCGCTGGCGTCATAGCCGGGGCTCAGCACGATCCGCACCCGTTTGGCCCCAAGGTTTACCCGCGCGGCTTTGACCGAGGGCAAGCGGGCCAAGACCCCCTCGACCCCCGCAATACAGGCCGCGCAGCGGATCTGCGGTAGGGCGAGGTGGATGGCCTTGTCATTCTCCGCGATGCGCTGCGCCGCAGCCTCGGCTGAGGGGGTGCCTGCGACACAGCCCGGACAGGCGGCGACGGTCATCGTGTCACCTGCAAGGGAATGCGGCGGCGAAAGAGCGTGCCATCGGCGGCGCGCATCTCGATCCGCAGGTTCCAGTTGCCGCGGCCTGCGGTGACCGGCGCGGTCCACGCGCGGCCATCCCAGGCGAAGTCGGGCGTCATGTCATCCGCCACGGTGGTCGCCCGGCCCAATGTCGCCGCGATGATCTCGGGCTGCACCACGCCATTGGCATCCTGCACCGCCAAGCGGAGCGTCTCCCCCGTCAACTCGGTCTGTACCGCCCAGCCGAGCGCTTCCTGCGCCGCGCGGTCGCTGTCGAAATTCTGCGAGGCAACGTAGCTCGATTCGGTTTCCTTGCCCGGGAAGGTGCGCACCGCGTTGAAAGCGAGCGCGAGGTTCACCGCGATGATGATCGAAAACCCGCCCACGAAGATCGCCAGCACATGCCAGCCTGTCAGGGGGCGCTCCCGTTGCAGTTGCGCTGCGGTCATTGGCTGTCCTTTCCATTGAAAATCGTGTCTCCAAAGGCCCGCTCGCCCGAGCGGACGTCTTCGACCCAGAACCGCAGATCGCTGCGCGGCGCGGTGGCGGCGTCACTCTGCGGCGGGGCGATGACATAGACCCGTTGCAGGCGGGTGGTGTCGGCGGGGACGGAGACCACCGGATCCGCAGTTCCCTCGACGCTGAGGTCCAAGCCACGGTCTCCGGCGAGAGACAGCCGGAAATCCCGTGCCTCCCCATGTTTGTTGCGCAGGCGGATGTCATAGGCGTTGCGGATCGACCCGTCCGAGAGGGTGACGAAGGTCGGATTGCGCACCGGCGCCACGGTCATGTCGATCTCGGGCCGGATAAAGAGCGCCACGACAAGCGCCACACCGATGGCGGCCCAAGCAGCGGTGTAGATCAGGGTGCGCGGGCGGAAGACATGCTGCCAAAGCGGCTTGGGCTGCCAGGGCGGCGCAGTGGCCCCGGCGACATCGCCCGCGGGCGCCTCGGCAAGGCCCGCCACAGCGGCGCTTTCCTTGGGCGCGGTGGGCGGCTCATCATCCAGCGCGAGGTAGTCGATCAGCCCGCGCGGTCGGCCAATCTTGGCCATCACATCGTCGCAGGCATCGATGCAGAGCGCGCAGGTGATACATTCCATCTGCTGGCCTTCGCGGATGTCGATCCCCATCGGGCAGACCGCCACACAGGCGTTGCAATCAATGCAATCGCCCAAAACCTCGCCGTCCCGCGACTGGCGGTCGCCCGCGGTGTTTTTGTCGAGCGCCGCACCATAGCGCGCCACCGCATCGCCGCTGCCGATCGCCTCTGCCGCCGCTTTCTGGCGCTTCACCCCGCCCTTGCCGCGCGGCTCGCCCCGCCATTTGCGGTAGCCGACGGTCAGCGTGCCGGGGTCCATCATCGCGCCTTGGATACGGGGCCAAGGGCACATGTAGATGCAGACCTGTTCGCGCATGAAACCGCCAAAGATGAAGGTCGTCGCCGTCAGCACGGCGATGGTGGCATAGGCCACGGGGGCGGCTTGCAGGGTCACGAGGTCGCGCGCAAGACTGGGCGCATCGGCAAAGTAAAAGACCCAAGCCCCGCCCGTCGCCACCGCGATCAGCAGCCAGACCACCCATTTCGCCCCCCGCAGCCGCGCCTTGCGCAGGCTCCAGGGTGCGTTGTGCAGACGGATACGCGCGTTGCGGTCGCCTTCGATCCAACGCTCTACAGTCATGAAGAGATCGGACCAGACGGTCTGCGGGCAGGCATAGCCACACCAGACCCGCCCCAGAGCAGAGGTAAACAGGAACAGCCCCAGCCCCGCCATGATCAGCAGCCCGGCCACGAAGTAGAATTCATGCGGCCAAATCTCGATCCAGAAGAAATGGAAGCGCCGGTTTGCGAGATCGACCAGAACCGCTTGGTCCGGCAGGTTCGGCCCCCGGTCCCAGCGGATCCACGGGGTGATGTAATAGACCCCCAGCGTGAGGATCAGGATCACCCATTTCAACCGACGAAAGAATCCGCTGACCCGGCGGGGAAAGATCGGCTCGCGGGCGGCGAAAAGCGGGGGGGCGGCGTTGGACATGGGCAGTAGGCTCCGGTGTTACGTCTTGCGGCCTACACCCGGAGGGCGCAGGCCGCTTTGATCTGCATCAATCCGCAGATTATTTGTCGTACCGGTTTAGTCGGCGGCAGCGCCCTCGGCATCGACTGCAGCCTCGCCGCCGCCCAGTCCGTGGACATAGGCGGTCACGGCACGCACTTCGGCCTTGCCCAGACGGGCCTGCCACGGCGGCATCACCCCCATACGCGGCGCTTTGAGCTGCCGCAGGATCGCCTCATGACTGCCGCCGCGCAGCCAGATCGCATCGGCAAGGTTCGGCGCGCCCATCTCACGGTCGCCAAGGCCGCGCTCCCCATGGCAGGCACTACAGTTGTCGGCATAGACCTCTGCCCCCGTCTGCGCCGCGCCCGCGTCATGCTCAAGCCCCGAAAGGCTGCGCACGAAATGCACGGTGGCGTCGAGCTCGGCCTCCTCCATCCAATCAAACGGCGGCATCTCCGAGAAACGCGCGTCGGGGTCATCCTCGTTGCGGATGCCGTGGCGCACGGTATAGGCGATCTCCTCCATCGTGCCGCCCCAGAGCCAGTCATCGTCCAAAAGGTTCGGATAGCCCGAGGCCACCACACCCCCTGCCCCCGCGCCGTGGCATTGCGAGCAATTGGCCGCAAAGACCGAGCGCCCGGCCTGTGTCGCGAAACGGTGAAGCTCTTCGTTGTCCTTCAGCACCGCCAGATCGACGTTGACGAGACTTTCGGTCAGGTCAGCATTCGACAGGTCCACACGCGCAATCTCGGCAGCGACCTCGCCACGGGTGGAATAGCCGAGCAGCCCCGCTGTCGCGCCTGAGACCATCGGCCAGGCGGGATAAAGGATGGTATAGATCACGCCCCAGACGACGGTGGCGTAGAAGGTCCAGAGCCACCAGCGCGGCAGCGGCGTGTTCAGCTCTTCGATCCCGTCCCAACTGTGGCCTGTGGTCTCGGTCCCGGTGGCGGGGTCGAACTTGCGTTTATCGGTCATGTGCGGGCTCCGTCATTGCGGGCTTGATCGGGGTCGTCGTTGCGAAACGGGACGGCGGCGGCATCGTCGTGCAGGGCGCGGGAGCCGGGGCGAAAGGCCCAAGCAATGACGCCCAGAAAGATCAGCGTCAGGATCAAGAGCGCCCAGCTATCAGCCAGTTCACGCAGGAAAGAATAGGTGTCCATTGCGGCCTCCTCAGCGGCTGGCGTCGGGCACGAAGGTCGAGAAATCGACCAGCGTTCCGAGCATTTGTAGATAGGCGATCAGGGCATCCATCTCGCTCACGCCCGGCTGGCCGTCGAAGTTGCGCACCTGCGCGCCGGGGTAGCGTTCCAGCAGCCCGTCGTAATCGCCGAAAGGGTCGACCTGCACCCGGAAGTCGCCACGGACATTCGCGATCATCTCATCGCTATAGGGCACGCCGACCGTGCGGTGGGTGGCGACCAGATCGGTCACATCCTCAGGCTCAAGCTTGGCGTCCATCAAAAAGGCGTATTTCGGCATGACGCTTTCCGGCACCACCGATTGCGGGTCCATCAGGTGATCGACATGCCACTCATCCGAATAGCGCCCGCCGACCCGCGCCAGATCGGGACCGGTGCGTTTGGAGCCCCATTGAAACGGGTGGTCGTACATGGATTCGGCGGCGAGGCTGTAGTGGCCATAACGCTCCGTCTCGTCGCGCATCGGGCGGATCATCTGGCTGTGGCAGACATAGCAGCCCTCGCGCACATAGATCTCACGCCCCGCCAGTTCCAGAGGCGAATAGGGGCGCATGCCCTCGACCTCCTCAATGGTGTTCTCCAACCAAAAGAGCGGCGCGATTTCGACGATCCCGCCGATGCTCACCACCCCGAGCGAGGCAATCAGCAGCAGTGTCGCGTTGCGCTCGAACCGCTGGTGAAAGGTGATCGCCTCCGTCTCTGGCGGCAGTTCGTTGGGAATCTTGCCCTTCTTCAAGCTTTCGCTGGCGGTCACGACTTTGGGGTCGTCAGCGGGGTCATAATTGGGGCTGTGGGGGTTCTTGGCCATTGATCTTACTCCGCTGGCAGGGCGACGGTGACGGGGCGGGCTTGCGGGGCGCGGATGGTCATCCACATGTTCCAGACCATCACAGCACCCCCCGCGAGGTAGAGCACCCCGCCCAGACCACGGACCACATACATCAGGAATTTCGCTTCGACGGTGTCGGCGAAGCTGTTGACGAGGAAGCCATTGGCATCGACCTCACGCCACATCAGCCCCTCCATAATGCCCGAGACCCACATCGACGCGGCGTAGAGCACGATCCCGAGGGTCGCGAGCCAGAAGTGCAGGTTGATCGCCGCCATGGAGTGCATCTGCGCCCGGCCCCAGAGCCGCGGGGTGAGGAAGTAGAGCGCGCCAAAGGTGATGAGCCCGTTCCAACCAAGCGCGCCGGAATGCACATGGCCGATGGTCCAGTCGGTGTAGTGGCTGAGGCTGTTCACCGCGCGGATCGACATCATCGGCCCCTCGAAGGTGGACATGCCGTAGAACGCGAGCGAGGCGACAAACATGCGGATGATCGGATCGGTGCGGATCTTGTCCCACGCGCCTTCGAGCGTCATCAGCCCGTTGATCATGCCACCCCATGAGGGCATCCACAGGATGATCGAGAACACCATCCCCAGCGTCGCGGCCCAATCGGGCAAGGCGGTGTAATGCAAGTGGTGCGGACCGGCCCAGATATACAGAAAGATCAGTGCCCAGAAGTGGATGATCGACAGCTTGTAGCTATAGACCGGACGCCCCGCCTGTTTCGGCACGAAGTAATACATCATGCCGAGGAAACCCGCGGTCAGGAAGAAGCCCACGGCGTTATGGCCGTACCACCACTGCGTCATCGCATCCTGCACACCGGCAAAGACCTGCACCGATTTGGAGCCCCAGATCGATACCGGGATAGCAAGGTTATTGACCACATGCAGCATCGCCACGGTGATGATGAAGGCCAGAAAGAACCAGTTGGCGACATAGATATGCCGCTCACGCCGCTTCAGGATCGTGCCGAAGAATACGGCGAGGTAGACCAGCCAGACGATGGTGAGCCAGATGTCGACGTACCATTCCGGCTCAGCATATTCCTTGGACTGGGTCGCGCCGAGCAGATAGCCCGTGGCCGCCAGAACGATGAAGAACTGATAGCCCCAAAAGACGAACCAAGCCGCGTTGCCACCCCAGAGCCGCGCCGAAGAGGTGCGCTGCACGATGTAGAAAGACGTGGCGATCAGGGCGTTGCCGCCAAAGGCGAAGATCACCGCGCTGGTGTGCAGCGGGCGCAACCGGCCAAAGTTGGCATAGGGCTGCGCCCAGTCGATGTTCAGCGCAGGAAAGGCCAGTTGGAAGGCGATGAAGGTGCCCACCAGAAACCCAACCACACCCCAAAAGGCGGTGGCGATGACGCCATAGCGAATGGGGCCATCCATATAGCCCTGCGGCGGCGCAGGCGCGACCGGCGCCGCGTCCTCGACAGGCATCCGGCGCAACTGCCAAAAAAACAACCCTGCGGCCACCACCATGACCAGCAGGGCGTGAACCATGTAAGCCGGATCGCGCGCCCAATCCGCCCCGAGTGCTGCAAAGAACACTATAAGCGCAAGCACGATCAACTTGAGCGTATCGAACATATTCCGAATCCCTTCATCTTTGGGAAACGGATCGCATGGGCCCCAAGCCGCCGCTTTGATCTATGTCAAAACTCGGCGGATAAGCCTGCAAAGAGCGCGTTTTTCGTGAGGCGACGGCCTAGCTTTTGGACCGCGCCCCGCTGGGGTCATACATCGGTTTCAAACTGGCCTCGGCCTTGATCCGGCGGCCCGCCACGTCGATCTCATAGGTCGAGGCCAGCAGATCGGCGGGGCTTTCGCCCGCGCAGGGCACATAGCCCAGCCCGATCGCTCCGCCTAGGTGATGGCCATAGTTGCCCGAGGTGAGATAGCCCACGATCGCCCCCTCTCGCAGGATCGGTTCAGCGTGGTAGAGCAATGGCTCGGGGTCCGTCAGGCGGAATTGCAGCATCCGCAGTTTCAACCCCTCTTCCTTTTTGCGCAGCACCGCGTCGCGGCCGATGAAGTCGGGCTTGTCGGTCTTCACCGCAAAGCCCAAGCCCGCCTCCAGCACATGATCCTCGCAGGTGATATCATGGCCGAAGTGGCGAAAGCCCTTTTCGATACGGCAACTGTCCATTGCATGCAGACCGCAAAGTCTCAGGCCAAAGGCCGCGCCCGCTTCCATCAGTGTCTCAAAGACATGGCCTGCCATCTCGGCGCTGACGTAAAGCTCCCAGCCCAGTTCGCCCACATAGGACACCCGATGCGCCCGGGCGAGGCCCATGCCGACCTCGATCTCGCGCGCCATGCCGAAGGGATGGCTGTCATTCGAGAAGTCATCGGGAGAGACCGCCTGCAAGACCTCCCGCGCCTTCGGCCCCATGAGGGCGATCACCGCCTCACCCGCTGTCACATCGGTGATCACCACCATCCGGTCGCCAGCATGGCGGCGCAGCCATGTCTCATCCGCCAGCCGCGTCGCTGCCGGAGTGACGACAAGATAGGCGGTCTCGCTCAGCCGCGTTACGGTGACATCCGCCTCGATCCCCCCGCGGGGGTTGAGGAATTGCGTATAGACGATCTTGCCCACCGGCACCGCCATCTGCGCGCCGCAGACGTGGTTCATGAAAGCTTCGGCCTCTGGCCCCTCGACGCGAATTTTGCCGAAAGACGACACATCGTAAAGCCCCACGCCCGCGCGGATGGCGGCATGTTCGGCGGCTTGATTGTCGAACCAATTCTGCCGGCCCCAAGCATAGCGATATTCGCGCGGCTGCCCGGGATCAGCGAACCAATTGGCCCGTTCCCAGCCTGCGAATTCGCCCATGACCGCGCCATGCTCCAGCAGATGCGCATGGAGCGGGCTGCGCCTAATGCCCCGCGCGGTGGCCTTTTGGCGGTAGGGGAAGTGATCGGCATAGAGCAGCCCCAGCGTTTCGGTCGACCGTTCCGCCAGATAGGTCTTGTTGCCCTGAAAGGGCTGCATCCGCGCAATGTCCACATCGCCCAGATCGAAGGGTTTCTGCCCGTCCTCCATCCACTGCGCCAGCGCCATCCCCGCGCCGCCCGCCGATTGGATGCCGATGGAGTTGAACCCGGCGGCGACCCAGACATTGTCCATCTCGGGCGCTTGGCCGAGGTGATAGGCATCGTCGGGGGTGAAACTTTCGGGGCCGTTGAAAAAGGTATGAATTCCCGCCTCCGCCAGCAGCGGCAGCCGTTTGACCGCCATTCCGAGGATCGGCTCGAAATGGTCGAAATCCTCGGGCAGTTGATCGAACTCGAAACTCTCGGGGATGCCGTCCAGCGCCCATGGTTTGGCCACGGGTTCGAAGGCGCCAAGCAGGATCTTCCCCGCATCCTCTTTGTAATAGGCGTATTCATCAGGGATGCGCAGCACCGGCAACTGGTGCAAGCCCGGCACGGCCTCGGTGACGATATAGAAATGCTCACAGGCTTGCAGCGGCACGTTGCTGCCCAGCATCCGGCCCAGCTCGCGCCCCCACATGCCCGCGCAATTGATGACATGTTCGGCCTCGATCCGGCCCGTGCTACCATCCTCCCCGGCCCAGTCCACCGCCGTGATCCGACGCCCCGCGCGGGTGACCCCCGTCGCCTTGACCCGCTCGGCCACCACCGCGCCACGCGCCCGGGCGCCCTTGGCCAAGGCCAGCGCGATATTGGCCGGATCGCCCTGCCCGTCTTTCGGCAGATAGACCGCGCCGGTCATGCCTTTGGTCTCCACATGGGGGTATTTCGCGCGCACCTCTTCAGGCGTGATCTCTTCGACCTCGACGCCAAAGGCGCGGGCCATGGCGGCCTGCCGCAAGATCTCCTCACGCCGCGCAGGCGTCA
Source organism: Sulfitobacter sp. 1A13679 (assembly GCF_043557115.1). Classification (NCBI taxonomy): domain Bacteria; kingdom Pseudomonadati; phylum Pseudomonadota; class Alphaproteobacteria; order Rhodobacterales; family Roseobacteraceae; genus Sulfitobacter; species Sulfitobacter sp. 1A13679. The sequence continues at coordinate 180,288 of NZ_JBIFFO010000002.1, forward strand.
GGGCGGCGGTGATCGAGCCCACGCGCTTGAACCCGGTGGCGACCCCGGTTTCCCCCTCCAGCGCGCCGTAGAGTTCTTGGGAGTATTTCGCCAGCCGCGTCATGTTCTGCGTCGCGCGCAGCTGCGCGATCAGCCCCGCCGCATGCCATGTGGTGCCCGAGGTCAGTTGTTTGCGCTCCAGCAGTACCACATCGGTCCAGCCCAGTTTCGTCAGATGATAGGCGACCGAACAGCCGATCACGCCACCGCCGATGATCACCGCGCGGGCCTTCGAAGGCAGGTGTCCCATCTCAGACCTCCTGCGCGCGGATACGCGCATTTTCGCTGTCCCAGAGAGGGGCGTCGGGCTGCACCGTAGCGCGGTAGCTTTGCCCATAGATTTCCACCATCAGCTCGGTGCCCGGCTGGGCGGCCTCGGCCCGCACGACGCCGAGCGCGATGGAGGCACCCACCCGGTAGCCATATCCGCCGCTGGTCACCTCGCCCACGGCATCTCCGTTCAGGCGCAGCGTAACCATCGGCGGCGCGTCTTGCGGATTGCCTTCGACCACCAGCGTCACGAAGCGGCGCTGCGGGCCTGTCTCGCGTTCGGCGATCAGCGCGTCCTTGCCCGGGAACGCCTCTGACTTGTCGAGCCGCATGAAACGGTCCAACCCAGCCTCCAGCAACGTATACTCCTGCGACAGATCGCCCTTCCACGTCCGGTAGCCTTTTTCCAGCCGCATGGAATTGAGCGCGAACATCCCAAAGGGCGTGGCCCCGCCCGCGATGACCGCATCATAGATCGCCGGGATGTCTTCGGGGGCCGCGTGGATTTCCCAGCCCAACTCGCCCGCGAAACAGACCCGGGCGAGCAGCGCTGGCTTGCCCTTTACCGACGCCTCTTGATGGCTGAGCCACGGCAGCGCCAGATCGGCCTCTGGCGCCAGCGATGCCAGCAGGGCGCGGGATTTCGGGCCGCATAGGATCAGGGTCGAGACTGCATCGGTTCGATCCGTCAGGCTGATCGAACCGTCTTGGGGCAGCGCATCGCGCAGCAATTCATAGTCATGCCATTGCGCGGGAGCGGCGGTGATCAGGGTGAAGTCATCCTCAGCATGGCGCAGGATCGACATCTCGGTCAGCACCCGGCCCCGGCTGTCGGGGAAATAGCCCAGCGTCATCCGCCCGACCTTGGGAAGCGCACCTGCGATCCGCCCCCGCAGCCATTCCGCCGCCCCCGGCCCCGCAAGCGCGAAACGCGAGAACCCCGGCAGATCGAGCACGCCCACATCGTCGCGCACCGCCACGACCTCCTCACGAACCCGCGCCGCCCACGGGCCATCCCGGTCCCATGTCTGGGTCGCGGCCTCGGCGGTGTCATCACCGGGTTTGGCAAACCAATTCGCCCGCTCCCACCCGTTGTAGGCCCCCATCTGACCGCCCGCGTCGCACAGCCGGTCGTGCAGCGGCGACAGCTTCTTGTCGCGCCCGGCCGGCCATGCGTGATGCGGGAAATGCATCGCATATTCATGGCCATAGGTCTCAAGCGCCTTGGCGAGAGTGTAGTCGTGATCGGCATGGGCCGTGTAGCGGCGCGGGTCGACATCCCACATGTCCCATTCCGTTTCGCCTTGCGTGATCCATTCGGCCATGACCTTGCCCGCGCCGCCGCCCTGCGCGATGCCAAAGGTAAAGCTATGCGCCTCGAAAGCGTTTGGCACGCCGGGCATCGGGCCCAGCATCGGCAGCCCATCGGGCGCATAGGGGATCGGCCCATTGATCACCCGCCCCACACCGCTCTGGCCCAACAGCGGCATCCGCGCCATGGCGTCTTCGATATACCATTCCAACCGGTCCAGATCGTCGGGGTAGAGCTGAAAGCTGAAATCTTCGGGCATCGGATCCTCGGGGGTGATCCAATGCGCTTTGCAGTTGCGCTCATAGGGGCCAAGGTTCAGACCGTTCTTGTCCTGCCGCAGGTAATAGGAGCTGTCCACATCGCGGACCATCGGCATCTTATGGCCCTTCTCGGCGGTCCAAGCGGCAAGTTCGGGGATTTCTTCGGTCAAGAAATACTGATGGCTCATCACCACCGCGGGCACCCGGCGGCCCCCATGGGGGCGGAACCATTCGCCCACCCGTTGCGCGTAGTAGCCAGCAGCATTGACCACCTTCTCGCAGCGGATCGCGCCCTTGTCGGTATGCACGATCCATTCATCCCCTTCGCGGTCAATCCCTGTCGCGGGGGTGAAACGGTGGATCGCCGCGCCCGCCTCTCGCGCGCCGTTGGCAAGGGCTTGGGTCAGCTGCGCCGGGTCGATGTCCCCATCCAAGGGGTCCCACAGCCCGCCCGCCAGATCGTGCAGCTCTATGAAAGGGTTGTGTTCCTTCAATTCGGCGGGGGTGCACATCTCCATCCCCAGCCCCTGCGCGCGGGCCATGGAGGCGACATGTTCAAACTCCTGCATCCGCTCGCGGCTATGCGCGAGCCGCAGCGCCCCGGTGACATGGTAATTGATCGGATAGCCGACCGCCTCACCCAAACCGCGGTACATCTCAAGCCCGTAGCGCTGCATGTTCATCACGGCCCAAGAGTTCGAGAAATTCGGGCAATTGCCCGCCGCGTGCCAAGTAGAGCCTGCGGTGAGTTCGTTCTTTTCCAGCAGAACGCAATCGGTCCACCCCGCGCGGGCGAGGTGATAGAGGGTCGAGACCCCAACCACCCCGCCCCCGATGATCACAACCCGTGCCGTTGTCGGAAAATCAGCCACACGCACCTCCTATCGCCATGCACTCCCAAAGGGCCTGCCAGAGGCGCCCCCGGTCAGTTGCAGTTCTTTTAAATTGATGAAAACCCGGTTCAGTAAACCGGCGGAGAGATCACCCAGACCACCACGGCGGGCGTGTCGTGCGGGTTGTCCCAAGTGTAATATTCGCCGCGAATGCGAAAGCTGTCGCCGGGGCCAACGGTAAAGCGGCGGTCGGCAATCGTGAGGTTCAACCGGCCCGAGATGACGAAGCCGACCTCTTGCGTCTCCCGCTTCACCGGCGCTTCCAGCCCCGAATAGGCCGCAAAGGTCGAATGGATCACTTCGAAACTGTCGGTCAGATCGGGCGAAAGCAGTTCTTCCGTCAGCCCGTTGGCGGCACTGCCCATGGCCCGCCGCGCCCCGGCCCGCACGACATAGCCGCGTTCTTCGGAGCTTACCGCCGCTTCGCCAAAAAGCAGCGAGATTGGCACTTCCAAGATCTCGGCGATGCGGCGCAGGTCGGCGATGGAGGGGGTCGAGATGTCGCGTTCGATCTGGCTGACCCAGCCGACCGACCGGCCCAAAGCCTCGGCCAGGTCCGTGAGAGTCAGTTTGCGCCCCTTGCGGATCGCCCGTAGGTCGGCCCCCAGAGAGCGCGGCCCCACGGCCTCCGCCCCGGGCCTTTTTGCTCGGGTCATGTGAAATTTTCCTCCATTTTTTCACTGTGGCGCGGAATTCGGCGTCTGGCAAGGGGGCTCCTTTCATACAGAAGGGGATTGCGGGCGGGGTTAAGACCGCCCTTTCCAAGGGACCAGCAACCGCTCAGCCTTGCGCATCAGCATGTCGATGCCGAAACCGATGATGCCGATCAGGATGATCCCCATAAGCACGATGTCGGTCAGCTGGAATTTGGAGGCGACCATGATCATCATCCCCGCCCCCTTCTCTGCCGCGACCAGTTCGGCGGCGACCACCGTGCCCCAGCAGACCCCCATCGCCACCCGCGCACCGGTGAAAATCTCGGGCAGCGAGTTTGGCACGATGACATGGCGCATGATCTGCGCCTTGGAGGCGCCCAGCGAATAAGCCGCATGGACCTTGGTGATATTCACCCCCGACACGCCCGAACGCGCCGCGATGGCCATGATCCACAGCGCCGCGAGGAACAGCAGGATGATCTTGCCCACCTCCCCGATCCCCGCCCAGATGATCACCAGCGGGATCAGCGCGAGCGGCGGCACCGGGCGCATGAATTCGACAATCGGATCGAACCAGCCCCGAAACCAGCCCGACAGCCCCATGGCATAGCCCAACGGAATGCCCACCAGCGCCCCAAGAGCGAACCCCACCACCACGCGGAACAGCGAATAGCCCAGATGCTCCCACAGGGTGCTGTCGCGGTAGCCTTGGCTTGAGATTTCAGCAAGGCGGGAGACCACGGCTTCGGGGGGCGGCAGCCAGATCGGCTCCATCTGCCAACCCTTGGCGGGCTCGAAATTCAGCGTGCCCTTGGGCGACATGCCCACACGGCCAAACTCGGTCTGCACCTCGCCACCGGGCGCGATCTCCTGCCCGTTCACGGCAACAACCCGGTGCCCGAGATCGCGGCCCTTCTCGTCATTCTTATCAACACGCAACAGCCCCGAGCGCCAAGCGCCGATGGTGAAAGCGTCATTCTTGGCCCAGCCTTCGCCGGGATCGACCTGCGGCGTCTCGGCGTCTTCGCCCACCGGGTGCACCAGCACCGTGATCGTGCCATCATCGCGGGAGCCGTCATCGGCCTCGGCGGTATAGGTCAGCTCGGCCATCCCCTCGAACGGGCCGGGCGCATGTAAGAACCGGGGCAGCAAGGACGAACCGGTGAAAGCGCCCCACAGCAAGAAGATCGTCAGGATCGAGATCACGCTGGCAGTGCGGTTCGACGTCACCGCGCTTTCGTCGCCAAAGGTTACCGTTTTACGCGCCGCGAAACCGCTGGCGGTCTGATCGACAACCAGACGGACAAGCAAAAAGGAAAGCGCGAAGATGACGATATAAATAAGCAGGATCAACATCATGCCTCCTCCGTCCGGCCCATGATCTCTTCCTCCATGTCCCAGATCATGCCGAGGATCTCCTCGCGCCTTTCGGCGAATTCCGGGTGTTTCTTGACCTCACGCAGGTCTTGCCCCACGCCCAGATCGGCAAAGGGCAGACGGTATTCGCGGTGAATGCGCCCCGGGCGCGGCGCCATGACCAAAAGCCGCTCGCCAAGCAGCAGCGCCTCTTCGACCGAATGGGTGATCAAGATGATGGTCTTGCCTGTCTCTTTCCACAGTTTCAGCACGAGGCTTTGCATCTTTTCGCGGGTCAGCGCATCCAGCGCGCCCAAGGGTTCGTCCATCAAGATCACATCGGGGTCATTCGCCAGACAGCGCGCCAGCGCCACCCGCTGCTGCATCCCGCCCGAGAGCTCATAGATCGCCTTTTCCTTGAAATCGCCCAGCCCGACGATATCAAGCAGATGGTCAACCTCGGCCCCGTACTGCTTTTCGCCCTGCCCTTTCATGCGCGGACCAAAGCTCACGTTTTCACGCACTGACATCCACTCAAAGAGCGCGCCCTGTTGAAAGACCATGCCACGCTCGGCATCCGGCCCGGTGACGCTATGGCCGTTCATCACGATCTCGCCCGAACTCGGGGCAAGGAAACCCGCCACGATATTAAGCAACGTCGTCTTGCCACAGCCCGAGGGGCCAAGGACCGACATCAATTCCCCCTCGGCAAGGTCAAGCGATACATCCTCAAGCGCCTGCACATGACTGCCATTGGGCAGATCAAACCGCATCGACAGGTTTTCGATTTTCAATCCCGACATGCCGCCCCGCTGCTTTTCGTTTATCGGCGCGCCCCATCTGCCCGGTCCCTCGCAATCAGGCACCGGGCTGCAACGGGGCGGCCTATTTTTGCGCCGCTTGGCTTACATATCGCTCGCGGCTTGCAGCGGGCCGGTATTCACCGCGTCTTCATAGCTGTCGAGCGCTCCGTCGATCGCGCCTGCTTCGACAAAGACATCGGCCACGCCTTTCATGAACTCCTGCGCGCCCCCGCCGAGCCATTTCTCACCCATCTGCTCATCGACCGACGGGAAAGAGAATGTCGCGATGGTTTCCATCGTGGCGTCTTCGTCCATACCGGCGTCCTTGGCGATGACAGGCAGCATCTTGCCGCGGTTGGCCTCATCCGCCCACATCGCGTTTGCCTCAGCCGTCACGCTGAGAAAGGCGGCAACCGTGTCGGAGTTTTCGGCCACCCAAGAGGCCGGGCCGGAGGTCACGTCGAAGACAAGAATGCCCAGCTCTTCCTTCTCCGCGCCGGTCAACAGGATATTGCCATGTTCCATCATCCGGCGCAGCGACCCACCCCAGCCGCAGGCCATATCGACCGATCCCTGTGCGATGGCCGCGGCCCCATCTGGCGGCGCCATATCCACCACGTCGAGCGATCCTACATCGACGCCGAAGTGGTTCATTTGTTTAAGAAAACCGTAGTGCGCAGCCGTGCCAAGCGGCACCGCGACCTTCTTGTCCGTCAGTTCCTCGGCAGAGGATTTGTCGATCTCCAGCGCCTCGCGCACAACGCAATTGTCATTCTCGGAATAGCTGACCGCGACATCGAGAATTTGCAGGTCTTGCCCCGCCGAAGTGGCGACCACGAAGGGCGGCACGCCTTGGCTGAGCGACAACTGCACATCCCCCGAGGCCATCGCCGCCGACATGGCGGTGCCGGAATCGAAGCTCACCCAATTCACCGTCGTGCCGAGCGCTTCATCATACATCCCCTCCGCCTTGGCGTATTGGAACGGCATCGGCCATTCGAGGAAATACCCAACGGTCAGATCCTGCGCGGCGGATTGGCTGACCCCCAGCACAAGCAGGCTGGCGGCGGTGCCCATCAGTTTCACGGTCTTCATGATAGTCTCCCTTGGTTTGTTATGGTCGCGTCTTGCAGTCGAACTCCCGTTCACATGGATCGCGACCATCGGCCCTGTCAGACATCAGGAAGGGCAAGCCCCGGGTCATGTGAAAAAATCCCTCACGATTTCACGATACGGGCGGAATTGAACTTTTCAACAATTTTCTCACGCCGCAGCGCAACATAATTTCAATGTTAAAAAGTATGCGTAGAAATGTGCCAGAACGCGCGTTGTCTGCGAGAACTACGCGGAATTTCTAAACAGAAATTTAATGGTTTTAGCGGACCGTCGGCCTCAACCCAGTGATTAGGAGAGTCTTGACCAGTCGGAATGCCCCGGCCCGGGCCGGGGCGCTCTTGACCCGCGCGGGCGCGGGTCAAGTCTATCAATACGCTTCTATAACAAGCGCTTACCAGGAGGTGATGACCGTGCCCTGATAGCTTTCATCGATAAAGGTTTTGATCTCATCGGAGTGATAGGCCTTGAGCAATGTATCAACCCATGCCGCTTCCTCGTCGCCCTTGCGGACGGCGATGACATTCACATAGGGGTTCTCGGCGCTTTCCATCGCGATGGAATCTTCCTTGGGGCTGAGACCCGAGGCAATCGCGTAGTTTGTGTTGATCAAAGCGGCATCCAGATCGGCCAGCGAACGCGGCAGTTGGGCGGCATCAAGTTCCTTGAAGGACAGGTCTTTGGGGTTTTCGGTGATGTCGAGCACGGTCGGCACCAGACCGGCGGCCTCATCGACTTTGATCAACCCGAGTTCTTGCAGAACCAACAGCGCGCGGCCACCGTTCGTGGGATCGTTCGGAATGCCGAATGTCGCGCCTTCTTCGAGATCAGCAAGATCGGTGATCTTGTCGGAATAGACGCCCATCGGGGTGGTGATCGTGTTGCCGACCACGCTCAGTTCAAAGCCGCGGTCTTTCATCTGCGCTTCGAGATAGGGCACGTGCTGGAAAGAGTTCGCCTGAATGTCGCCATCGGCGAGTGCTTGGTTCGGCACCACATAGTCAGAGAATTCGACCACGTCGATTTCGAGGCCCATAGGCTCCGCGATGCGGGCCACCTCTTCCATAATCTCGGCGTGTTCGCCAGGGGACACACCGACCTTAATTTCTTCAGCGGCAAGGCCTGTGGCCATCAACGCCAGAACGGAGGTGAGTGTTGTAAGACGAAGCATAGTATCTCCTTAGATTGAGAGAACGGAAGTAAGGCGCGGCCTATTGACCGCCGCTTTTGGTGGCCCGTTTGTCCACGGCGCTGGCAATACGCTCACCAATGGACTGCACAAGCTGCACCAAGACGATAAGAATGATCACGACAATCGCCATGACGTCGGGCATAAACCGTTGATATCCATAACGGATACCCAGATCACCCAGCCCCTCGCCGCCCACGGCGCCGACCATGGCAGAATAGCCGATCAGGCTGACGATGGCGAGGGTGAGGCCCAGTGTGATGCTCGGCAGCGCCTCGGGCAGCAGCACCTTGCGGATGATTTGCAGCGGCGTCGCCCCCATGGCGCGGGCGGCTTCGATTAAGCCGGAATCGACTTCGCGGATCGCGTTTTCCACCAGACGGGCGATGAAAGGCACGGTCGCAATCGTCAGCGGCACGATCGCCGCCGTGGTGCCGATGGAAGTGCCTGCGATCATGCGGGTGAAGGGAATGATGGCCACGACCAGAATGATGAACGGCACGGAACGCGTGGCGTTCACCACCAGTCCCAGCACCTTGTTCACCCATGGGGCGGACAGCAGTTCGCCGCGCTGCGAGGTGGCCAGAAACAGCCCAAGCGGCAGGCCGAAAACGGTGCCGAGGATGGCCGAGATTGCGACCATGTAGAGCGTTTGCCCCGTGGCCTCGACCAATAGGTTAATCAGGTTAGCCGACATAGCCCAGCACCTCCGTCAGCAGTCCGTGTTGTTCCAGAAAGGCGCGCGCTTGGGCGGCCTGCGCCACGGGCATCGACACCAGCAGGTTGCCGAAGGGCCGCGTGCCGATTTCTTCCACCGCACCGGCAAGGATATTGACCGGAATGCCCATCTCTTGCGTCAATCGCGCCAGCATCGGATCGGTGGCATGGGTGCCCGCAAAGGTGACGCGGATGACCTCTTCGCCCCCTGCCGCGGGCGGGGTTTGGGTCAGGCGGTCTTTGACGAAGGCAGGCAGGGTGACGCCCGTCACGCCCGACAGGAAAGACCGCGTCGTCGCATGTTGCGGCGCGGTGAAGATGTCATAGGTCTCCCCATGCTCCACGATGCGGCCCGCGTCGATCACCGCCACATGGCTCGCGATGTCGCGCACCACGGCCATCTCATGGGTGATCAGCAGGATCGTCAGCCCCAGATCGCGGTTAATGTCCTTCAAAAGCGCCAGAACCGTTTGCGTGGTTTCGGGGTCGAGCGCCGATGTCGCCTCATCCGAAAGCAGCACCTTCGGCCCGGTGGCCAAGGCCCGCGCGATGCCGATACGCTGTTTCTGCCCGCCGGAAAGCTCAGCCGGATAGCGCCCCGCCTGCGCGCTCAGACCGACACGGTCGATCAGGTCCGCCACGCGCGGCTTGATCTGCGCGCTCGGCATTCCCGCCACTTCGAGCGGCAGCGCGATATTGCCCGACACGGTGCGTGAAGACAGCAGGTTAAAGTGTTGAAAAATCATGCCAACGTCACGGCGGATCGCGCGCAGCTTGCCGCCCTTGGCGCTGCCGACATCCTCACCCCCGACCAGCACTTTGCCGGTCGTCGGACGCTCCAACCCGTTGACCATACGCAGCAGGGTCGACTTGCCCGCCCCCGACCGCCCGATGATCCCCGTGATGGAGCCGGGTGCCACGTCGAGGGAAATCCCTTCGAGCGCATTCACGGTCGCACCGCCCGCTTTGGTAAAGGCCTTGCCGACCTTGTCAAAGGCGATCGAGGCGCCTTCTGTAGTGATATCAGTCATTTTCCGTCCGGATCGGGGTGGGTTTCGAGTGGTGCCCCCGTAGATAGAACCCCTGCAGGCGATGCAAGGCATGATCATGCATAGCTGCATTGTTTCTCGGGCCTATCTCTCGCAGCCGCATTCGCCCCTTGTGCCGCAAACCGATGGGGATGATTATATTCACGAATCGGAATGAATGATGGGAGGGGATCAGATGAAGATTAACAGACGGATGGTGCTGGCCGGAATGGGGGCGGCCGCCCTCGCCCAAACGCCGCTGCGCGCTTTCGCGATGACCTCGGCCCAGATCGGCGGATATGAGTTCATCAGCGTGAGCGACGGCAATCTGGTGCTGCCGCGCAGCTTTTTCTTCGAAGGTTTGCCGCAAGACGCACTGGCGGAGGCTTTGGCGCCCTTCGACCTGCCCCAAGACCAGTTGGAGCCGCCTTGCAACCTGACGCTTTTGCGCAATGACGAGCGTGTGATCCTCTTTGACGCGGGCGCGGGCCCTGCCTTCATGCCCTCCGCTGGGGCGCTGCTCGACAGCCTTGATGCCGCAGGCGTCGCGCCGGAGGCGGTGACCGATGTGGTCTTTACCCATGGCCATCCCGACCACCTTTGGGGCGTGCTGGACGATTTCGACGATCTGGTCTTTCCCAATGCGCGCTACCATATGGGCCAAGTTGAATGGGACTATTGGCGCGATCCGGCGACGGTGGACCGGATTGGCCCGGCCCGCGCCGCCTTTGCCGTGGGGGCCGCGCGGCGGCTGGAAGCGATTGAGGATCGGGTGCGCCATTTTGCCGACGGGGGCGAAGTGCTGCCCGGCATCACGGCGCAGGCGAGTTTCGGCCATACGCCCGGGCATATGTCCTTCCTTCTGGGCACGGGCGGTGATGCGCTGCTGATCGGCGGCGATGCCATTGGCAACCACCACCTTGCCTTTGCCCGCCCGGGCTGGGCCAGCGGATCGGACCAAGACCCCGAGCAAGGCGCGAGCACCCGGCAGCGTTTGCTCGATCGGCTGGTGCAGGAGAAAATCTGGCTGATGGGCTTCCACTTGCCGCAGGGCGGATTGGGCCGCGTCGAACGGAGTGGCGAAGGGTATCGTTTTCTGGGGGCCGCGCAATGAAGCACCTGATTTACGCCGCCGCCCTTCTGCTCGGCTCAAACGCCATGGCCAGCGAGGATATCGCCGATAAATACCCCGGCTCCCTGCTCTACGACAAACCCTATGAAGTCATTCCCGGCGTCTTTTCGGCCATCGGAGCGACGGCCCCGCCCACTTACGAAAACGCGGGCCATAACAATAACCTAAGCTTCATCGTGACCGGCCAAGGCGTTGTCGTAATTAACGGCGGCGCGGCCTACGGGCTGGCCGCGGCACTGCATGAAGAGATTAAGGCCGTGACCGATGAGCCGGTCAAACTGGTCTTTAACGAGAACGGTCAGGGCCACGCGGTTCTGGGCAACGGTTACTGGGCTGAGCAAGGCGTGCCGATCGTCGCGCATGCAGACGCCGCGCATGAAGTGGAGCGCTTTGGCGGCAGCATTCTGGAGGCCATGCAGCGCTACAACCGCGACCGGGCCGAGGGGACGGAGGTGCAGCTGCCAACCGAGACCTTCGAGGATGAATATATCGTCGAGATGGGCGATTTCCGCATCGAGGCCCGCCACCTCGGCCCGGCCCATAGCCCCGGCGATATCGTGATCTGGCTGCCGAAGCAGAGCCTCGTGATCTCGGGCGACATGGCCTTTCACGAGCGCATGCTGCCGATTTTTCCCGACACGATGACCGCCGAATGGATCGAGACTTGGGAAACCGCGTTTGAGCCGCTGAAGGCCCGTTATGTGATCCCCGGTCACGGGCATCCGACCAATATGGCGCAGGTCCGTCGCTTCACGCGGGATTATCTGCTCTACCTCCGCGCGCAGATCGCCGCCCATCTGGAGGCGGGCGGCGGTCTGGCCGAGGCTTACTATGTAGATCAATCGCCCTATGCCGGGCTTGATACTTTCGAGGAATTGGCGACGAAAAACGCGGGCCGCGTGTTCGAGCAAATGGAGTTCGAGTAGCGCCCCCGCTACTTCCCCGCGAGGCTGAAGGGCTGTGATGCGGCCCCGTCACGATACCAACGCATGATCTTGCGGCGCTCTTCTTCCTCCATGAAGGACACATTGGCGGGGGGCATGGCATTGGTCACCCCCGCTTGCAGATAGATCTGCCGCGCGGCCCGGGCAATGTCGGCGGGCGTTTCAAGGAGCAACCCCTTAGGCGCGCGGTGGATACCGTCGTAGAACGGCTCGCGCGCATGGCACATGGCGCAACGCCCCGGCACGATATTGGCCACCTCATCAAACCCCTCGGCACTGGCGAAAAGCTGTTCTGTCTCAGTCAGCGCGCGGGTCTCTGCCGCTTCAATATCGTCTTGCATCAGGGGCGCGGTCGAGAGCCACATGATCGCCACGAACAAAAGCGCGGTCACGACCCATGTCCAATGCGGGCCCTTTCCGGTCGCGTGCATCGTGTTGAAGTAATGCCGGATCGTTACCCCCATCAAGAAGACCAGCGCGGCGATTAGCCAGTTGTACTCGGTCGCGAAAGCCAGCGGGTAGTGGTTGCTAAGCATCAGGAAGATGACCGGCAGCGTCAGGTAGTTGTTGTGGGTCGAGCGCAGCTTGGCGATCTTGCCGTATTTCGCGTCCGGCGTGCGCCCTTCTTGGAGGTCCTTCACCACGATACGCTGGTTCGGCATAATGATGAAAAACACGTTCGCCGTCATGATCGTCGCTGTAAATGCCCCCAGATGCAGCAGTGCCGCGCGGCCCGTGAAGACCTGGTTGTAGCCCCAAGCCATCGCCACCAGCAGCACGAAGAGAAGCAGCATCAGCACCGTGGGCCGGTTGCCGAGCTGCGATTTGCACAGGAAGTCGTAGATCAGCCAACCCAGCGTCAGCGACCCCGCCGAGATTAGGATGCCTTGAAAAACCGAGAGGTCCGCCTTGGCCGGGTCTATGAGGTAAAGCTCCGCCCCCGCCCAATAGACGACCATCAAGAGTGCCGCCCCCGACAGCCACGTCGAATAGCTCTGCCATTTGTGCCAGATCAGGTGCTCGGGCATGTTTTCGGGTGCCACGAGGTACTTCTGAATGTGGTAAAACCCGCCGCCATGGACCTGCCATTCCTCGCCAAATGCGCCCGCGGGCAGATGCGGCACCTTGCGCAGGCCGAGGTCGAGCGCGATGAAGTAAAAGGACGCGCCGATCCATGCCATGGCGGTGATGACATGCACCCAGCGGATGGCAAAGCCGATCCAATCCCAGATGATGGCTAAGTCGTGCATGAGGTCTCTCCGGATGATTCACCGGGCAGACTATTCAATCGCGGATTTTACCGCTAGATTTGGCATTCCCTAAACTCTATCAAAAGTTCCCGATAAATGTCCTATTTCGACAACATTCGCACCTTCGTGCGCGTCTACGAGCTTGGCAGCATGTCGGCGGCGGCGCGCGACCAGCGGGTTTCGCCTGCCGTGGCCTCGGCGCGGATCACGCAGCTTGAGGGGCATCTGGGCGTGCGATTGTTCCAGCGCACCACGCGCAGCCTGTCGGCCACCGAACAGGGGCGGATATTCTACGATGGGGCCTGCAAGATCCTCGCCTCCGTGGCCGAGGCCGAGGCGGGTATCGAAGACGTCACTGACAATCCGCGCGGCACGCTGCATGTGGCGGCCCCCTTGGGGGTCGGGCGGCGGCTGATCGCGCCGCATGTGCCTGCCTTTGCAGAAGCCTATCCGCTCGTCGATCTGCGGCTGCGCCTCAGCGACCGTAAGCTCGACCTCACCGCCGAAGGGCTGGACGTGGCCTTTTTTCTGGGCCGTCCGCAGGATTCCACACTACGGATCCGCAAGGTGGCCGATTGCGAGCGCGTGCTCTGCGCCAGCCCGGCCTATGTCGCGGCGCATGGGCATCCCCGCTCGGGGGCCGAGATCGACCGCGGCCAGCACAATTGCCTCAACCTGCGTTTTCCCGGCGCGACCGAGTTTCAATGGCAGCTACAAGGCCCTGAAGGCGCGGTGAAATACGATGTGCGCGGGCGGTTTGAGAGTGACGATGGCGACGTGCTGACCGATTGGGCGCTGGCCGGCGCGGGCATCGCCATGAAGCCGATCTTTGAGATCGCCGAACATTTGCAAAGCGGCGCTTTGGTGCGGGTCGTGGAAGACACGCCGCCCCTGCCCGTTCAAATGGCCTGCCTCTACACCCATCGCCGCCATCAAGACCCGAAAACACGGCTCTTCATGGACTTCATGATCGCGCGGATGGAGGACGCGCTAAAGGTCTAGCTGCCCCGGTAGGTGGAATAGCCGAAGGGCGAGAGCAGCAGCGGCACGTGGTAATGCGCGGCCTCAGACATGCCGAAACGCAGCGGGACGACATCCAGAAAGGGCGGTTCCTCTGCCGGGACGCCCTGCGCGCCGAGGTAATCGCCGCAGTGGAACAGCAGCTCATAGGTGCCGGTTTCGAACTCCGCCGCGGGCAGGATCTGCTCATCGGTGCGGCCATCGGCATTGGTGGTGAGGCTGCGCAAATGGGTGCGCGTCTCACCTTCCAGACGGTAGAGGTCGATCTTCAGCCCCGCCGCCGGGCAGCCGCGCGCTGTGTCCAATACATGTGTTGTCAGATAGCCTGTCATCATACCCTCCGTGCCTAACCCTTGATCGCCCGCGCCGCGCCCGAGCGAAAGTGCCCTTTTCACGATAGTCTTTCAGGAATTAATTGAAAGCAATCCAAGACCTTCCGGTCTAGACAGAGAACGACAGAAGGAGAACGACATGACTCGCTACCCCCGCGACATGCAGGGTTACGGCCCCACCCCCCCAGATGCACAATGGCCCGGTGGCGCGAAGATCGCCGTGCAGCTGGTGCTGAACTACGAAGAAGGCGGTGAGAACAACATCCTGCACGGGGATGCGGCATCAGAAGCGTTTCTGTCCGAGATCGTGGGCGCCGCCCAATGGCCGGGGCAGCGTCATGCCAATATGGAATCGATCTACGAATACGGCGCCCGCGCCGGATTCTGGCGGCTTCATCGCTTGATGAAAGACCTGCCCGTCACGGTTTACGGTGTCGCCACGGCGCTGGCCCGCTCGCCCGTACAAGTCGCCGCGATGGTCGACGCAGGCTGGGAAATGGCGACCCACGGTCTGAAATGGATCGAACACAAGGACATGGCAGAAGACGCAGAGCGCGCAGCCATCGCCGAGGCGATCCGCCTGCATACCGAAGTGACCGGCCAAGCGCCGCGCGGCTTTTACTGTGGGCGCTCGTCCGAGAACACGCTGCGCCTTGCGGCAGAGACCGGGCAGTTCGCCTATGTGGCCGACGCCTATGCCGATGATCTGCCCTATTGGATGGAGGTCGGTGATCGCGACCAGTTGATCGTGCCCTATACGCTCGACGCCAACGACATGCGTTTCGCCACGCCGCAGGGGTTCAATGCGGGCGCGCAGTTCTTTGACTACCTCAAAGCCAGTTTCGACGCGCTTTACCGCGAAGGGGTCGAGGGCGCGCCGAAAATGCTCTCGGTCGGGTTGCATTGCCGCCTGATTGGCCGCCCCGGTCGGGTCGAGGCGCTGCGCCAGTTCATCGAATACGCCCAAAGCCATGAGGGCGTTTGGTTCGCCACCCGTGAGCAGATTGCGGATCACTGGGCCGCCACCCATCCGCACCAGCGCCGCGCGCGTCCCAGCCAGATGGACCGCGAGACTTTCGTTGCGAAATACGGCAGCATCTTTGAGCACTCCCCATGGATCGCCGAAGGCGCCCATGCGCTGGAACTGGGCGCGGGTCATGACACCGCCGTCGGCCTGCACAATGCTCTGGCACGGGTCTTCCGCTCCGCCTCAGATGCGCAGCGCCTCGGCGTGCTGCAAGCCCACCCCGATCTGGCGGGCAAACTGGCGCAGGCCAAGCGGCTGACGGCTGAGAGCACCTCGGAACAGGCCGCTGCGGGGCTGGATGCGCTGACGGATGAGGAGCGGGAAACCTTTACCCAGTTAAACGACCGCTATGTCGAGAAACACGGCTTCCCCTTCATCATCGCCGTGCGCGACCACGACAAGGCGGGCATCCTCGCCGCTTTCAAACGCCGCATCGACAATGACCGCGACACCGAGTTTGCCGAGGCCTGCCGCCAAGTCGAACGGATCGCGCAGCTGCGCCTGAAAGACTTGCTGCCATGAGCAGGCAGATCCTGCTTCAGCCCCTCACCGCCGAGGCTTTCGCCCCCTTCGGCGAGGTGCTGGAAGTGCGCGGGGCGCCTGACAAAATCATCAACCAAGGGCTTTGCGGGCGGCATCACGATCTGGCCGATCTCGACTTTGGCGGGGGTCGTGCGGGCATCAGCGTCTTTAACGCAGAGCCGCGCGCCCTGCCCTTCAGCCTTGAGATGGTCGAGCGGCATCCGCTTGGCGCGCAGGCCTTTCTGCCGATGCATCAAAACCCCTATCTCGTGGTCGTCGCCCCCGATGACGCGGGCCGGCCCGGCCCCCTGCAGGCGTTTCTCGCAGGCCCCGGTCAAGGCGTGAACTACCGCCGCAATACATGGCACGCGGTTTGCTGCCCGCTGAGCGCCCCCGGTCTTTTCGCCGTGGTCGACCGGATCGGCGAAGGCGACAATTTGGAAGAACATTGGTTCGATCAGCCGTGGGAGGTGGTCGCAGCTAAGGAATAACCGTCATGTCCTCATCAGAAGCGGCAGACGGGATCGGTCAATAGGGAGAATGACATGACTGACGCTTCACTGGGCACGCCGGCGCAACTGCGCGACCCGAATTATACCCCCGCGCTATCCAAGGCCGCGCCCTTGGGCATTCAGCATGTCTTGGCGATGTTCGTCTCCAACGTGACCCCCGCGATCATCGTGGCAGGGGCTGCGGGCTTTGGCTTTGGCTCGGACGCCGGGGCGCAGGGGTTTCCGGACATGACCTATCTGATCCAGATGTCGATGCTCTTTGCGGGCATCGCCACGCTGTTTCAGACCATTGGCATGGGTCCGGTGGGGGCGCGGCTGCCTATTGTGCAGGGTACGAGTTTCGCCTTCCTGCCCATCATGATCCCGCTGGTCGCGGGCAAAGGGGTCGAGGCGCTGCCCGCGCTCTTTGGCGGCGTGCTGGTCGGCGGGCTGTTTCATGTGCTGTTGGGGACTTTCATCGGACGCATCCGCTTTGCCCTGCCGCCACTGGTGACCGGGCTGGTGGTGACGATGATCGGCCTCGCGCTGGTCAAGGTGGGCATCCAATATGCCGCCGGGGGTGTGCCCGCGATCAATAGCCCCGAATACGGCAGCCTGTTGAACTGGTCGGCAGCGCTGGTGGTGATCGTGGCAACGCTGGGGCTGAAGTTCTTCGCCCGGGGCATGCTATCGGTCTCCGCCGTGGTGATCGGCATTGGCGTGGGCTATCTCTATGCGCTGGCGATGGGGATGGTCACCTTCGAGGGCATCGCCACCAGTTGGAACCGCGCCGCCGCCGTGGCGCTGCCTGTGCCCTTTGCTTACGGGTTCGAGTTCAGCTTCGCCGCCATCGTCGGTTTCTGCCTGATGGCCTTCGTCTCGGCGGTTGAGACCGTCGGCGATGTCTCGGGCATCACCAAAGGCGGCGCGGGGCGTGAGGCGACGGATGCCGAGATCACGGGTGCCACCTATGCCGACGGTTTGGGCAGCGCGGTGGCCGGGATCTTTGGAGGTTTTCCCAACACCTCTTTCAGCCAGAACGTCGGCCTCATCGCCATGACCGGCGTGATGAGCCGCCACGTGGTGACCGTGGGCGCGCTGTTCCTGATCCTTTGCGGACTGGTGCCCAAGGTCGGCGCGGTGATCCGCACAATTCCCATCGAAGTGCTGGGCGGCGGGGTGATCGTGATGTTCGGCATGGTGGTCGCGGCGGGCATCTCGATGCTGTCGGACGTGAACTGGAACCGCCGCAACATGGTGATCTTCGCGATCTCGCTTTCGATCGGGCTGGGGCTGCAACTCGACCCCAAGGCAGTGCAATACCTGCCCGACACGCTGCGGGTGCTGATGACCAGCGGGCTGCTGCCTGCCGCGCTGATCGCGATTGTGCTGAACTTGGTGTTGCCCGAGCAATTGTCGGATGAGGCGACCGAGGAGGTCTCCGGCGGGCTTTCGGGGCATGGTTCGGGGTCGTTGGAGAAGCGGGTTTGATAAAGCAGGGGCGCCCCATGCGGCGCCCCTTTGTTGTGACCAACTCGGCTAGATACAATGCGACAACCAACCGGCTAGCGCATGTAGCTTAAGACCACCACCTTGGCCCGGAATCAAGCCGCGGGCGCCGGGCCATCGCCTGCCCGCCCGGACGGGTAGGCGATTTGGTGAGGCTGGGCGTAACCTAGCGAGCACACATCATGACTGAACCATAAAGTGGCACGAACCAAGGTATGTTCGCCCACCCGCGGGCAGGCGCTGGCCCTCAACGCTTCACCGGAGCTTCATATGCCGGTTCACGTCCTTATAAAGCAGATACCGGAACGGCCCCGGACCACCTGCGTAGCAGGCCTGCGGGCAGAAAGCGCGCAGCCACATGAAATCACCCGCTTCGACCTCGACCCAATCCTGATTGAGCCGGTAGACCGCCTTGCCCTCCAACACATAGAGCCCGTGTTCCATCACATGGGTCTCGCAAAAGGGGATCACCCCACCGGGCTGTAGCGTGACGATGGTCACATGCATGTCATGGCGCAGATCGTTGGGATCCACGAACCGCGTCGTCGCCCAGACCCCATCGGTATCGGGCATCACATTCGGCTCGATGTCCTGCTCGTTCAGCACGAGCGGGTCGGGGCGGTCCAACCCCTCCACCGCTTCATAGGCTTTGCGGATCCAGTGAAAGCGCGTCACGGCGCCGCTGTCGTTTTTCAGCGTCCAATCGGCCCCCGCGGGGATATAGGCATAGCTGCCCTCGCGCATCGCGTGCTGCTGGCCCTCAACGGTCAGGGTGAAGCCACCCTCGACCACGAAAAGCACTCCCTGCGCCTGCGCATCAAGCTCAGGCCGGTCCGAGCCGCCACCGGGCTGCACTTCCATGATATATTGGGAGAATGTCTCCGCAAAGCCGGTCATCGGGCGGGCGATGACCCAAAGCCGCGTGCCTTCCCAGAACGGCAGGAATGAGGTCACGATATCGCGCATCGTACCGCGCGGGAGAACGGCATAGGCCTCAGTAAATACGGCGCGATCTGACAAAAGCGTTTTTTGATCCGGGTGGCCGCCGGTGGGTGCGAAATAGCTTGGGGGGGTCATCAACTCTCTCCGTCGGGATGGACTGCAGAATTGCCGCTTCCCAGGCCGAGGCCAAGGGTTTTATCGCTGAAGGATTGTTCGGGGATATTTGATAGTCCCGACCCCGCTTAGGGCTGAGAAACAAACCGGCCCCGGCTGCCGGCGCCAGTCTGCGAGGGCAGCCTCAGAAGAAAGCCGCCGCTTCCAACTCAACTGTGATCACCCCGATGATTGCGCCGTTCGACGGCTCCGTGATCGGCATCGAGACGCGGCTTTGATGGGCCTTCGACCTTTCGTCAACGGCCACCTGATCAATCACGAAAATCCCCGACGGCGGCGAAAAACGAATGCTGTTCTTGGGCTTGCCGCCCGTGAAATAGACCGAGTCGCTGCCGCTGGAGACCACGGTCAGCCCATAGGCATCCAGCAAAGTCACCCCAGCGATCTGACCCTCGGCGCGGGCGATCTGCGTTTGGAGAAAGGCCGCGGCAATCGGGGCTTTCAGCTGGGGCACCCCGGCGCCCGGCCCGGTGACTGCCGCCGGCGTGACCGCCAGCGCATTCATTTCGCGGTGCCGCGCGTTCTGCTGTGCGATCGCATCGACGATGCGGGCATCATTGACCCAAGACAGCAATTCGCGGTCGATGTAATCGGTCACCGCCCAAGGCACTTCGGAGGCGGAAACCTTGAGCCCGGAACACAGGATGAAGATGAGCGATACAAGTGGCAGGTGTCGTAGCATCGGGGAGCCCTCATGAGGTAGGCGGCACAATACCGCGGGAGAGCTACACCCTAATCCTTGACTGGTTTACGCCCCATGAACGGCGATGGCGGCTTAACCCTCTTCGCCCTTAAACCCTGTCGCCACCACGAATTTCTCCGATGAATCGGGGCGGCTGGCAGGTGGTTTGATATTGGCGACCTTGGCAAAACGGCGCTTGAGCAGCTTTTGCAACTCACCTTCCGCGCCGCCTGCCAGCACCTTGGCCACGAATGTGCCGCCCTCTTCCAGCACATCGAAAGCGAAATAGGCCGCCGCCTCGCAAAGCGCGATGATGCGCAGGTGGTCGGTCTGTTTATGCCCGGATGAGGCCGCGGCCATGTCCGACATCACCACATCCGCCTTCCCGCCGAGCCATTCCTTGACCTTGAGGTCGGCGTCATCCTCCATGAAGTCGAGCTGGTGCAACTCGCAGCCCGCAATCGGCTCCATCTCTTGTAGGTCAACGCCCAGAATGGTGCCCTGCGCCTTGCCCTTCTTTTCGCCCAGCACGTTGCAGCGTTTGACGGCGACCTGACACCAACCGCCCGGCGCGGCGCCAAGGTCCACCACCCGCGCGCCGGGGACGAGGAACCGATATTTATCGTCCAACTCCATGATCTTATAAGCCGCCCGCCCGCGATAGCCTTCGGCCTGCGCGCGTTTGACATAAGGATCGTTCAACTGCCGCTGCAACCAACGGGTGGAACTGAGCTTGCGCCCGCGTGCGGATTTCACCTTGACCTTGAGGTCACGCTGACCGCGCCCCGAGGTGTTCTTTCCGTCCGGTGTCTTGGCCATCAAAAGACCCCTTCTTCTAATACGCCATCGGCGCTCATCTGTGCATATAGCAGGCCTTCGCGCAGACCGCGATCCGCAACTGACAGCCTGTCGGTCGGCCAGCAGCGCATCAGGGCTTGCAGGATCGCAGCGCCCGACATGATCAGTGCGGCGCGGTCTTGGCCAATGCGCGGATCCGCGCGTCGCCCACCCGGCCCCATGGCGATATAGGAGTGGATCACCTTGTCGATCTGGGCGCTGGTCATGCTGAGGCCATCGACCTTTGTCCGGTCATAGCGTTTCAGGTTCAGGTGGCTCGCCGCGACGGTGGTCACGGTGCCCGAGGTGCCGACGATCTGGAACCGCTTTTGCGACTGGATCGTCTGATAGGGCGTGAAATCGGTGAGGTTCTCTTCGAAAAACCAACTCATCAGCGCAAAGCGCGCGGCATCGTCTTCAACGTCAGAAAATTGATCGCGCAGGGTGGCCACCCCCAAAGGCACGCTGATCCAATCCACCACCCGGGCGGCGGGGACATCGGATTTCGCCTGATAGAACCCGCCCTGAAGCCGCATGATCGAGCGTGCGCGGTCGGCGCGCGGCACTTTGGAAATGTCGATCCAGACCAGTTCGGTCGAGCCGCCGCCGATGTCCACGACCAGCAGGTTTTCCGTCTTGCGGCTGACCAGCGGCGCGCAGGAGATCACGGCAAGCTGGGCTTCTTCCTCAGGGCGAATAATGTCGAGCTTGAGACCGGTCTCGCGCTGGATACGGCGCATGAACTCCGCCCCGTTCTGCGCACGGCGGCAGGCTTCGGTCGCGACAAGCCGCATGTTCTGCACCTTGTTGCGCCGCAACTTTTGCTGACAGATGCGCAATGCCTGAATGGTGCGCGCCATCGATCCGCGCGACAACCGCCCGGTCTTTTCCAAACCGGCACCCAATTGCACCGATTTTGAAAAACTGTCCACCACATGGAAACCGCTGCCCCGAGGCTGGGCGATCAACATGCGGCAGCTATTTGTACCCAGATCTAGGGCCGCATATAGCTCATTAGATCTGGGCGGAACTGGCGCGGGGCTCAGAGCCGGAATGTCTTTGTCGAGCGCACCCGCACCTTTGGGACGCTGTGGCGCCATGGTTACGCGCCTTTCATATCGAGTTGCCCCCAAGGTATTCCCTGCGCCCAGCCGGTGCAAGTGGTCGCGGTGCCTTGGGCCAATTTCCGCGGCGTCCGCGGGGCGTGCGCGCTCCGCCATCCGGGCCGCCTCACAATCATCTTGAGAATAATGGGGGCGCCGCCCCCTCGTGATGGCAGGGCCAATGCGCTATCACCTCACCCAAGTCGCGGATGGGTCGTGTTTTGTCGAAAAACGGCCCTGTCCTGACCGCGACGCTCGTTAGACAGGTTTAAACCGGAGGAATCGTCCCATGCCCGCAGTCACCATCGTTTACTGGCGCGATATCCCTGCTCAGGTGATCGTCGGCAAGGGCCGTCGCGGGTCAAAACGCCCCCTGCCCGAACGCTTTGAACAGGCGATCGACCGCGCGGCGATGAAGGTGGGGGCCGCCGATACCGACGCCTATCTCGCGGAATGGCGCAAGGCAGCGCCTTTTGAGGTTGAGGGTGATCCCGACAGCATCGCCGATGCCGAAGCCGCCCGCATCGACGCGGAATACGACCGCGACCGGATTAAGCAACTGATTGACAACGACGGCTGGGCATAGCCTGCCAGCCCTATGATCAAGGACACGCTCATGGCACTTTTGAACTTCCGCAAAAAGGAAACACCGGCCCCACAGGCGCCGGTGGCCGAAGTCGAGGCGCTGTTGAAAGATTATTCTATCGAGGTGATGCCCCGCACCGCCGAAAAGGTCGAGGATTTCCGCGCCCTGCTGCCAGAGGGCACCCGTGTCTATATCGCCCATATCGACGGCACCCCGATCGAAGATATGGTCGCCACCGCCGCACGGTTGAATGCGGACGGCTTTAAGGTCATGCCGCATTTCCCGGCCCGCATCATCAAGGACCGCGCCACACTGGCCGACTGGATCGCCCGTTATCAGGGCGAGGCCGATGCCCGCCAAGCGCTGCTGCTGGCGGGCGGTGTCACCACCACGGCGGGGGATTTCAGCGACTCGATGCAGTTGATGGAAACGGGGCTGTTCGACAAGGCAGGCTTTACCCGCCTGCATGTCGCCGGCCACCCCGAGGGCAACCGCGATATCGACGCTGACGGGGGCCGCCTCAACGTCGATGCGGCGCTGAAATGGAAGAATGATTTCCAAACCCGCACCGATGCCGAAATGGCCATCGCCACGCAATTCGCCTTTGACGCGCAGCCGATCATCGAATGGGCCGACAGTCTCAAGGCCGCTGGTATCACCCTGCCGATCCACATCGGCATCGCGGGCCCCGCCAAACTGCAAACGCTGATCAAATTCGCCATCGCCTGCGGTGTCGGCCCCTCGCTCAAGGTGCTGCAAAAGCGCGCGATGGATGTCACCAAGCTGCTGTTGCCCTATGAGCCGACAGATGTGATCAGCGAACTAGCCGCCCACAAAGCGGCCCACCCGGATTTCAACATCACCCATGTGCATCTTTTCCCGCTGGGCGGGATCAAGACCAGCGCCACATGGGTCCAAGAGAATGGCGGCGCCTCTGGGGTGCCCGCCGACGCAGCCTAAAGGAAGTTACATGACCAGAACCGTCATCGAATCCAAGACCAAGACCGCCGTCATCGGCTTTGACGAGCCGTTTTGCGTGATCGGAGAGCGGATTAACCCCACGGGCCGCAAGATCCTCAGCCAAGAGCTGGAGCAAGGCGATTTTTCGCGGGTCGAGGCGGATGCCATCGCGCAGGTCGCCGCCGGTGCCACGGTGCTCGACGTGAACTCGGGCGCGGTCTTCTCCAACAAAATGGCCGAAGACCCGCGCTATGCCGACAACAACTTTGTTGAGCCGATGCTGATGCCGGAGCTGATCAAGGTCGTGCAAAACGCCGTCGATGTGCCGATCTGCATCGACAGTTCGGTCCCCGGCGCGCTTGAGGCGGGGCTTGAGGCCTGCGAAGGCCGCCCGCTGCTGAACTCCGTCACCGGAGAGGAAGAGCGGCTGGA
Organism: Sulfitobacter sp. 1A13679; assembly: GCF_043557115.1. NCBI lineage: Bacteria > Pseudomonadati > Pseudomonadota > Alphaproteobacteria > Rhodobacterales > Roseobacteraceae > Sulfitobacter > Sulfitobacter sp. 1A13679. Next base: position 203,867 of record NZ_JBIFFO010000002.1, read on the forward strand.
GGTCGTGCTGCCACTGGTCAAGAAATACAACGTGCCTGTCGTGGCGATCTCCAATGACGACACAGGGATCTCCGAGGACCCGGATGTGCGCTTTGCCGTGGCGAAAAAGATCGTCGAACGCGCCGCCGATTTCGGCATTCCCGCCCATGACATCGTCGTCGACCCGCTGGTCATGCCGATTGGTGCCATGGCGACGGCGGGCCATCAGGTCTTTACCCTTGTCCGCCGTTTGCGCGAGGAATTGGGCGTGAACACCACCTGCGGCGCCTCCAACATCTCCTTCGGGCTGCCCAACCGCCACGGCATCAACAATGCCTTTCTCCCTATGGCGATGGGTGCGGGCATGACGAGTGCGATCATGAACCCGGTGGCCGTGCCACTGAACGCCACCAAAATCGCCGAAAAGCGGGCCGAGATTGCTGCCGCGGGGATCATCCTGCCCGAAGACATGGATGACGAGACTTTTGCGACGCTCTTTAACCTCGGCTCGACCAAACCCCGCCCGGGCAAGGAGATGGAGGCCATCCGCGCCGCCAACTTCCTCTTTGACCGTGACCCTCACGGCAGCGCTTGGATCGAGTTCAACAAAAGCGCGCCCAAAGCGGGTCAAGAAGGCCGCGGTCGCGCGGGCCGCTCAGGTGGGCGCCGCCGCCGCTGATGCTGCCTGATAAGATCTAAAAGCCCCGCCAGCATCGCTCGGCGGGGCTTTTTCTTTTCCATGCGGGCGGGCGGAAGTCCGAGATGACGCTTTCCGGCGCTACTCCGCCCGGTTCCCGCTCACCAATTCTTGGATCGCGGCCATGACGGCGGCCACATGATCGGGGTCTTTTGCCGCGCTATGCGGCTCATTGAACCCGCCCATGTCATTGTCGAAATAGGCACCGGAGGCCCCTGCAAACTCATCCGAAAGGGCTGCTCGGGCAAGGATGTCGGCCCCGATGCTCAGGTCGTTCCCGGCGACGCCAAAGCCTTCCTTCACCATCTTCGACGCCAAGAGAGAGCCGGGGTTCACCGCGATGAAGAGCGGCCCGTCCTGATGGGCGCGGGCCATCTCTTGGGTCCAGATCGTGATCGCCAATTTGCTCTGCGCATAGGCTGCCATATCGTCAAGCGTCACCTCGCCCCTAAGCGCGGCTACCTCCACCGGCGCCTGCGCGGCGGAGGAGAGGTTCACCACCCTGCCCGCTTTGGGAAGCACCGGCAGCAACAGTTGAACCAGCAGATAGGGCGCCAGCGTGTTGACCACGAAACGCGCGTCCAACCCTGCCTCGGTGCGCGGCTCGGGCAGTTTCAGGACACCGGCATTGTTGATCACCACGTCGATCTGGCTGTGATCAATGCGCAGCGCCTCTGCCAGCGTCACGACCTCTTCCAGCCGCGACAGGTCCGCGCGGTAGGTCTGGGAATTGCCCCCCACCTCCGTCGCAGCAGCGCTGAGTTTCTCCGCACTGCGCCCGTGCAGCAAAACGCTATGCCCCTGCGCGCTGAGCTTTTTGGCGGTCAACAGACCGATACCGTCGGTCGCGCCGGTGATGAGGATCGTCTTGGTCATCTGTCTCTCCTTACTGGGTCTCTGCGCGGGGATGGGAGGCGGCTCTGCGCGATCACCACCCGCCCAGAACCTGCTTGCCGATCACCCGCCCGCTTTCCTGACGCTCGTGGGCCGCGCGAAGGTTTTCCACATTTATCACGCCCGCATGTTCCGTCACGGTAGAGCGCAAAATGCCTGCGTCGATCATCTGCGACACCCGGTTCAACAGGTCGCGCTGCGCAGTCATGTCCGCGGTCTGGAACATCGAGCGTGTGAACATGAACTCCCAATGCACGCTTAGGGCTTTCGGTTTCGCCGCTTTCATATCCAGCGTCTCAGGATCGTCGATCAGCGCGATCTGCCCGCGCGGCGCGATGGCTTCGATGATGGCGGGCCAATGCGTATCGGTGGCCGTCAGCGCGGCGACATAGCTGGGCTTGAGATCGAGCGCGGCAAGCTGCGCCACCAGATCGCCCCGGTGGTCCACCACATGATCCGCCCCCATCTTGCGCACCCAATCTTGGGTCTCTGACCGCGAGGCGGTCGCGATCACGGTCAGACCGGTCAGGGCCTTCGCCAGTTGAATAAGGATCGACCCCACGCCCCCGGCCCCGCCGATGACCAATATCGCCTCCCCTTCGCCAGCGCTCTCGGCCAGCCGGAAGGAATCGAACAGCATCTCCCAAGCCGTGATCGCGGTCAGCGGCAGACCGGCGGCCCCAACAAAATCAAGGGTTTCCGGCTTTCGCCCGACGATGCGGGAATCGACTTTGTGGAAGGCGGCATTGGTCCCCGCGCGGGTCACGTCCCCGGCATAGAACACCTCATCCCCCACCGCAAAATCGGTAACCCCTGCGCCCAGTTCCACGACCACGCCCGCGGCGTCAAAGCCCAAGACCTCCGGACCATCCTCAGGCCCCGAAAGCGCGCGCAGCTTCACATCCACCGGATTGACCGAGATGCCCTTCACCTTCACCAAAAGATCATGTGGTCCGGGTGTGGGACGCTCAATTTCGAGCATCTCCAAAACCTCTGCCGGGCCGGTGGTGTTATAGCCGATGGCTTTCATTTCGTCTGTCCTTCTGCAGAAATTTCAGTGTTGCGCAGAAGGTATCAGCTTGCTGGGCTATATAAACCGAGACAAGTGCGGATAGAGTTTTCAGATACAGAGTATAATCTAAACGATTGGCGAGCCTACGGCAACGCCCCCCGCAGGCGAAGGCACAGCCCCCAACGCGACAAACGACATTGATATGGAAAATAATGGCGGACCCTAGAGGATTCGAACCTCTGGCCTCTGCCTTCGGAGGGCAGGCACGGGCGCTTTGTTCACGCTTAAACCCCTATTTATACCCGGTTTCGTTCACGTTCGAGGCAGGCTGAAACGGTTGAAACGGTTAAGCTGAACAAAAACGAATGGGTTCAAAAACACCCTAGGCGATGACAGCCCCAATGGAGCGCGCCCCGTTCGGACCGCAGAGCCACTTTAGGTTCGTAGGTTGTGGGCGCTGTAACAAAAAAAGAGCCTCACAATGGAGGCTCTCTTCATTTAACTGGTGTCGCTTGTATTGGCTTATATCTCAGGCAGCTTCTTTTAGCTGCACTTGGCTTTGTTGTTTCATACCAAAGAACTCGCCGCTGCGTATCCCGCTAAGCCCAAGTTCCAACATGGCGGCCCTCACTGACTTAGAAACAGCCAAAAACTGCTCTTCACGCGAAAACATGATCAGTCTCCCGAAATCTCTCTACTGAGCTTCTTTTCTAATTTAAGTGGTTCTGTTGCTTTTCCACTGATTCGCATCATTACAACAGATCTAGGCTTTTGAAAGGTAAATCCAAGAACCGCGCATCTCAGCTTTGGCAAAAACTGGCTGCTTACCTGCCGCCTGTATGAACTTTTGTCCGAACTCGCGCTCTGCGGGGCTTTTAAGGTGAAATTTAACATGCTGCGCCATGAGCTCTCCATCTGCCAACAAAATCGCGCCAGCAAACACTCCGATCATCACGTTGATGTAATCGTCAATGTCGAACTCATCTGAAAAATCAAACTTTGGAGCAAGAACTATGTGACGGATACGCAAAACCTTACCTACATACCCCGGAAGAAAGGAGGAGTTGGCTTGGTAGACCGCTTTGAACGAACCTTCTTCCTCGTACCCGAAAACACCAGCTGCCGGGGTTTGGGCCGAACTCGCCAGTTCGTCTAGAACAGGTAAAGATGCAGTCGCATACTCCCCGAAATTCTCTTCAAATTCATCACATTCGGCTGACCACTCGCGAACCAAGCGGTGCCATTCTTGGTTCTGATAAGATACTCTGATTGAACTCACTACTTCCTCCCAATGACCTGAAATAAGAGCTACACCTAACCCTTGGTAGCAGCTACGCGCAAGCCCAACACTTCCACCTAGTCGCCGGTCTTCGGTCCCATCAGTTATGACAAGATCACATAGTCATGGGCTTCTTCTTCGGGAACTTGACGACATAGGGCCAGCCTGTCCCGCAGCGACAGGTGGCCCGCTTCTCAAACTCATGGTCCGTGATACCCACCGGCACACCATCCGGCATGAGCGTGACGCTGTGACCGCAAGCCCAGCATGTCACCTCGATGTGTGTTGTCCCTGCTCGAAACAGTTGATCGCCCACGATCTGCGTCCTACCCCAAATACTTCTATAGCTGCACTTGCAGCGCCGCTGAAAGGACTGCCCATGAAAACCGCCCTAATCGCCGCCGTCGTGGCTCTCGCTATGAACTTCGCATACAGATCCATAGTTGCCATCGTCACGACAGAACGTCGAGACAATTGCCGCGTTGATGGGGGTATGTTTGTGGTCAGCGCCGATCGCTACATGGTCTGCATCGATCCGAGGGCGCTTATCACGGTTCGCGAATGATCTCTCTCCTAAAACGTAAAAAGCCCGCCCCTGCATCAATAGAGACGGGCCTTATTTCACAAGCAGCCGTGCACATCACACTGCCGCGCCTGATAGACGACCCACTCAGCGACAGGCCGATCCCGCGCAATCGCCTCAATCGTCGCGGGTTGCGCCTTGGGTGGCCGCTGGCTCACGTCCTTGAACAGCGCGTCGCTGCTCACATTGCTCGGGGGTAGACAAGACCCGGCAGAGAGCGGAATCCAGATCGTCGTCAGTAAGGCTTTCAACTTCATTCTGCGTTCCCTTCGAGTTCTCAATTTGCTGGAGGCGGTTGGTATTTTGGTTGGCGCGCAGTTCGCGCTCACGATCGTCGGCGGCATCTGCTCTCAACCAGACCACCACGCCGATCAGGACCGCCACGCCTACCCCGCTGGCGATCAGCTGCGCATGAAGATGGCTCAGACCAAACATAGCGCGACCTCTTCGGTGCGGCGACGCACCAGACCGCGGACGACCTTGCCTCCCGCCTTATTCCACCAGCTGATCGCCTCACAGCCACCCTTGATGTCGCCAACGTTGAGGCGCCGGGTCGCGGTGCTGGTGCCTGCCCCATGCCAGCCCACATTGAACGCGAGGCTCGTGTATGCGGCCTTGCGGGTTGGCGGCAGCCAGTAGGTCTGCGCCTTCTCATTGACATAGGCCAGCCATTTGTCGCGGTACTCTGCGATCTCTGCAATCAGCAGCGCCTTGCACTGGGCGTCAGTCTTGTACTGCCCGGGCGCAGCGGTGCGCGTGTGGCCGTAGCAGATCGTCCATACGCCCACGATGTCCCGATAGCTCTGGTTTCGCTTGCCCTCCCACTTAGCAATAAGCTGGAAGGCGATCTCATCGAAAGGATCTTCGGCCACCGGCGGCGGCGGGATCAACGGAGGCCGCGGCTTCGATGCCATAGCCGGAACGATCTGCGCCTCGATGCTCGCCTGTATTTCCGGCTCCGGCAGAACAGCATCCTCGACCAACGCACCGCCGATGGACTTCACCAGCATGAACACGCCGAAGAGGAAAGCCGTCCAGAAAATCAGCCGGCGGCCGATCCGCGTCTCAGGCACCTGTCGGACAAACCGGCCGAGGATGCCAAATGCGAAGAACACCAGCGCCGCCGTCCCGAGTGGGTATGGGTCGGCCTCGATCGCGAAGAGGCCATATATCGCATTCGGCGCGACAAGTGCCAGCAGGCCGAGCACCATGCTGACGAATGAATACGAGCGCAAGACCACTCGCCAGTTTTCAATGAGGTATCGGTTCATGGGCATTCTCCAATGCTGGAAACCCCGCTGGCGGGGCATGTGGTTGATGATGGGGGGGGTGGTTATTCAGCCGAGGTCCGTCTTGTCCGGTCCTCGACCCGCGTCAGCAGTTCGGACATTCGATCGATGTCTCTCTGCAGATTGGAAATACTGAACATAAGCTCATGGTGCTTGTGCCGCATTGTCACAATCTCTGTTTTCAACTCCGGCGCACCGCAGCTAATCTTCGCGATGGCTTGCGCTGTTTCGTGAGGAATTGGCTTTCCCTTTTTGAACCCTCGCAATCCGGTTGCGATACCCACAACCACTGCAGCCACCCCTGTGCCGAGAATGGTCGCCGATTCCTTATCGAGTTCGGCAAGAAAGCTGCTGAACCATTCGTACATCGGCACCGCTCCTATAGGCTGACAAAGCGTCGAAGAACGCCAGTGTGAAATAGATTCCTCCCGTTGATAGGGCAGAAACACTGAGGCCGTTTTCGAGAGCAGGCCAGACAAACGCCATGCCAATCATGGCAAAGATGCTCGCTCCGACGATGGACCCGACCATGCGCACAATCGGGGATCTTCGCCACGCGCCGTTGACATAGAGAGCCGTCATTCTTGACAGCGCCACCAACGCCACAGGCGCGGATAGCGCTGCATCGTCGAGCCCCAGCCGAACGAAGGTACGGAAGCCTGCGGTTGATGTCGTGGTTTCCCCCGGCACCGCTAAGATGAGTGCAAACGTCAAAAGAAGGGCGGCAGACTGCCACTCGGCGGCCCTACCCTCTTCCAGAACATTCGCCTTAAATGTCAGCACGGCATCCCCCTTGGTTCATACGGTTATCCATTGGAAAGCGCCGCTCATAGCTACGCATCGTGTGAAATGGCTCTATCCACGACGTCGCCCGATCAATGACGCGGTAAAGCCTGCGGTGCTTGTCACGACGCCACCACGCAAACGCACACAGCGTCATGTCCCAGCCCGTCAGCCCGCGGCAGAGACGGCGGCTAACGGCTTCGCAGAGGGGGAGCATTACTCACCCTCTGCTGCGACAAGCCGATCAATCTCACGCCTAAGCGCCGCATTTTCAGCAAGCGCATTGGCGAGTTGATCCAGCGCCGCATTGCGTTGATCCACAAGGACCGCATAGAAGTCTTCGGGTTCTGGCTTCATGGGGGTTTCCTCCTTACAGGGCAGTAACTGTGAGTGACGCATTGTCCGCCACCGTCACCCGATGCCGCGTTCCGTTTGGCGACTGAAGAATGACACCCCTCGTACTGTCTTGAACCTCAAGATCGCGGTTGCCGATTGCGACCTGATTGAAGCCGGTAGTGGATACCCCCTGACCTAGCGCCATGCTGTAACTGTGCGTAGCAGTCGCGCCATTCCCGAATGCAGACGAACCGAATGCAGAAGCGCTCGCGCTCTTACCCACCGCCGTTGAGATATCGCCGCCCGCACTCGCAAGATAACCCACGGCGACTGAACTTGATCCGACCGCAGACGCTTGCCGACCGATGGCTGTGCCGCCTGTTCCGGTGGCGGATGCAGAGCGACCAACAGCAGTTGACGTGAGGTTCCCCGCATTGGCCGACTTGCCGACCGCGACAGCGTCACTAAACGCAGTTGCAGCCTGCCCGACCGCGACAGAGTTAAGGCCAGCACTCGCAATTTGACCAACGGCCACAGATAGGCTGTCGGAAGTAGCCCCCGACCCGATAATAACACTCTGCGGCTTGGACGTGTCTCCGACACCCGCGCCAATCGAAACACCGTTATTCCCTGCCTTCGCCGCACTGCCAATCGCGGTGCCCGCCTCATTTGGCGCACTTGCGCCCGCGCCAAGAGCCGTTGCCCGGAAACCTGCCCGCGCCCCGCGCCCTGCGGCAAGGGAACGCCTAACGTCTGTCCGCTTCGCCCCAAGAACGCCGCCCGGATCAAGCGCGTGTTTATCTACGCCACCCGGTGCAGGCACATCCCCTTTAATGATGTTGGAACCCGCCCCGCCAGAGGTGACTGCCAATAGTTCCCGCCAAGGCGCGACAACTACGTTCGGAATTTCGCTGATCGTTGTAGCCCCGGTGGAATCATCACCCGTCCAAACAGCCCAAGCACCAACGCCATCCGATGCCGTGATAAGCAGCGGGACCGGAGCGCCCACAGTAGCGGAACCATCACACCACCAGCCGATATAGACGATCCCTGTCTGGTCGTCGCGCCAGTACGATCTGCCGAAGCCCGCAATCTGCGGCACATCGACGGACATTTCCCAGACCCAACGCAGGCTCATGTCAGCAGGAGTTTCCCCGCGATCAAGAACAAACATGCCGTTTTCGCTGCTGTCAGACCCCAAGACGATGCCATGCGTTGTTGGCACGATGACGGTTGGATACGCGCCGTTAGGAACGTGGCCTTTATTCACCTTCGTCCATGTGGTGCCGTCTGTAGACCAATAGATGCCTTCTGACTTATGCCCCTCAATCACAAGGAAAATGTCATGCACTTCATCGTAGGCGCAGCCGTGAATGTGGCTGTCGGTATAGTCATCAGTTGGGTGCAATGTCGTGGCGTCATAGATCACGCTCCATGTGTCGCCGGAATCGACACTAGCCCACGCCTTCTGGCTATTCTGCCACCCGGCATCAGCCGCGCCCGTGGCATATTCGCCAAAGATGAATTTGCGTCCATTACCGCCGCCGCTAAAGTTGTAGAACGCAGCAGTGCCGCCAGTGTTGGTGACCTTTAAGGCCCAAGTCGGAGCATTCGGCCAACCGCTCGACTTGTAGATTGATTGAGGTGTTACGAGAACCACCTCCCCGTCATCGGTCTTATGCAGCCTAATGACAGATGCGCCGCCCGGTGTTGCGCCTATATCAGTCCAAGCTCCGCCTTTGGCATCCTGACGGTAAATACGCCCGCCGGAATAACCCCATAGGGAACCATCGAATGATGAAACCGGCACAGGCGAAGCCGCGCTAGAGGTGAAAGCCTCAAACGTAGCAGCCTTGATCGGCGCGGGGGTCACACTAGCCGCGCGGTTTGGGTTCACCTTTAGACCGCCCGAGGTCAACTGCTGATAATTAGCCCCCGCCGTAACTGTGACCGAATACCCCTCTTTACGTGTCCGCATCGTGGTGCCTGCGCCGAGATCGCCGTCAAAGCTATCAAGCGCGTCGAAGTCTTCAAACAGGATTTCACCCAGCCAGCCAAGCAACACCCCGCTACCGGCCTGCCGCTCATAAACCGCCGTTCCGGGTTCAGCCTGAACCATAAAAACGTCGCCATCAGTGGTTGCGGCCTCACCATCCGCGAGCGTGGCGAAAAGCGGTGCGCCCGCAGCCTTCGCGGCAAGCGTAGCGTCAGCGGCCTTTGCAATAGCAATAGCTGCGCTTTCATCCGCATCCCCAACCGCAGATTTAAGGCCGTCAGCCGACTCTGCGAGCGGAATAAAAGCTTCCCTAAGATCGCGCTTATCAATTGGCTTACGAGCCGTTGACCTATCGCCAATCGGAAGCGCGCCATCGCCGCCCTGCCCGTCGCCAGTATAGCCGACATGGTCGCGCAGAATGCGGTTCATTCTTTCGGTTTGTGTCTCAGGCATGTAATTCTCCAGCGCAAGAGGCCCGCCGGGGCGGGTATTGTGATTTCAAGGGTTCGGAATGTTAGGCTGTGGTGATGTTAGCAGGCCCAGCCGGAGAGCCTTCGACGCCAGACACGTTGGCCGCTGCGACCCAGTAGTTGTATTCAGTCCCTGCCGTGATCGTATCGTCGGAGAACTCGGAGATTTGCCCCGATACGCCGCCTGTTGTGCCGACTAGAGAGGCGTCACCGAATACAGCGGTTGTGCTGCGATAGATACGGATTTCGTAGAACTCGCCTGCCGGGTTGCGCCAGTTGAGATTTACGCGCCCGGTCCCGTTGGAGGCGAACAGTTCAGAAGGTTCGCCCGGTGCCGTCGCGTCGATCTGCACCGTGATCGTTCCGAGATATTCCCATTCATCCGGCTCATAGAAAACGCCATCGAAGCGGGCTTGCCCTTCGTATGTCTCACCATCCTCAACCGGGCCAGACTGCGCCGTGTAATCAGTTGCAGCCATGTCCAGCCATGCGCTTGCGCCGGTCTTGCGGTACTGCGCTTGCACGGCGATATCGTTGCGCCCCACGATTGGCACCGCGTCCACCTCAAGGGTAGCAATGCGGCTGCTTGCGGAGGCTTGCACAATGCGCTGCGTGAATACCGCTGAGATATCCGGCGCTAGGTTCTGCGGATCATCTGGCAATGGCGTGGGGGCGTCTCCGGCCTCTGCTGGCGTCCACTCACCCGATGCCCGATCCACCGCCGCAAGATCAATCCGGCACTGCAACTCAATCGGGTCAAACTCGTGGTCTAGCACCTCGTATTCACCTTGGATCACGCGGCCCGAACCGTCCTCCGGTTGATAGTCCAGCAGGATCGTGTGGCGCTGCGCATGTTCGCGCGGGAAACGTGCCTTTAGCCCGACAAGGTTGGTGATGATGGATACCTTGGCGCGGTTGTCGTCGTGAAACTGCTCTTTCGCCAATCGCCGCGCCTGCGCCCGGTTCGGACACATGCCGAGTTCATACTCCTTGGGAATTTCGCCTTCGACAGCCAGCCGCTCTGCATCCCTCCATGAGTCAACTTCCGTGACTGTGTATTTCTGCGAAGCATCCATGTGCAGCACCCGCAGGAGGTTGTAGCCCTCACGTTCGCTGATCGCCTCGCTGGTCTGGATTTCCCTGATGTCCTTCGCCGTGATCGTGCAGGCTGGGGTGCCGAAGCTGCCTCCGATCAACCCGATGCGCCCGTCCTGCATTTCATAGGCGCGGATGCCGCTGCTTGCATGCATCCGGTCCAGCACGTCAGACGGCGGTTCATCAAGCGTCCAGTAGCCCCACAGGCGCAGGCGGGGCGCGGTGCCGCCCTCAAGCTGTGGCACGGCCTCATCAGCCACGTCAGCCATTGCCGAGACGCTATCCCAGTTGATATCGGCCGGGTCGATCTTGAACCCGTCTTCATGCGTGAGAAAGTGCGCAATGACCAAAGCCGCGTTATCGCTGTAGGTAGTGCTATCCGTGCGCGGGTCATAGACCGCCTGACCGTGGATCACCCATTGCAGCGTCGTGTTGTAGGACTTGGGGAAAACCTTGGAGAAGTCGTTGCCGCTCGGCGCTTTCATCTGCGCGAGGAACGTGGCTTGCCCTTCAAGCCTGCGGTCGGTATCCCACGAAACGAAATCCGCGATCAGGTCCGCATAATCCCCGCCAAGTTCTGAGCCGTCGCGGGTCTGGACGTTGACGTAATCCAGCATCTTGCCTTCGGTCACATCGCCGTTTGCGTCTAGCGTGACCGCAACGCTATCAACCCAGCATTCCTCGAAGCTGGTAATCTCGCCATGTGCCACCATGACAAGCTGGTACAGCACACCGTCTTTCACGTCGAAGAACGCACGAACCCCGCCAGCTAGGTTTTCGCCGACATAGATGCGGCGCGGGGCCGATGCTTGGCTGATAACCGCCTGAATTTCATTGACGGGCACGCTGACGCTTGGGGCCAGCGCGCGGGAAATGGCGCTGAGTGCCAGAGACACCGCCGCATTGGCCACTGCGACCCCGATGGACGTGGCTGTCGCAACGGAAAAGCCAGCCGCTGCCGCAAGGTATCCGCCCGCGTAGGCAATGCTGGAGATAGCCGCCCCGATTAGTGAGAAAACCGCCATCAGCCTACCTTTTTAACCATCTGCACTTCGGCCACCGCGTAGCCGCGCCGTTCAAGGATGCGCTGTGCCGCGCCGCCGTTAGCGCTCATCTTAATGAGGGTCGCGCCCTGCTCTGTCGCCCACGCCTCGAAAGCCCGCAAGAGCCGTAATCCGCTGCGGTCGGTCGCCAGCCATCCGAGCTCAAACGCCACTGGCTCAGGGCTGATAACCGTCTGCATAATCTGCCCGGCGATGAACCCGCCACCGGATACGAAAACAACGCCCTGCGGGTTGCGCAGAAGGCTTGCCAACGTCTCGCCCGTCCGCAGCCTGCAAACCTGCTGAGGGCCGCGCACAGACGCTGCTAGCGCCTCCGTCATATCTATAAGCCGGGGGATGTCCGCCTCGGTCGCCTGCCGGATCAACTGCCCGGCACCCACGCCACAGCTTTGTCCTTGAGGCTTGCAATGAACGCCATGCCCGTATCATCGGGGAACCGCGCCCGCTGGTCCGCATCCGTCCAGCGCCCGTACGGTGGCTTGCCCTGCCGGGATAGCCGTCCGTAGGCTTCCAGTTCGATCACCCGGCTATCTGCGGAGGACGTGCTGCGCATATCCCGCATCTTGCCCTGAAACATGCTGATAGGATCGCCAATGAGCCGACCTTGATGCTCCCCGTCCCGCTCAACCGTGCTGAAAAGCTGGTAGAACAACTGGCAGCGCCGATTGTTCACCTCAGTCGCCTGATTGTCACACCGCGCCACCATCTCAGGCGATGCGGCGGGGATTTCAAAGCGCACCATGCCCGCGCTCATGCCGTAGGTGATAGACATGGCCCCGATCTTGATCACGTCGCCCGTGCCTTGATACTCGACCCCGCCTGCCGTGAGCGGCCCATAGCCCAGCCACCAGTTCTGCGGGTTCGTCGCGAAGTCCATCTGGCAGAGGATCGTGCAGGCCACATCGCCGCGCCGCAGGTCTTCGTCGGGAATGTCGTGGATGCTCATTTAGAACGCCTCGACAAAAGAAAAGCCAACGGGGTTCATTCGCGCCCCTTCGTTGGTGATTGGGTCAGACTCAACGCAAGTGACCTCTAGTGCCAGTTGATCCACAACGACGATCTCGCCCGCGTTGTGGTTGCCGCGAATATTTGGCATGACAGAAACCCGGATTGCCGTGTCGCTTTCACCGATTGCGCTCACGTTCACCACTTGATGCAAGCGATTGCCCAAAGTGATGTAATGCCCCGGCCAAAGCTGAGACAGCGTGGGCTTGTTCACGTCGATGTAGCTATCCCGGTGCGATGCTGCTGACCGCAGCGTGAATCCGTCGAAAGGTTCAGCGGCGAAGCCCACATGATCGAAGGTCCACTCCGGCGCGGGGTAGTTATGCGTCAACATCCGCCCGCTGTCGTCGTTGGGTCGCCACTGTGAGATCACCGGAATGACACAGCGGGCGTTCGCGGCCTTCATCTGGGTGTGGAACGCAGAAAGCGCCAACTGCGCCTGCTGGCTCAACCCAATGAGGGACATATCAACCCGCCAAAACCCGTTGAGTGCAGGCTTGCCGAAGCTCTCATTGTCGATGTTGGTGAACGGCGAGAACCGCAGCCCGTCGAGATCCATAGAGGATGTCTGAACGCAGACCGGGTATGGGAAAGAAACCTGCATCAGCGGCCCCCGCTCAAGTATTTCTTATCGGCCTGCGCACGGCGGTTGGCGCCCGTCTTTGCATCGACCACTTTTGCCGACACGTTCCCGCTGATCTGCTCAACCTTGGACTGCCAGTTGCCGTCTTGATCCACATAGACCCGCACGTCCACTTGCCCGCCGCTGTTGCCGCCTGAGCCCGACGCCTGCACCCCCAGCTTACCGCTGCTGGTGCGCGTGAGGGGCATGATAGCCTCCGGGCCCGCCTCGCCCATGAGGCCAGTGCCGCCGCGCATGGGAAATATCGTTGGCCCGTTGACCACGCCGCCAGTCGCAAAGGCAGTCACGCGCCCGCCGGAAAACGCAGCACCGTCCGCAAAGCCAAAGCTGCTCATGATGATGCTGCCGAGGCTGTCGGTTGCCGAACCTCCAGCCCCATTGCCTAGCAAGGCTTTCTTCGCAATCGCGATGACCATCTCTTTAATCAGGCTAGTCACCGCATCCTTCAGGCTCATGGTGCCTTCGATCAGCTTGTCGATCGCGCTGGCCCCGGTTTCCTTGAAGTTATCCCAAACGCTCGCGCCCTTGTCCGCCGACTTGATTGCCTCATCGAAGCGCTCACGGGCGAGCCTGTAGGCCTCTGCGGCCTCCGTTGATGTGGCATGGCCGATCTTGAGTGCGGCGTTTATCTTCTCCTGCGCGTCTTGGAAATTCTGCGTGGCTGCGACCACAGGGTCCAGTGAGGCCATGAGGTTGTCGTAGGCGTCTTTTGTGCGGTCGATTTCTTTGGCTGCGGCATCCGCCGCTCTACTCGCCGCACTCCTTCCCGACCTACCGCTTCTGGAGGCCTTAGGGGGCTTCCAGTTCGCAAGGAAGTCTTGAGCGTCTGCGGTTTGGATATCAATCGCGCGACCGCCTTGCGAGCGCGGATCACCGCCCCGGCCACCATATTGCAGACCATTTTCGTCAAGGGTGCTTGTGTCAGCCTGCCCCTGCGGACCCATGGCAGCCAACCGCTGCGCAATGCCAAGGCTGATCCCTAATTGCTGAGAAAGCGCAACTGCCTCAGCAGTAGCGGCACCGATATTACCAGCCATGCCCGCCGCAGCGATGCCGTTGGCCGCGTCCCATGCGGCGATCAACTCAGCCTTCAAGCTGTCCGCAACATCGCGCGAATTGGTCTGCTCCACGAAGATATCGCGCTCAGCGACAAGCCTTGCCTCAGCTACCTGCACGCTATCCGCGCCATATTGGGCGATCAGCGCCTGAATTTGCGCCTCTTGCTGCAAAGTCGTCAGCAAGCTATTGGCAGACATGAGAGCCTTTTCGCCCTCAATCCGAGATTGCGCGTAGCTCTGCGCAGCATTGGCTGCCGCCTGCTCGACCTCGGTCATAGCCGATGCCTGAGCCTTGATGGCCGCGCCCATGATCTCCATTTGCTGAATTGACTGAGATAGCGTCTTGAAGAACGCCAGCTGCTCGGCGGTCATCTCCCCGTTCACATCGACGGTGGATTTGAACGCATCCCGAAGCCGAAGCGCCGCCTCGTATTGCTCATCTAGGGTCGCCGCGTCCCGAAGGCCTTCAAGATCATCCTTAAATGCTTCGACCTGAGCGCGGTTCTCCTTCCATACTGTGATGTTGCCTTGCAGCGTTGTCTCAATATCCAGCAGACGACCAACATCTGCCGTTGCTGTCTTGAGCCAGCTTGCACTCATTGCCGCCGCGACCAAGGAATCGTTGAGCGCGTCAATACTTTGAAACGCCTCGATTTTCGCAATGGCTATCAGGTCCGCATATGCCTGCGATGTCATGCGGATTTGCTCGCGGGTCTGCTCAAAACGCTCACCGCCCAGTGCGTCTGCTTGTGAAAGCAGGTCGATGTATTCCGAAAGTTGGTCGCCAGCGTTGGCAAGCGCGTCATCAAGATCCTCAGCGCCATCAGTGCTGGACGTGAGCCAGTTGAACATGGCCGCACCGGCTGCGATGGAGCCCACCGTGATGAGGCTGACCGGGCTCAGCATCCCCAGTAGCGCCGAGCCGAGGGATTTAACCGCGCCAGCCGCGCCCATTGGGCCGATCACCTGCGTGATCTGCGTACCTTGCTGCAATGCAAGCTGTAGCGGGCTTTGACCTGCCGCCAACATGACGCCGATATCGTTGAACTGCGATGTGAGGTTGCTGACACTGCCCGCAGCAGTGACGTTCGCTCGGCTTAACTCGCCTGCGGTTGCTGCCGCCTGGACCTGCGCAGAGGAAAGCACCTCAACCTTGGACGCTGCGGCCTGCGTGGCGCTGCCGAGGCGCTTGGTTGACGACGCGCTCTTGGTCGCTTCCGACGCCATATCCTTCGACGACTTCCCGGCGGTCTTCATTTTGCTGCTAACCTTGTCGACCGCACCCTCAGCCTCAGCGGCCTCACGCGTCACCCGATCAAGGGCGCTCTCGGCCTTCCGGCCACCGTCTTCCATGCCACTAGGATCGATTGAGAGACGTAGTGCTGGCATAACCATACCCCTTGCCGAAATGGAGCCGCCTGCCTAGCGTGGCCGCGGTTGATTGGGAGATTGAGAATGTTGAGGATTGTTTCTGCGATAGCAGTGGCTTGCGTGTGCACGACAGCAAGCGCGTCAGATTGGGAGGATTGCAAAGAGCGAATGGACGCTTACCAGAATGTGGAAGTTACCGGCCCAAACCCTATAGATCACATGCTGGATTTGGCGGCTGATATTGGACGTTCAAAATTGGGAAGCGAACAAGCCCGGGATCGGGCGGCAACTGCTTATGAGGAAACCATCGATCAGATAGTCGAACTCTCCGACAGCATCGAGGCCTTCTGTGCATCGTTGAAGGAATAGACACCCCGCGAACGGGATGTCCAAGGCGGCTAGGCCGCGAAGGTATTGCCATGATGGCAACACCTTTCGGTAGTGGTGGTGCCTATTCAACCTGACGCGTGGGCCAAAAACTCTTTTCCAGTAGCACTGCGTCCCGTTTTTTGGCTTCCAATGACGCGGCCAGCTTTGCGTCGGCCAACGTGTAGAAGTGCGAGGCGATCTCCCAAGTGCCGTCTGGGAACAAGACCTCTACCGGATAAAGGGTTTTCTCACCCGGATCGACGCCGCCATTCTCCTCGCTATACATCGATATTTGAACAGAAACCTGACTGACACGACCTGAGGCAGTACTGGGGAAGCGGACCACGTTCGTCATGCCGCACCCCCGATCAGGTTCTTGGCTCGCTCGAACGCAACCGGATTGCGAAATGCGGTCATTCCGTAAGCGTCCACGATCATCTTGAGCAAAGACACTTCACGCTGCCGCACGATCATCGCCAATTGCGACTCGACTGATTGCCCTTTGCTGTCGATGTATTCGAAGCCGTTCTTTTCCAGTACATTTTTGAGGATGCCGGACTTCAGGCCCGTCTGTGTCGCAAGCACCTTCTTCTGGTGCATGAGCCCTCTGTCCCGCAGGACGTAGCCGGGATGGTTCTTCTTCACCCCGTGCTTATTGCAGAAGTCCATGATGCGGCAGACGCCTTCTTCGGAGAGATACGCGTCATAAGCATCGGCCGCCGGCTTCATCGCGCCAATCGCCGCGTCCTTCTGTTGGCTTTCTAGTTGCAGAGCTTGAAAGCGTTCCTCTTGCGCAATCGCGATCCGCGCCCAATCTCCGATTGATTGGGGTACGCGAGCATTTTCCAGTTCGATCCAGCGATCAATGATGCGAGCCCGCACTTCATCTTTATAGCCAGACACGACAACGAGCGAGTCACGCTTCGTAAGGTCGTACACATTGATCGGACGACCGCCACCGTTCGGTTGCACCCGCCGAGTAGTTTTACGGCTGTCCCGCAAAACTCCGGTTTCCATCAAGCGCTCGATAGTCTCCACTACTTGATTGTGACGGGTCTCGCATACGTCCGCGATTTCGCGGCTACTCATAGTGAGCGCCTCGCCAAGCACGGCAGGAACTACGGCGGCGTTTCCGATATCGACTTGCTGCCCCATTACACCAGCCCTCCCTGCATCGCCGCGATAGCGTTGCGCAGCGCAAAGATGTTCAGGTCGCCGATGCCGCCCAGCCCGAAGGAGTCGATATCCAGCCATTCCAGTTGAGCCGCCACGCCCGCCGCGGTGGTCGGCTTGGCGTGAGCGATCTGCTCAGAGAGTTTCTCGCAGCGTTCGGATGCCGCAATCTGTTCCGGCATGTCAAAGTCGCCACCTTCTGGCAGAGCGGACAACTCCACCTCGACCTGGCGCCATTTCTTCCATTCAGCGAACCAGCCGGGAATTGGATCGTGCGTTGCGGCTTTCACCGGAACCGCGCCGAGCATGAAGGCTGCGAGACTGCCGCCGGTGACGCCGAGCATTGAGCGGCGGGAAACACCGTTTCCACGAGCGGGATTGATCTTAGGTGTGTGAAGTGACATATTCATGAGCGAATATCCTTTTGATTTCCGTCGAAGGTTTTCATTTCAAAGGCCGTTGGGAGTGCAATCCCGGCGGCCTTTACTTTTGTGCGCTGGCTTGATCGGCCTCCACTTGCTTCCGCAGCATCAGGTTAATCTGCGCTGTGACAGAACGGCTTTCGCGCACTGCGATCTCTTTGAGCGAGTCCATCAAGTCCAACGGCATGTTCAGCTTGAATTGTCTGGTGTTCGTTTGCATTGGCTCTCCTTTCGTATGAGGCATTTGTGCCTCATTTAGAGACATTGCGTCAAGTCCCTTTTTGGGGCATTCGTGCCTCATGACCTCAGAATCGCATACCTCCTTCAAACTCAACATCCCGATAACCCTCAAAAATAGGCTTTCGGAGGCTGCTGAGCGCAGTGGCAGAAGTTTGACCGCCGAGATAAACACTCGCCTCCAGGCCTCGCTGGAGATCGCCGACAACAACGGCGTTGAGTTCACCTTGGACGGAATTGAGGCGTTCATTCTGGAGATTGTCGCAAACGCCACGCAAGAGTTGGAAGAGCGGGTCAAAGACCTTGAGAATGACCTGCTGAATATCGAGAGGCACAACTCAATGTGACCTGCTCGCCGCGCATATGACAGTGCACTGACACCCCGCCAGTTGAAGCGCCCCACGGAAAAGTAAGTCACCCCTGCTTTACTACATTCACCTTCTGTAGAGCTTCGCGAGCACCGATCTCCATTATCAGCGCCACTGCAAACTGGTCCCTCTCCACAGTGCTCAGGCGGTTATAGTGAGCAGTCAGCAGCCGTGTTAGGTTCACGGAATCGCCGCAGGTCCTGATGGTAGCGTTCAGGGCGGCTACTTGAGGATTACGACACATGGGAACTGTTCCTTTCGATTGCCCGCACGTGGGCTGCCTGACGAAGACTGTGGGGCTGGAGTTAATGTATTCTCACTCACCTTCAGGTGTTAAGGGGAGTACTTTTGGCTTCTGTCCAGTTTGCCAGAAGGGGGTTATCCTTTACCTGGAATGGAAGAATAGAAAGGCCGTCGGCGAAGCTCATAAACTTTCAGGTAGTCAGTTTTGGGAGAATTACAGAATTATTGATTCTGCTCCCACCCCTCCTGCCAGAGACGTCGTAGCGAACCTTCCAGACAAAATCGGAATGGTCTTCGACGAGGCCGAAGCGAATTTCGCAGATGGTCGCCACATGAGCGCGGCAACGATGTACCGAAAATCGATCGAACTCACGCTGAAAGACCTGAACCCCGAGGGCAAAGGGATGCTGAACGCCCGGATACGCGCCTTGCAGAAAGAGGAAGCGGTTCCGGATACCCTGATCAAGCTTCTCGACACCGTGAAGTTCCTTGGCAACGAAGGCGCCCATGATGATGAGCCGCCGTCCCCCGAAGATGTTGAGCGTGGCCGCGACTTCACGCGCCTATTTCTGGTTTACTCCTATGAGCTTCCGGCTCGGGTTGAGGCTGCGTTGGCTAAAGACGAGCCAGAGTAGCCCCTACCCCTTATCTGCCGCCGCCCGCTCAGCCTCGTCCATTATACCGATCATCCGCACCAGCCGCGCCCGATCGACCGGACACGTCAGGCCGAGAACGCCATCCGCATAGGCCATGACCTCGGAAAGCGGTATCGACCCTACAGTCATGCCTTGCTGCCGTGACCCGCGCAGATGCAGGAATGCGTTCCAGTAAAGCAGGTTCTCCGGCTCCACTGCGTTTGCTAATTCCGCCGCGCCCTTGGATGCTAGGTACTCAACCTCCTTAGCCGAGTATCTCAGCGACCAAGACACGGCGGCTTTTAGTTTTTTGCTGTTTCCTCGTCGTCTTCCGCAATGGCTTTGCCCGCGTCGAGGATTTCCCGCTCAAGCCGGATCATTGCGGTTGCCAGTTCAGGAACCCCCCGCTGCTCATAGAGCGCGAGGAACGTGTCGCGATCACAGGTGATGTTTGTCACCTCGCCCTTGTCGTCTTCGGTCTGGATATTGGACCGCCATTCAATCACGCAAGCATCATAGAGGATGCCGAACCGCCCCCGGTTAATGTCCTCTGCGTTTCGGCTGTCGGCCTTCACAAATTCCTCGTCGCTTTCAATCTTGCGCGACTTGCGGTCCATCACGCGGGCACGAAGGGCCAGATTTTCACCGCCTTCGATATACGCCGGATTGATCGGCCCACCCGCCCGCGCGTCCACTTCAATGAAGCACTCGCCACCGGGGCCAAGGTACTCAGGCAGCACCGCGCGGAATTCGACCGCGGGCAACTCGCGTGATTTCAGTTTAAGAGCCACTCTTCTTGGCCTCCCTTTTCGCTAGACCGGGCTTGCCTTGCAGGCCCATCTCTTCGGCTTGATCCTTGGTGATCGTGTCGCCCTTTTGGAACGTGACCAGCTCGCCGCCGATCACGCCCTCGAATTTCTTTGCGGCGATCATGCGACTGCACGCGTAATGGTAAGGGTCGCACCGGACGCGCTATCCCACTCAGGCAAGATTTCGACGTTCTGCATGACTGCGTTGCCGCTCATGTCGATGCTGGACGAACCGAAGCGGCACGCCGGGAAAACCAGTGTGTATTTCTCGCCAGAGACAGACCCCAGCGGGACCGTGACTGCGAACGTAGGCTCGCCGCCTGTGCGCGCCGCATTGTACAGCGCAAGGAACCCGTCCTCGACGTACATGTTGGCAGTGATGGTGGGCAGGAAGTCGCCCCGCGTCACGCCGCAGAGATCATTGGACCCGATGCGCGGTTGCACCTCGCGTTTCTCGAAGGTGAACGCAATCTCCATCGACTGGATGCAGTCCAGCGCCGGGTAACCTGAGAATGTGATGTTGCCCACGTCCTCGCCGGAGGTGATTGGGTCGACGTTGGCGGGGTCGGCATAAGTCGCGCCGGTAATCGCTGTGGTTGTGGCGTCGTCGGAGCCACGGCCCAGCAGCGTGAGGTTCAGAGATGCTTCACTGCGTGCCTCAAGCGACAGGGTGCCGCCAGTGGCCTCAACGCCCCGGAAGCGCAGCATGGTCGGCGTGCCGCCTGCCCCTGCGAGGATCGTCTGCTCAACGGCAAGTGTCTTTTCCTCAACGCCGTTCTTCAGCACGTCAGCAACCCACGATGCTTGCAGCAGTGTTGCGAGCCAATCATCGAAAGCGCCGTAGACAAGCGGTGTTTCGAGCGTGCCTGTGACCTCAATGCCGTTGACCGAGTGGCCGTGGCGCTGGCCTTTGGCGATCAGGGACCGGCCCGATGTGATCAGCGGCGCCGAAGTGAGCATCGCCGCGCTGTGCATCGTGGTGAAGCCCGGCGTGGCGGGGATCGTCCCGGCGGTTGTCTCCGGCACATAGGCCGAACGAATGGTTGATGTGCTTGCGCCTGCCATGAGGTGCCTCCTTATTTCAGCGAGTAGCGCACGAAGGGCGCGATGACGTTGGTGATGTGGAATGGTGCGTCTGCGAATGACGCGGCGATGTAGGGGTGCCGGCGCTCCCCCAGCTGCGGCGGGCTGAAGCGCACGAAGGCATCAGCCGTTTGCGTGATCGGGACGCCTGCGGTGTCCAGGGTGATGCCGTGGAACATGTCGGTGATCGTCTCGGCGTATCCGCGCCATGCGTTCGACCCTGCGCCGCCTGCTGTATAGATCGTGACCGTGACCATGCCGACGTGATCCATGCGGTTCTGGTCGCGCCCGATGCTGCCCTGGAGGACGGCCCCGGATTGGATGGTAAGGCGCACGCTGTTGACGGTGGGCTCGCCGCCTTGGCCGTCCCATATGACGGGGGTTTGCGCGGGCCACTGCGCTGCAAAGTATCGTTCGATTGAGGCGCGCTCTAATTCGTAGCTCATGACGCCTCCCGGCAGCGCGAATGACCCCGCTGAACGGGGCAACTTGTTCCAAAATGGAACTGGTTCGCTTAATTGTGAGAAATTACGGGTTGCGGTTAGATGCGGCTGCCGAGGCTGTTTGCGATTGCCTCAAGTTCATTGACCGTGAGGGCAAGCACCCCCTGCGGCGCCTGTTTGGACCAACCGTTCTCTAGGCGAAGAGCGTAGGGCAGCGCGTTCTGTAGATATATCACCGGCCATCCATCTTTGCCAGCGTAGGACGCCAGCACCTGCGCGTTCATCGCTCCGAACTCTCCCAATGACATCGTGGTGCGGTCGCTTGGCGTGCCGATGCTGATCAACCAGTTGGCGCGGAATGTGCCGATATCTACCGGGCTCTTTTCCTGCACCCCGGCCAGCCCCTCGGTGGCGATGTAGATCACCAGCTCACGCATCTTGTCCAGCATCGCCAGCCATTCACGCTCGATCTCGATCTTGAATTCTCGAGTTGCTTGGCCGGTCATCGCGCCACCACATAAAAAAGCGACCCGGCTGCGACGATATCCTGCACCTTCATCACCGTGCGTGTCTTGCCCGCATAGGTGATCGTCCAGTTCTCTTTCGGCGCAACCGTGAACCCTTCCATCAGCACCAGCACTTCGGCAGGTCCGGCGACGTAGCCCTCAAACACGTCCCCTACAGGCTTAGTGCTGTCTTCGACCACGCGGCCCGATACACTGCGCGAAGTTTCAGGATAACTACCGCTGATCGGATCGTAATTGCCCTGCTCAACCCAATTAAGCGTTGCCGGGTGGATCGCATCGGTGATCTTGGCCGCAACGGCGGCGAAGGCCTTGGCGGCGATCTGGGCGACTGTCACCATGTCAAAACTCCGGTCGCTTCATGCGGTAGACCGCCGTGCAGCGGCATTGGATAATTTCCTCAGCAGGCGCGCCGTGGCTGGTATCGCCGGGGAATTCCATCTGCCCGCCGGTCAGCCCGGTGAACAACTCGCCGTAATCACGGCTTTCACCATTCAGATGCCGGTGACTGTCCCGCGTGCGCCCGTCCGATGTTGCCAACCACTTCACCGTCATGCCGGACGCCAGCCCGGTATCCATCAGCGTGCCGAACCCGTCATGCTGTCCCGCGCGCAGGGAGTTGAGCGTCTCCGTCCGGCTGATCGTCTCTGCCCGGTTTCGTAGCAGCCGCGCCTTATGGGCTGCCGTGATCTTGTCCAGCGTCCGCGCCGGCACCGCCCTGCCCTCTTTGATCGCCCGGCGCACTGTGGCGTCAAACCGGCGGTCTGTGGTGGTGTAGCGTGGCTTGTTACCCTTGAAATACTCCGCCACCCGGTCAGGGTCGCTCAGAATGTCCCGCACTCGGTCAGCCTGCGCAGCGCGCGGCCCATCCAGCCCCAGAAAACCGCCCTTGCGTGTCTTGCCGCCGGGGGTGATGCGCCCAACCATGTCTAGCGCCTGCTTGCGCGGTGGGATGCCCTCGCTGATCCCCTTGCGGAAGATATCGCGGGCCATGTCCAGCTGCTCGGCTTCCAGTATCTCCGAAAGTGCCCCGGTGACGCGCTCGATGGCCCCAACCGCCCGCGGGTTGCCGCCGAAACCGAACTGCCCTCGGATCGTCAGCGGCAGTGTGGCCGCGACCGATGCGCCGCCTTCGATGTAGGTTGCCCGGATCGCCTCAGTCAGTGGAAAAAGGATCTGTTGGTTCATGCGCAGAAGCTCGACCGCGCGCTCGACGTTGCCCCGCCGTAGCGCCGCTTCCAACGAGTCAATGTCGATGACCTGCGACTGCGCCTGCACCGCTGCCAAGAAGGCGTCACGCACGGTCGGGTAATGTTTCGTCAGCAGCGCGGCAATGCGGCGCTCCTGTGCGGTCAGTCGTCGTGCCATGGGTGTCAGCCCCGCTGTGAGCGCCCCAACGCATAGGCGAGGCGAATATGCGCGTCCTGCGCGCCATAAACCGACGGTGGCGCAAGGGCCACGATCATTGCGGCTGCTGCGTTTCCGCGTTCAAGGTGGTGGGCGATGGATGCCAGTTGCGCCGGGCTGGTTAGCGGTTCGATAGCGCTAAGGAACGACGCTCGAAAGTCAGGCGGCATCGCGTCAATCGCGGCCTGGATGGTGGGTGGGATGTTTTCCAAAGGGTCAGCCGATACTCCACATACCGGCGCCACTATAAACAGGCTTGAGCAATCCGGCCAGTAGCCCGTCGATCACACTGAACACGGGCAGAGGTGCGGCGGCCCCATCGTCCCGGTATTCCTCTTCGCTTTCCACCGGGCCAGCCTTGACCCGCTCGCGCTTCACCACCTTTCCGGGGGTGTAATCCGGCGCCAGCGAGCCCGGCGTCGTGATCTCGCGGATTGCAGCCTCAGTGATCGCATACTTGACCTCAGCGGGTGCCGCGGCGTTCGTCCAGGCGTTCAGCCAGCGGCCATTATAGGTCGCGGCGATGTACATCTGCCCGCGCTGCAAAGCGGCTGCCTTGGCCGTGTTATCACCGACCCACGCGGCATAGCCCATCAGCGAAGCATAGGTATCAGCCTCGGCAACTGTCAGAGCGGGGTCGGTGAATGACAGCATGATCAGTCTTCCTTGATCACTTCGTCACGCTCAGCAGCGGTAACGGTTTCAGCGCCCTCAGGCATTAGAGCGTTGATCGCGTCAACATCAGGTTTGCCGCCCTTGGTGTAGTCTTTCTCGGGGTCCAGACCGCCGATGGCTTCAAGGATCACCGCCTTGCGGTCGTCACTCATGTCGCCGTTGGCCGTGACCGGCTCCTTGTCGTCGGTCTGCGAGACCATCTCGTAGCGCCCAGCCCAACCCGCGGGCGGCTTGCCTTCGAGGGTGAACTCCTCACCGATGGGAAGCTCCCCGGTGTTACCGAAGAGCCCCCCTTTCGTGATGCGAATGCGATAAGCCATCAGTTCACGACCTCCGAAAAGAACACCCCTGAGCGACCATTGCCATCGCCGCGCACCTGAATCCCCATGGCGCCCATGCAGAGGAACTGATGGTCATCGGTAGGATTCAGGCGAACACGCGGCGTGGTGTTGACCGCCATGCCGATCAGCGGACGGATGAAGCGCGAGCTCGGCACAAAGCCGAAGAACTCGTTGCCCGAGAGCTTGTGCGTCACGACGATCTTCTTGATGCGGCGGTTCTTGGCGACGTGATCCATGATGGACCCCGGCTTGAGGCCAGCGGCACCGGAGTAGGCGCGATCCCAGTTGCGAGCGATCTCCGGCGAGATGTAGAGGTTCACCGGCGCCGAAATAAAGTTCGCATCAAGCATTGCACCGAACGGACCGACGAAGAAGGCGTCGATCTCGTCGGGGGTGGTGGTTGGTGCTGTCAGATCGATGTTCGCACCACCAGCACCGGTGCCGAGGTTGATCGCCTTGGAGTTGGGCGCGGTACGGATACCGTAAGCGCCGAAGCCCTCGATGTTGATCGTCGCGTCGCCGTCGAGTGCATAGTCCACCATATCGCGATCGATCTTGTCCAGCGCGGCCTCGTTGTCGTCGGCCAGAGCGTCATACCCCTCGCTTTGGAACTTCATCACCTCGCGCCACGAACGGCCATAGCCTTTCGCGAAGATGGTGATCGGCGCGCCGTCGAAGCCGTACTCGACCTTGTCAGTCGGCACCGGAACCTGACCAGAAACGGAGCGCACCACCTTGTCGCTCATGTCGCTGGATGTGCGGGCAATGGAAACCATCTTGCCGATGTTGACCGGGCGTGCCAGCCCCATCAGGTCGGACATGAACTCTTCGCCGCCGTCGTCACGCATGACACGAACGGTCTGTTCGTCCAGGTCAAACCAGAAGTCAGGCGGCAGAACCGTCTGGGCGTTGGCAACGGGGTCAGCCGAATACCAGTGATTGCGGATGCCGGATACCTCACCCCACCACGCTTGGTGCGGGCGGGAATTGGTAATCAGGTCGTTATCAAAATAGCGCATCTGGTGATCCCCTTATGTCGCTGCGGTCAGGTAGCCGGTCGCAGCGCGGACGCTGACAAGCTGAGCTGAGCCAGTGTTGTTGTTGAAGGTCTCGTTGGCGACCGCGACCACTTTGTCGGACAGCGCAGCCTTGATCAGGACGCCGCCAGCGCCGGGGGTGAGTGCGTCACCCTCGGTCAGGTCGTTGCCCGTCGCGACCAGCGCATTGAACAACTGACCTTCGACCATATCGAGCGCCACCGCACGGCTATCAGCCGCCCACTGCGTTTCGATGCCGCGACCGGTCAGGTAGTTATCCTGCACCAGCCAGACCTTGGCCGTAGTGGCTGCGGTGGCCAGCGCAAAGCCGTTTGCAGCATCGAAGGTCACCAGCGAGCCGGGCGTCAGTGCCACGCTTGCCAGCGCCTCCATGGCGTGAGGGGTCGGGTTGCTCACCGGACCCGCATAGATCGTGTTATAGCGTGCCATTGATCAGGCCTCCTTTGCTGCGCCGGGAACGCGGAACTTGATGGTGTCGTTGGGATCAGGGTCACCCAAGCCATTGCCCACTGGTGCCGCTTTGCCCGGCTTGGCGTTTTCGGCCAGCTTGCGTAGGTTGGCAACTGGCAGAGCCTTGCAGTCATCCTCATCAAGGATCGCCGCTTTGACGATGGTGTTCGTCAGACTTTCGCGCTCAGCCTCTTCCGCTTCCTTCGCCGCGTTGGCTTGCGCTTCCTGAGCGTCGGCAATTGGCTTAACCGCCGTAGCAATCGCGTTGGCGATCATCTCCGGCATAGCCTCAAAGTTTTTGTTGACGGCCTCGAAGGCCTTCTTGGTAGCATCGTCCATGACATTCTCCTCTTGGACATTTTCGTTTGCCTCGGCGGAGCCGCCGGACATGATGCCCCGAAGGGCTTCAACCAGACGCGGCAGCAGCGCTTCACGCGCCTTCGCCTTGTCCAGTCGCTCGGCGCTGTCGAGCAGATGCTCAGCAGCCCATGCGAGGTCATCCTCAGCCCAATCGACGCGTGAGTTGATGACGGTGAGTCCTGATTTGTTGACCATCAGGCCGACGCCTTCGTCTGGCGTGATCGCGCCCGGCTCATCCAGCAGCAGGGCGTTATGGTCCCACACGAAGTTGCGGCCGATCTTCTCAGCGGCATGCCCTTCTGGTGCATCTTCGATGTTCATGTAGAGGCCGGTTGACGTGTGGATCGGCTCACCCTTGTTGATCGCTTCGAGCAGGCGCTGACCATTAGCGTTCTCTGCGGCGCGATCCTTATAGATCACGACGTCAATCGCGATCCGGTCATCTACCCGGCGGGCGTTCTCGTTGAACGCAAAGACGCCGTTTTCAGCCACGGCCACCGGATCCGCAGCATTGAGGAACATGCCGTCTTTCTGCGGATGCCCCAACGGCGCGTGGGTGCCGTTCAGCCCTTCAAACGACTTGTCAATCTCATCCTTGCCGTAGAAAATTCCATTCAGAATGGTATCGTCTTTGATCACGTAGGATGGGACGATCATCACGTTGTGGCCGTTGCGGACCTCATGCCGAATTGGCCCGACAGCATTGCTGCGGGCATGAACCAGTGCCTTATTCATCGTCATCATCCTCTTTGTCGTCGAGCGGCAGCCCGGCTGGGTATCCTGCTGCACGTCTGATCTCAGTCACGTCGAAGACCTCCCCGGCCTCGGACGTGTTGATCTCGGACATCGTTTTTGCCCGCCCCATCATCGCGTCGGGACCGTCGTCGAGCAGCGAGTCCCACTCGACCCGCCACTCGCCTCCCGGCAGCGTTCCGGCGCCCTGCAGCCGCTCAATCAGCGTCATGATTGCCGGGACGATCTCGCCAGATCGGCGGGCTTCGTTGGTCCGCGCCCAGTCTTTCGCGTCCTCGGTGCTGGCCCGCTCGCCAGTGATCATGCCGATCAGCACCTTGAACGGGATGCGCATCGATGCCGCGAAGGTCATCACGCAGATGTTCCAGAACTCCTCCGGTTGCGGCAGCGTGATGTTCGGAAACTCGGTTTTCATCTTCGACAGCAGCAGGGAAGCGTCAAAGCCGGATGCCCAGGCCTTCACCACCTCGTTCAGCTTGTCCGTCAGTTCGGCCGGGTCAATCCCCATGCCGCGCGCCATTTCCTCGAACCCGTTACCATCCTCCATCGAGATGACAGGCGCGTTCTTTGCGGTCTTAAAGAAGCCTTCCGCTCCAGCGCCGCTGATCTTTTCTGCGTCAAGCATGGCATTGTAGCCCGCCTCAAGCTGTGAGCGGTCGTTGATCGTGCCATCCCGCGAAAGGATCAGCACTCGGTCGGGATGAACCTTGAACCGCCGACGGGGGCCGGCTGATGTGTTGTCGCTGCCCATGGCGTTCTCGGCATACTCCCACATCGTGGGCTCGCCGTAGGTCTCCGACGCGGTGTCGGTGTCGAACTCGGATGGGCGCAGCTGGTGCTGCCAGCATGGGATTGCCGCGAATAGCTTGGTGATGCCCACCGCCCGATCCAGAGGCTCGTTCATCTTCCTGTCGTCAGCGAACCGAAGAACCAGCCCGCCATAGTCACCCACGATGGATCGCGCATCGGCCTCCGCGAACTGCTGCCAGAAGCGAATGCGCGCCAGGTGTGCCGCGACCGCCTTCTCAGTGCTGCTTAGGTCATCGTCTTTATCGGTGATGCGTAGGACAGGAACGTCCTGCCACGTCTTCGACTTGAACGCGTTGACCGCGGCTGCCGCCAGACCGTTCCGGCGATACATGCGCAGAATATCCGGAAACGTCAGGCGTTCAGGCCAGCCGTATTCGTCAGCGTGAACCCGCTTGACGTTTGACAGCGTTGCGAAGTGCTCAGGGAACATCCCGGCCAGTGTTCGTTGTGCCATCAGCGGCGCCCTTTCGGGATGCCGAAGCCGACGAAAGAGCCGTACCCTCCCAGCATATCAGCGATCGCGTCCATCATTGGGTCGATCTGGTCATCAAACCCTGTGCCAAGGCCGTCGAATGTCTGCATTTCATACCTCAGGCTTTCGGTGAACGGCGCATCTTTGGGCAGCCAAACTTGGCCGGTTGCGACCCACGGGGCGGCGTCCAGGCCACGCGTGTACTTATCCCGGTCGCGCTGGATACCGTCGACGGGGATACCCTTGCGCTTGAGCGACTGGATTAGTCCGGTTCCTGACACCTTGTCCTCAACCCGTAGGCCGCGAACGATCTTGCCCTTGTGCTTTGCCCAGAAGGCCAGTGCGTTTTTTTCAAGGTCGGGCGCTTCCCACTTGCCCCGCACCAGATCGATCAGCACCGCGGGGCCGTTCTTGGCTTTGCCCCATAGCTCGATGACCGAATAGTCGTTCCGCTCGCCCGTCTTCTGGGCTGTGTCCGCGTACATCCGGTAATAGTCGATATCCGGCTCCTCACCGGGTTTGTACCAATGAACCCCGCTCATATCGAAGAGCGCACCCTCTGCTGAGACAGGGCGCTGCATGTACTGGCTGGCGAAAGTATAGGCGTCGGCCTTGATGACCTCGATCTCTTCGGCACTGTGCTTTTCTGACCAGAGTGGCCCATCCGGGAGGTTGTGCGCCACCGGGCGTCCGTGCGTCCATTCTTTCGGGTATTCAGCCGACTGATCGATCATCACCGGCAGGTCGAGATGATCCCAGATTTCGCCGGTCCCGCCGGTCAGCAGGTGGCCCACGAAGTCGTCGCTGTGCAGCCGCTGCATAATCACCACGATAGGCACGGCATCATGCGCCAAACGGCTGCGGAACGTGTTGGTAGCCCTTTTGTTGACCGATGCCCGTTTCGTCGGGCTGAAAGCATCGTCCGGCTTCAAGGGGTCATCGACCACCAAGGCGCCGGTGAAGTTATCCTTGTCCATGTAACCAGCGCGGAACCCTGTGATCGGGCCACCAGCGGCCTTAGCGAGCATCCCGCCGCCCTGCACAGTCTTCCAGCGATCCTTTGCGCTGGTGTCTGACTTGATCCCCACCGCGGCAAGCTCGCTGAACTCCGGGAGCTCAATCAGGCTCTTGATCTTATCGCTGTTCTCCCGCGCCAGATCATCCGAGAAAGTGCAGTGGATGAACCGCGCGGCCGGGTTGAGCATGAAGCCCCGGGCGATGAAGTTGACCACCGCCATCTCAGTCTTGGTGTAGCCCGGCGGCAGAGTGATGATCAGGCGGCTGATTTCGCCAGAGTGCACTCGGTCGAGGGTTTGGCCGATGACGCGGTGGTGCGGCCCCTCAATGAGCGGCATCCCCTCACGCGCCGGGAAGTGGTAGCGCGCAAAGCCCAGGTTACTCCGCCTCGCCCACTCCTTTTGAATCTCGTGCTTTGTCGGTAAGGCGTTCAAGCTGTGCAAGCTCCTCATCCGACAGGTTGGAGAGAACCACGGCAGGTGCGGGCGTCATGCTGCCATCGCTCGATTGATGGTCCTGCTTATCCGCAAGACCCAATTCGCGGGCAATGATGTTGCCGTTCAACAGGTCAGCCGATGCGCCCTCAAACTTCTGCTTGAAGATCACAGCCTCGGCTCGCGTGATGACGTGGGATAAATCGGCACGGGTTTTCTTCCAGTCATCCCAAGTCGTGCGATCGATATCCAGAAAAAGGCAAAGCCCGGTGATGGTCATCGCCCGCATCTTGGGGAACGTCTCTTTCGTCACCACCCCCTGAAAAGCAAAGCCCTTCGTTTCTTGAAGGGGGTTATCTTCGTTCCACTCGAAATACTCGACACAAGCACCCCATAGGTCATTTGGGTTCGTGAACTTGGGCTTCGGGCCATGAGAGCTTCGAGCCTCCCAGAAACGATTGCCGGGTGCGAAGCGACCCGCTTCGTCTCTGTCGCTCATGATGCCCCCATATTTACTTCTGCGACTTCAATCGCCTGACGAAGCTCTTGAACGCAACCCATTGCAGCGGTTAAATCTTTGGCCCCATATAGCGGGAACGCTTCTTCCAACCTTTCGATCATTGCTTCCGCTTGCGCCTTGGCGCGTTCGTCGGCGCTGGTCTGGCCGGATAGGGAATTCCAGAGATTTTCATGTCCGATGCGATGGATTAATGCTCGCTCAAATCTGAGTGCAGCATTCTCGCTTAAGTCGTGCTCAATGCAAAACGGCTCCACTTGCCGCCCCCGCTCAATCGCAGATTTAATCCCCCGATATTTCTTTACCGCAGACACCCTTCCAGCGGCGAAGTCCTTTAGGTGGTCATACATTCGAGCACCTTTACCCTTACCAACGTAGAAAATGGTTCCGCACGACGGGTCCACCAGAACGTAGACGTAAAACCCCTTCGGCACCCCATGGGAGTCTCTCGGCTCTTCAACGTCATATGCTCGCCGGTAAGCCTCAGCTGCATTGCCGGTCTCGAAATAAACCAGCGCAAACGCCTCTTGCTTTCGCGTCAGTTCGCGCTCGGCCATATCCGCCTCGTAAAATGTTACTTGAATTGCAGTAGCACCCGGCGGCAGAGGCAGGGTGCTGGATCGCCTCTACCGTCAGAGCGGGTTGGAGGGTCAGCCGCATTGTGCGCGGTTGCCCTAAACATACCCTATGCGGTGTCATTGCGCAATACGTTGTATTGCCTCGACACTGGCCTCACCTTCGATGCGGCCAATTGCACTGATCCCGCGATACCATACCCTGCCCATCTCTGATCTCACCACATCGACGCAGAACCCGCTGAGCGGTCCGCCATTGAGCGTCACGCGCTCACCAACATCGGGTGTGAGTGAAGCGATGCGCGCCGCCTCTTGGCGGTCAACCTCGGTCGGCAACCCCATCATGCGCATGACATCAGCCTCGCGAACATTGACCGGATAGCCGCCGAGGGAGAACACACCGGTGATTACCCGACGCTGGCGCATCACGTCCCACTGTGGCGCGAACTCAAACTTCGCATATATGATCTGGCTGATCATGGGAGTTGTGAAGTTATACCGCTTGCCGCGAATATGGCGCACCCGTTCGACGGTCGGATAGAGCACCTCAACCCCCGCCCCCCTTAGTATCTCCGCAGCTTTGGCCTCCTGCTGAGGCGCGACGACCAGAGCATGCCATTTCGGCTTACTGAGCGGTCTGCCCGTGAGGCCACGAACGGACCGAAAGGGCCATGGATCGCCGATCTTCAATTTCGTCATGCTCTGCCCTTTGTGCCTGTGGTGGTGTTTTTTGGTTCCGCGCGCTCTTGCTTATCCAGCCAGCGCGTGACCTCGGCGCCATCAAAGCAAGCAACAACCTGGTATCCGCATTCCCTTTGGTTGACGGTGCATACCCTGCCCAATGGGCCGCTATCCCCAACCAATCGGACATTCGTTCCTTTTGGCAGTGTCTTGCGCGGCATAGTCAGGTAGCAGCTTTTGTTCTGCGCCACCGTCCGAAGCTCATCCAACGTCAAACCCCCGCCCTCCGCTTTACCGCTTCAATCCCATGGTGCACGGTCGTGTGGTCGCGGTTGAACACCCGCCCGATGCGCGGCAGGCTGAATCCGCGCTTTGCCAGCATCGCCATGCATTCCTGCCGAGGATGCGAGACGCTGTGGCAGCGGGTCGGACCGAAGAAATCACGCAAAGCGATCTGCCGGCTGTGGGCGAACTCGGCGGCTAATTCCTCCGGGCTGCGAGGGATGAAGGCCTGGGCAAAGGTCGGTGCCGCTGCAAGGTATGCCGCCTGCATGTCGGGTGCTGTGATGGGTTCGATCATGGGGTATCCTCTCCTTCGGGCGGGATTTCGCCCCAGTATGCAAGCGTCCGCCGCCCGTGATCCGCCAAGCCCGGGATGTCCCGAACCCACCGGCGCGCGGTCGGTAAAATCTTATCCTCCAGCAGTTGCAGCTGATCGAACGTCAGCCTGCTGCGGTCGCCAAAATGCTGGCCATGCCTCTCAAAGCTCATTGATCACCACCGAACCGCTTAGGCGTGTAGCCGGCCGCTTCGCAGATGGCCTGCGCTACCGCAGGATCGCAGCGCTCCTTGACGGGCTCAGGCGCGAGCTGTGGTTGACGCACCAGTGCGGGACGTGGTCGCTTGCTGAGGATAATCGCCCGCAGCGCCCCGGCATCAGGTTTTGCCAAGCGCCCCCGGGCCGTACGATTGTTGGGGTCGATCTGGTAGTCACGCCATGCGTAGCGGATTTCGGAGTGCGAGCAGTTTTCGAGAACGTCCATCCAGCCTTCGACCTCGATTGCCTTTTCGGCATCGTGCGTGTCGAAGTCCTGCCAGAACTGACCGAGTATGGCCCGCGCCCTAACCCCAATCTTTGCCCGATGTTCCTTCTGCTGCTGCGGCGACAATGCGTTGAACCCGGTCGGGGTTGTGATCTCGTTTGCCATCGTGGCCTCCTTCAATTGCCTTGAGTTGGGTTGGCGCTATCGCTGTGACTGCTGGGGCGTTCTTTGCCCCGGCGTACTCGCGGAGCGGGTCGGTGAAATATCTGAGGCTGCCCGGTGGCCCGTCGCGCTTGCGCTGCGCAATCTCGGCGACAACCTCCACCGCTTCGCTCTCGCTGAGGCCGAGGTCGTTTCGGGCCTTGTCGAACTCTGCAAACTCAGCCCTGCCTGCGATCACCCTGCCATTTGCTGTGACACCGGACGCGTCATGGCCTGCGGCAACCAAGACCTTCTCTCGAAAGCTCAGACTCGCGCCCGCACTATCATCATCAGTCTTATATGGTTCTGGTTCTGGTTCTGGTTGGCATTCCGGCGGCAATGCGGCGGCATCACACCCCCCATTGTTTTCATTGGATTTTCTCTCAGATTTTGACCAGCGGGCGTGAGCGTTTTCCGATTGTTTTTTGGAATTTTTTTGCGAAATTTCGGTTTCTTTTTGTGCACGGCGGTTAATCAGAGCATCTCCATCGAGCCAAATCTTCCCCATCTCGATCAAGGACTGGACCACCTTTTTCGCCTTTGCCGGTGTGCAGCCGAAGCGACGTGACAGGCGCTTGTAGTCGGCGGTTGGGGCCGTGCCTGTTGCGGATGTCAGCGCCACGATTGTCACCAACGCACCGCGCTCCTCAAGGGAAAGCTCTTGCGTTCCTGAAAGCCAATCGTCGCCGTAGAAGCGGATATATGGGACGCCTTCACTCATACTGCCTCGAACTTCTCTTTCTGGTTGCCCCATGCATCCCAGCCCTTGCGCGGCCTCCGGGCGAACATTTCTAGCTTGCGGTGATCAGGCCAAACCGCGTCGACCTGATCCTGAAAATACTCAGGCTTGCGAGAGTGCTCCCGGGTAGGCGCTTCGACCACCGAGTCCGGGAACGGGTCGGTGCCAAGCCACGGAAACTTCCCCCGCTTCGCGATGATCAGGATTTCGTGCCGATTGCGCGCCCAGTAGCCGGTCGCGATGCGGGATTTGACCCAGACCAGCTGACTGACGTACTTGAAGCCCCATGCGTTGAGCACAGGCATGGATCGGGCCATCATGGGGGCTGTGGTCCACATGAACAGCAGTGCCTCCTTGGCGGCCCAATCCTTGACCGGCAGCGCGCATATTTCGGCGTCTGTCATGCAATCGTAATGGCGCATGGCGTTACGACCCGGCTTGGCCTTGGAGTTGCTCGCGAACTTCCACGGCGGGTCTGCAAAGATGATTTGGTAGCCGCTCATGCGACACCCCCAAAATCGGCTCGATCCAAAACAGCGCGAGCTAGCTGCTTTACGCGAGTTTCATCTACCGGTGTCGCCTCGGTATCGGCTCCGTAAGGGTCGAGGATGCCGTGAGACTGTGATGCTTTGAGGCCCAATACTGACATGAGGACAGGGTCGGAGCCGCCATCAGTCCAGAGATAGTGAGACGTGACCGGGTGCTTTTGACCAAACCGTCGCAACCGCCCGGAAACCTGCGCGTGAACCTGCGGCGACCAATCCATTTCGCCGAAAACCATGTGACGGCAAACGTGCTGCAACCCATCAAGGCCAGCGCCAGAACGCAGCGACATGAACATCAGCTTGGTATCACCAGACATAAACGCCTTTACGGCGCGCTGCTTAGCCGCCTGGCTTTCGCTGCCGGTGAACATGACCGGATGAAGGTCAGCCAAAGCCTCGCTCCAAATGCGGTAAACTTCGCGGTGCCAACCTGCGATGACAACTGGCTCACCAGCTTCAACCAACGTGCGCGCATAGGCGGCAACAGCGCGGGCCTTGGCAATGCCAGTATCTTGGCGGAGCAAAAGGTCGAGCTCTCGAGCAGCTTGCCCGCGCTCATGCCATCCACCGCCCAAGACCCGCATCGCCAGCTTACGCTGCAATTCCTTGTTGGATTCCGCGTCGCCTTCGTTCCAATCGACCTCAAAGACGACCTTGGATGCAGGTGGAAGTGTCGCTGATACCTCTTCATCCTCGTTGGTTCGGCGCAGGGTGACGCCCTCGCCCTGCAGATAAGCGCCAAGAGCAGACGGGTCTTTCACCACCCAATGCGATCCATGCGAAACGCACCAGTTGATTAGGAATTCGTGCCAAGCTCCAAGAACACCGGGAGCGATAAACTCGATCACGTTGAAAATTTCAGACCCATAGTTATAGATCGGCGTGGCGGTCAGCCCAATCACGGCGTCTGCAGCATTTGCAAAGGCTTGGGCGCCCCGCCCTTTGTTCGTGCTGGTTCCGTGGCGTAGTTCCTGAACCTCGTCAAAGATGACCGTCTTGCAGCCCAGCGTTTCGGCATAGTTTCCCCATGCTGCAATGTTCGAGTAGCGAAACAGATAGATGTCGGCGGGCTCAAGGTCGCGCACATTGCGATCCTTGACCATGACAGCGCGCAGGTTGGTAAAGCGATTGATGTAATCGACCACCCATTGCCGCTGGAGGTGGGGCTGAACCACAACCGCGGCTGGCAGGCCCCATCCGTCAGATACTGTGGCCAGCGCGGAAACCGTCTTGCCGAGTCCCACGTCGTCAAGCAGCAGTAAACCGCCATTTGCGCGCGCCATTTCAGCGGCCCGAAGCTGGTATTTAAAGGGCTTCTCACCGGCTCTAAAGCCAGGATCAATCACCGGCTGATAGTCTGGGCGCTTCAGTGTCTCTAAACGCTGCCTCTGCGCGTTATAGGCGTCCACACCTTCCGCTAGACGCTTCGCCGCGCGGTCAGTAACTTCCAACGGGTATCTCTGCATGAACCAATCAAGATCGGCTGCGCGGTCCAGGCGATCCCGTAGAATGAACGGTGGCGTTTGACCGTCGGGTATCCCCTTAAACATACCCTTGAACCGCATAGACACATGCGGCTTTAGGTCGATCAGAGCCCAGCTGTTACCGTCATAATCAAGTTTCCCAAGGTTCATAGCCAGCCCCTGCTCAATGATGCGATGTGCAGCCGCTTGCCGCTCAGATTGGTGATGGATTTTGGGAACGCGATTGCGGTGGCCAGAATGACTTCTGACACTCCATCAATCTTGGCGTACCGTTGTATCTGACGAAGAATGTCCCGGCGCCGATGGCCGGTTTTCACCTCGATGGCGATGGTTCCAGCCATAAGGTCAACGCGATCTTTGGCTGATAGCCGAACCTCGCACGAAACCTCTATGCCGCTATCACGAAGGATGCGCGCGATAGCCTGATGGCTTGCAGCCTCGGTAGTGACATTGATCTTTGCGCCCTCGATCAATCGGACGATGCGACGGGCGAGGAATGCGTCTTGGCTCATGTCTCCACCACCTCCACGCCCTGCGCGGCCAAGATCGCCTTCTTGATCTTGAACACGTCTGTCGCCCAGCCCTTGCTGTCCTCAACCACCTCTGCATCGATGCGCCTGTCGAAATAGACGAAATCGGCCTTGTATATCATCTTGCGCCCGGTCGGCGTCAGGATCGGCCCATCCTGACCCCGCAACTCGTAAGGCACTTGCAGACGCAGGTTCTCGATGATGCCCGCACGCTCAAGCTGGCGGAGAACGCCGTAGCGCCGCGCTTCCTTCTTGCTGTGAAATTTGATCCCATCCACCACCATCGCCTTTGTCCCGCGCACACGGCCCTTGCGCGCTCCGCCATTGGCGGACCGCTGCTTTCGAAACTCGGCTGCGGTGATGCGGTCGGTCATGGATCTACGATAGCCCCGCCAGCCGATAGGTCTGCGATGGCGCTTCGTCCGGAAACAGCCCATCGCGCACCGGCTCGATATGATCGCTCAGGCGCTCGAACGTGGTCGCTGTCAGAGCGCCCCCCCCCCAGAAGGTTGTAGCGGGTCCGGTCCGATACTTTGTTCGGGTCAACGAGCGTGACCATGATCCGGTCTCCGCTTTTCAGCGCGGTCAGCGCCGCTTCAAATCCTACGCGCGCCATCAGGAGCTCAAAGCCTCCCGATACATCTCAAGCACCGCCTGATCTTCCGCCAGCTTGTCGGGGTCGGTCGCCCGTTCTTTGATAAGTGTGCGGATTGGCCGTGACATGTAGCCGCGGCTTTTCAGTTCCGCGAAGACCTCTTTCTCCTGTTCTTTCAGGTCGGCCATCTCGCCGCGCAAGCGCTCAATGCGCTCAACAAATTGGCGCAACTCGCTCGCCGCGACCCGCTGGCTGTCGGATTGGTCAATAGGTGAATTGTCCATTTCATTTCTCTCCTGAAAGTTTTTCACTAACCCTTGGGTTGCGTTATCTTTTTGCCGTCAACGGCCATCCCCAAGCCGCGCACAAACCGCTCCCGAATGCGGGTCGTGGCGTGTGATTTGGTCGACTTGCACGGACACGGTTGAAGCGCGACCCGCAGCTCGTGGACCTCCTCGATGGGAACCGTAAGGATGACGTAATCACCCTCTCTGCGCGCGGTGGCGGTCACAGCTGCCCTCCGATCTTCTTAAGAGCATCACTGACCGCTGGCCGCGTGCATCCAATCCGCCGGGCAACCTCGCTGCGGCTTAGCCCCGAACCGAGATATGGACGCACCTTTTCTGCCACGTTCTTTTGAGAGAACCGCCGTGGCTCAGGCTTTTCGCCCCATGCGATCCGCGTGGCTCGGTTCTCTGCTGCTGCGACTTGTTGCGGTGTCATAAGGGTCCCCTCGCTGCAAAGATTGTTCGCGTGCCGGTTATCGCAGACCCAGGCGAGCGCCACCTAGGCGCGCGCGGGCGCGCGCGGGCGGCGGCCGAACGGGCAGTGGGCGCACGTAGGCGCGCATCGGCGGTGACCAAATAGACCGCAGGCCCGTTAAGGCGCGCGCAGGCGATGACGGATGGTCGACCTTTGACGCTCGAACTGCCGGACCAAGTAGAGCCCGCATTGGCGGCAGAAGGCACCGGAACAGTCCGACAAGAAGATATTCCGCGGTATTCCAGCCGCGCGCCGGGTCGAGCAACAGTCACTGCGCTGCCTCTAGCGCTTCACGCAGGCGACGCATCGCAGCTTCCGCCTCAATCGCCTCACGGATCGCCTCGGTCAGATCACCGTCAACAGACTGAGCAGCGGACAGAGCGGCGGAGATAGCCTCGCCCGCTTCTTTCGATGCAACGCCCGATGCCGCGTAGAGGCAGGCCGAGGCTGTGGGCCCGTTAGCGTTCATGCGGCGCGCCAGCATCCGGCTGACCGGGTAGCGACCCGCTGCGTCTTCTAGGGCTGCCACATCCTCAACCGGCCAGCCCAGCTGCCCTGACAATCGCTTCGACAGCGTACCTTTGCTGACGTGGCCGTGTGTGCGTGCGTTGATGGTTTCCGCCGCAGCGTCAAGACAGCCGAACGTTCCGTCGATCAGTGCGGCCATCTGGGCATTAACCAGCTTGCGAAGGTCAGGCATTGGCAACCTCGTTTCCTTTGATATCAGCGCGAACCATCGCAGGCTCAGCGCATGACAGGGTGTTTTGACAGAGATGGAGGGAGGGGCGCGGCATTAGGCGGCGTCACCAAACACATCGGTCAGGTCTGGTCGGAGATCCCCAACCGAAACGCCAAGTGCCTCGGCGAGCGCCCTCACCTTCGAGACCCCGATCTTCCGTTGCCCAGCCTCAATGAGGCTGAGGTGAGCGCGGGAGATACCTGCTGCCTTGCAGACATCCGCTCGCGACAACCCGTTCGAGTTGATGTGTTCGGTTATATCCATACTATTTTTTTACACTATGTGAATTTAACCTGCAATAGGGATTTTACATAGTGTTTATGGTCGGCTCACAGCCGGACGGGCATACACATGGGATGAAATTCAACATCCGTGAGCGGCGGAAGACCGCAAGCCTGACGCAAGAGGAAGTCTCCGACATGCTTGGCATTTCGGTTTCGCTCTATAATGGTCTTGAGTCTGGCAAGCGCAGGATGAATGAGACCTATCTTGAAGGTCTGGCAAATATCTTCTGCGTATCTCCTTCCGAATTGATCATAGAAGAGCGCCCCACGGTCGCCATAGCGGGCGCTGTCGGCGCTGGCGCGATGGTCCCGGTGTTCGACGCCTACGAAAAAGGCGACGGGCCGCAAGTCGAATGCCCACCCCAGCTATCGCCGCACGGCATCGTTGCAGTTGAGATCGTGGGCGACAGCATGGAACCCGTCTACTCCGCTGGCGATCTGCTGTTCTACACGCGCAATGCCGCTGACGGCATACCGACAGACGCCATAGGCCACCGCTGCGTCTGCGAGGACGTGAACGGCATGGGGTGGGTGAAACAGGTGCGCGCAGGATCAGAGCCGGGTCTGTTCAATCTAATATCTCTGAACCCCGGCGCCGATAATCAGCATGACGTTAAGCTCAAATGGGCCGCGCGGGTGCGGATGCATCTGCCGGCGGATATGGCGCGGCGGGTTTAACAGAAACGCGGAGATCGAGATGCCGTCAGAAAAAGAAGAAGACACCTGGACCCTAAGCGAACAGCAAATGGCAACCGTAAGGCGACATCTGGAAAGAGTTCTGACGGATGGCTGCTGGGTTTGCAAAAAGAATGACTGGATTATTCTGGCCAAGCTGTCAGGTGAAAAGCCGTATGACCCCAATGCCAACTATTTA
The DNA here is from genome assembly GCF_043557115.1 of Sulfitobacter sp. 1A13679. Taxonomy (NCBI): domain Bacteria; kingdom Pseudomonadati; phylum Pseudomonadota; class Alphaproteobacteria; order Rhodobacterales; family Roseobacteraceae; genus Sulfitobacter; species Sulfitobacter sp. 1A13679. Next base: position 243,073 of record NZ_JBIFFO010000002.1, read on the forward strand.
GCCCTGCCTGATAGCGGGCCAAAGGTACGGATCACCTGCAAGAATTGCGGTAACGCAGCGTATTTCTCTTCGGACGTTATAGGACTCAACATCGCGCCCTCGGAGGTATCCAGTGACTAACCGAATTCGTCTTGAAGTCGACAACACCGAGACACAGGTAGAGGGGCGTGCTAGAATGGGCGGCACCGAACCACCGGACGGCGGAGACATGATGGAACGCACAGTAAAGCTCGAGGCAGCAATGACGCATGTTCAGCGGGACATGACCGACCTGCGCGGAGACATGAAGGATGTGAGGGATCGCCTCAAGGGTTTGGAGGTTAAGGTAGACCACCTGCCATCCAAGGGGTTTATCGTGTCGGCTGTTTTGGCCGCGTTAGCAGTGATCGCCGCCCTACTCACCTATCAGGATAAATTGCAGTCGCTGCTGAATACTGGGTAGCGCCGTACAGTCCGACCCCTCTAGCCTACCAGCACCCGCCCTAGTGGCGGGTTTTTCTTTGCCTGCCGCCGGGCTGGTGGGGGTGTTGTAGCATGGGGTGGCAGCTGCGGGCAGCATAAAATTCACACTGTGTAAAATTTATGCTTGAACTGCTATTTTACATAGTGTAAATATCCTCCATACCAACCCGGTAATGGAGATGACCATGCAAACCCGCAGCACCTTCGAGACCCTCGCCCGCAACGCCGCGTATGTCGGCAGAGTGGCGGCTATTCGGTGGCACCACCAAGGCGACGGCATTTGGCTTGGAACTGGTGGCTATCGCGCTGAAGCAAGCGACCCGCACGGCAGCGAATACGTCCTGACCTTTCCCGATGGCACGACCGGCCACACCGGGACCGCGCAGGAATGCCGCCAGATCGCGGCGCAACACGCACAGGAGAACGCAGCATGACCCTCCACCAGCCTATCCCACAGGTGCCGCTATCACAGCCTGCGCCGATGTATCTCAAGCAAGCCCCGCTGGCAGACAGTGAATGCGACGTAACAGACGCATGGAACGAGCGGAACGACCCTGAGAACGAAGAAGGCGCGATTGTCACCGCCTTCTTTGAACACGCAACCGACCACGGGCAAACGCAGGCCACCATGATCGGCCTGACCGTCGAGGAATGCGGCGAGACGTTCCACTACTCCACTATCGGCGCGCTGTTCCAGCTTGGGCTACAGGCGGTTCGCCGCATTGAACTGGTACACGGGGAGACGCTGCAATGAAGATCACCTCCCTCCTCGGCGCCGAGTGGTTCGACCACATCCTCGCCCGCCGCAAGACCGCGCCAGAGCCAGAACCCGTCGATGACTTCCGCGATGTGCTGGAAGACCTGTGGGCTGACCGTGAGGCGCGGAAGGATGCTGAGACGCGCCGCGCCATCGCCTTCGATTTGGAGTGCGGATGATGATCACCCAGTCCCACCCATCCCCCGAGGTGCAGCGCCAAGAGCGCCAGCAATCCCGTGCGTGGTTCTTCGCATGGCTCACCATCGCAGGCTTAGGCGCTGCCGTTGCTATCGACGCCGCGTCAGCCGCGCTGAGCCAATACCCGACAACCCACCCTGACTGCGCAACTGCGCGCTGCTGAGAGGATAAGCAATGAACGATCAGACCCAAATTGAAACCGGCACGGCGCTCGCGCTGCCAGCTGGCGCCGACCTCACTGCAATGTTTGCCAAGCCTGACAAGGTTGATGACGTGATCAGCCGCATTGAAGCTGAGGCTCGCAGCCACGCGCCTGATCTGTCGACCGCCAAAGGTCGCAAGGCTATCGCCTCACTGGCCCATACAGTCGCTCGCAGCAAAACTACGCTCGACGCCGCGGGTAAAAGCCTGACCGACGATGCGCGGAAGCAGATTGCTTTGGTCGATGCAGAGCGGCGGAAGATCCGTGAGCGGCTGGATGCCCTGAAGGCGGAGGTTCGCAAGCCCCTTGATGAATGGGAAGCTACTGAAGAAGCGCGGATCAAGCGCCTCAAGGATGCCCTGCAATCGCTCACACCTGCGCCCGTACAGATGCGCGACACGGAAACCATCACTGTCGAGATTGATCGCATCAAGGCAATCTCGGTTGATGATAGCTGGGCGGAATATCAAGAGATCGCTGATGCCAAGAAAAAGCAGTCGCTTACCGATCTGACGCAATGGCATGAGGCTGCGAAGGTCCGCGAGGATCAAGCTGCCGAACTCGCAAGGCTGCGCGCCGAGGCCGAGGAACGTGCTCGGAAGGATGCCGAGGAAGCAGCGGCGAAAGCTGAGGCGGAGCGTCAGGCTCAAGCCAAAGCCGAACAGGAACGTCTGGCCGCTGAAAAAGCGGAAGCTGACCGCATCGCAGCGGATAAAGCTGAGAAGGCAGAAGCGGATCGCCGTGAGCAAGCCGATCGCGAAAAGGCCGAAGCAGCTGAGCGCGCCCGCAAGCAGGCGGAAGAGGATGCCGCGCGCCGCGAGAAGGAAGCCGCAGAACGCCACGCCCGTGAAATGGCCGAAGCAAAGCAGCGCGAGGAAGCAGCCGCCCAGCGTGAGCGCGACCGCATTGCTGAAGAGCAGCGCCGAGCCGATGTAGCCCGCGCCAAGCGTGAAGCGGATCAGGCGCATCGGGTCCGCATCCGGAACGAGATCGCCGAGGGGCTAAAAACGCTCGATGCTGGCAACTGGTTTGCGCTGGCTGATGCTCTGATCGATGGCAAGGTGCCTCACACCCGAGTGACGCTATGAACCAGATCAATCTCACCCCCGGCGTCTACCGCGACCTGTCAGACGACCAGTACCACGCTGACCCGTCCGACCGGCCTAGCCTATCAAGCACGCTCGCCCGCGTCCTGCTGAACCAGTCGCCGCTTCACGCATGGGTGCAGCACCCGAAGCTGAACCCGAACTGGGAACCAACCGACAAGAAGACCTTCGACATTGGCCGCGCGGCTCACCGGGCGGTGCTGGGCCGAGGTGGCGACTATAAGGCGATCCCGTCTGATCTGCTCGCCTCCAACGGTGCAGCCAGCACAAAGGCCGCGAAGGAATGGATCGCAGAGGCCCGCGCCGCCGGCATAACGCCGCTGAAAGCCGAAGAGGTCGACCAGATCGGCGAGATGGCAGCGATTGCCGCGCAGCGCATGGCCGACAATGGCATCGCGCTGGACCCGGAGAACTCCGAAGCCGTGGTGCTGGCCGAGATCGGCGGCGTCCCTTGCCGCGCCATGGTGGACAACGCACCGATTGACCCATCGCAGCCCCTCTATGACTTCAAGACCTGCGTCGATGCCTCGCCAGATGCCTGCGTCCGGGCGGTGATGAACTACGGCTACGATGTGCAGGCGCGGCACTATCTCGATTGCTGGAAAGCTGCGACGGGCGAAGAGCGGCTGTTCAGGTTCATCTTCCAGGAGAAGTCGGCGCCCTATGAGGTCTGCGTCGTCCAGATGGGCAACGAGAGCCTGATGATGGCGTCGAAGAAGACCGCCCGAGCCCGCGAAATCTGGGGCAACTGCATCCGCACCGACCACTGGCCGGGATACCCGGATGGCGTGGTCAGCATCGAACTGCCTGAGTTCTACCACGCGAAGTGGCTGGAGCGCGAGAGCGCCGAGGCCGACCACAAGCGCCACTACGGGCGTGATGTGCTGGATGCCGCTGGCCGCTGGCAGGCGCCTGAAGGCTACGCGGCTGAGTGAACTCCCATTTTCTCCCCAGAGGACACCACCATGCCATATGTCGAAGTTTGGATAGATGAAGAGCCCTGCGACGGAACGTGCGAAGGCGCAACTGACGCCAAGCGACTGCAAGCCAAGGTCGACGAGGCTGAACGCCATCTGCGGGCAGGTGATCCAGAAGCTGCTTTGGCAGCTTTGACCGGCGAACCGTCTGTTCTCAAATCTCCCGATTGGATCGCTGAGCGGTACAAAACTTGGCAGGCCGGAAAGCTACCAGGCTTCACCAATTACACCGCATCTCACTAATTTCACGAAAGGACACCCCATGAGCGTTATCCGCTTCACCCCCGTTTCTGAGATCACAGAGCCACTCAACCTTGCGATCGGCCTGTCGGGCGGTTCCGGCACCGGCAAGACATACTCTGCCCTGCTGATCGCCCGCGGCATCGCCGAGGTTGTAACAGGCCGCAAGGGCGCGCCGATCGGGTTCATCGACACCGAGAACCGACGCGCGCTGCACTACAAGGCCGCATTCCCCGAGATGGTTCACTGTGACATGCGTGCCGATGACGAGAACGGCGATATCGTTGGGTTCGGCCCAGAGCGCTGGATCGAATACATCGACGCCGCAGAGGCTGCCGAACTCCCAGTGATCGTGATCGACAGCTTCAGTCACTCGCACGAAGGCGTCGGCGGTATGCTCGACCTTCACGCTACCACGTTGGACCGTCTGGCCGGTGATGATGCAAACCAGCGCGACAAGCGTTCGCAGTTGGCTTGGGCCGAAGTGAAGCCGCGCTTCCGTCGCCTGACAGATCGGATCATCCGGGCCAAGACCAACATCATCATTTGCACTAGGGCAAAACCGGTGATGCAGCGCGGCTATGGCAACAGCGCCAAGAATGCCCGCCCGACCAAACTGCGCCGCGAGGATGTGCCGTGGGATATTGCTGGTGACGCCTCCCTGATCTTCGAAATGACGACACAGATCATTCTTGATCCAGCGGCGCCAGGTTGCCCCGTCCACCAGATCAAAGTCGCGGACCAGTTCAAAGCACTGCTCGACCCGCGCCGCCCCATGGGCGTCGAGACGGGCCGTGCCATGGCGACATGGGCCAAGGGCCAAGGTGACGCGCAGGCACAGAAGGAACTGCTCGACGCGGCGCGCGCCATCGCTCGCACTGGCAAGGAGAAGTTCACCGCCCACTGGCAGAGCCTCGACAAGCCGCAACGCGCTATCGTGGCCACCATCATGGATGAGTTGCAGCAGTTGGCCATTGAGGCTGACGCGGTGCAGGACGTTGATGACGAAGACCCGTTCGCCAGCGCCAAGCCCTCTGCTGAAGAGATGGCAGCTGCCGAGGCAGAAGCACGCGCTGCTGCTGACGCACAGGCTCAGGAGGATGCGGCGTGAGCGGCCAGATCAGTAAACTCCTCGCGGCTGCTGGACAGTTTTCAGGCGCTGTCAGCGATCTGGTCGAAGTTGCCCGGGAGGGCGCGGTGCAGCCCCACTCCAACACCGGTGCAGGCGACACCCTCGACATTGCGGCAGATGGTTTGCGCCTGCTGATCGAAGCGATGGAGAGCGACGACGAGAGCGACAACCAACTTCACGGCGCGCTGGTCCGATTTCTGGAGGAACGCACGTGAATGACTTGCCCCTGATCATCGACAGCTTTGCTGGTGGCGGCGGTGCGTCCACCGGAATCGAGATGGCACTGGGCCGCAGCCCCGACATCGCGATTAACCACTCTGCGCCCGCCTTGGCCCTGCATGCGGTGAACCACCCCGACACCGTACACCTCGACAGCAATATCTGGGATGTCGATCCGCTGACCGCCACCGGTGGCAAACCTGTGGCACTCCTCTGGGCAAGCCCGGACTGCAAGCACTTCTCCAAAGCCAAGGGAGGAGCGGTGCGTGATCGCAATATCCGTGACCTCGCGTGGGTCGTGGTGAAGTGGGCTGAGGACGTGAAGCCTGACGTGATCTGCATGGAAAACGTCGAAGAGTTCGTGACCTGGGGGCCGATCTGCGAAGGCGGCAAGCCGATCAAGGAGTTCTCCGGCATCACCTACGAGGCATGGCTGAAACGCTTGCGCAACGCCGGGTACAAGGTTCAGTCACGCGAGCTCCGCGCCTGCGACTACGGCGCACCGACGATCCGCAAACGCTGGTTTCTTGTCGCGCGCAGGGATGGCCTACCTATCACATGGCCGAAGCCCACCCATGGCGACCCCAAGTCAAAGCTGGTGAAGGCTGGCAAGCTCAAGCCGTGGCGCACCGCCGCAGAGTGCATCGATTGGTCGATCCCCTGCCCGTCGATCTTCGACACATCGGAAGTCATCAAGGAAAAGCACGGTTTGCGCGCTATCCGTCCGCTGGCGAACAACACGCTGGCACGGGTGGCGCGTGGCATGAAGCGGTACGTTCTGGACGCCGACGAGCCTTTCCTCGTGAACCTCACCCACGGTGCGCGAGCCGAAGGCGCGGCCGAACCCTTCCGCACGATCACCGGGGCAAACCGCGGCGAAAAGGCGGCGATCTGTCCGAGCCTGATGTCTATGAAGGGAACCGCGCGCCGCAGCGTACCGGTCAACGCCCCGCACCCTACCGTTCTGGCTGGCGGCGGTCACAGCGCGCTGGTCGCGGCCTCAATGATCCATGTCGGCAACGGAGAGCGAGCCGGTCAGCGGCCACGCGCGCTCGACATCACGGCCCCGCTGAACACGGTAGTAGCCGGCGGCGTAAAACAGTATCCGGTGGCCGCCTTCCTCGCCCAGCATAACGGCGGCCCGAGAATGGAGAGCCATGCTGGCCACGATCCGCGCGACCCGATCAGCACGGTAGCGGCCAGCGGCAGCCACCAGACCCCCGTCACAGCATTCTTCGCCAAATATTATGGGACAGGTGACGGTGCGCGCGCTGTCGACCCGATGCACACTGTGACGGTCAAGGACCGCTTCGCTCACACCCAAGCGGAACTGTCAGCCCCGCCCTTCCGGCCGGAGCACGACGCCCGGGCCCGGGAGGTGGCTGAGTTCCTGCGCGCACACGATGCTTGGGATGGTGGCGAGTACGTAACCCTGACCATCGACGGTCAAACTTTCGTGGTGGTCGACATCGGACTCCGCATGTTGACACCGCGCGAACTATTCAACGCGCAAGGTTTCCCACCCGATTACGTGATCGACGGTGTTTGGACGGAAACTGACGGTGACTGGTCATTCCAGCCCTTCACCAAGAACGTTCAGGTCAGTTGCTGCGGCAATTCAGTATGTCCACCGATCGCTGCGGCACTGGTCCGCGCAAACTGTGCTCACCTCACCGCAAGGAGTGCCGCCGCATGACTCACCCCACCGACCAAGACCTCATCCGCGAGGCCCGCGACCTTGGCTGCCGCGACCCGCTTGTCCTGCAACTTGCCGACCGTGTTGAAGCCCTGCGCGGCGGCATGGCGGCGATCAAGCGAAACCCGTCGCTGGCGTCGTGCCAGTTAATCGCAACGCAGTCCTTGGAGGGTGCGCGATGAAAGCCCTATCGCACATCGCGGCATTTCTGATCGTCGCAGCACACCAAGCGGCCGCGATGCTTAAGCCGACCTGTGACTGCACCTATAGATGCAACCAAGGGCGTCACTGCCCGCTACGGAAGGGGAAGCGATGAGCAAGGTGGATATTTCAAGCGAGGCGGTGGAGCGGTTGGCGAAAAGCCTGTCCGGTCCATCCCCCCGAAACTGCCTTGAGCGAGCAGACGCAGCCGCCACCCTCCGCGCCCAAGCTGCGCGGATCAAGGAGTTGGAGGCGCGCTGCCGGATCGTATCACGCGGGTTGGACGCCCTTATCGAAGGAGACACCAATGACTGAGCATCTAAAGCCATGCCCGTTCTGCGGGGGCAAAGCAAACATGACAACCGAAGCCTGCCTCGATGGTGGCGGGCGGTTTGCCTACGTCCGGTGCAGCCAATGCAAGGCCAAGTCACGTGAGCATTACCATTCATACGGCAATGACTGCCCGGTGATGTACCAGACAATCCGCGATGAATGGAACACCCGCACCGCCCTTACCCCGACACCGCAGGAGGCGGCGCGATGATCCGCCTTCCACAAGCAAAGCCGCATGACCCCAAGTGTTCGTGCGTGACAGGCCATTATGAATGCTGGCACTGCCGCAAGCCGAAGCTGGAAGCGATTGAGCGCAGACTGACCCCGGCGCAACGTGAATATGACCGCCTCGCACTGGCGGGTTGGCCCAAGGACGAGGACGACTACCGGGAGGCCGACTGTTGTTCGTGCCATATCAACGCGCCTTGCAGCTACTGTGAAAACCACTGCGCTGAATGCTCTGAGCATGTTGACGACTGCGGATGCGTAGACGACGAGCAGACGCCCCCTAGTGCGGCGCAGGCGGTGGCGAAGGTGCGTGAGGTCACTGAGGCCGAGGCAATCAAGCGTCTCTTGGCTGGGGACCGGATCACGTTCAGCATGGATGGGGAAGAAGCATGGTTCACAGACGGAGACCGGGCGCATTGCTCTGACGTGGTTCAATCGCTTCGCAGCAAGGGCTATCTACGCCGGGTCGTTGATATGGATTGTGAACGAGGCTTTTGTTGGGACGAAGCCAGCCCCGCCCTACCCGCTATCTCGGAGGACAGCCATGAGTAACGCACGGGAAAAGCTAACGGCAATCATAGAAGATACGGACTATACGATGTCCTATCAGCTTGCAGACGCCATTATCGCGGCCCTGCCGGGTATGGTGAAGCCGTTGGAGTGGGTTCGTCACCCTATCGGCTGGAACTGCGAAGGCTTTATGATCGACGCCCGCAGCTTCAATGCAATTTACATGATGCGGGGGATGCACGGTAAGCCGAGGTTCGACACCGTAGAGGACGCCAAAGCCGCCGCACAGCGCCAGCACGTCGCGCAGGTTATGGCAACGCTTGGGATCGACGCCGCTGCAATGAAGGAGGGGAAGGACGATGGCTCTTTGTGATTATGCTCTCTGCCACAATTGCCAAGGCAAGGCATTCTATGACGCAAACATATCGGACCCCAGGTATTGCGCGACCTGGGACCCCAGCGAGGAGTCTGATCCGATTGATTTAGCGGTTCTATGCTCCGAATGCGCCAAGTCTCATGTGGCTATCATAGTTCCGCGCCACACGGGGGATATGGGTATTTGCCGCTTCTGCACGGGGTCAGGCGAAAGTGGGCCAGATCAGGTTTGCGCGGTATGTGAAGGTAACGGAGCAGATACCGAGAAGGAGGGGAAGGACGCATGAGCCAGCTATGCAAGATCGAAGAAGTTGCTGCCGAGCTGGGGGTTCCTAAAGCCAGCTTGCGCACCGCCGCCGAAACTCACGGCTTTCTTGTGAGGATGGGCCGCGCTATTCGCCTTGAACGTGACCGCCTGCCGGAGTTGCTAAAGAAATGCCGAGACCAGCCAAAGGAGCAAGGCTCCACAAATACAAGCACTCGCCCAACTGGTACATCCTCGACACCGGCCAGCCCCGGCGGTCAACGGGCTGCACAAGCCGCGGCGAAGCTGAAAAAGCCCTCGCAGCGTATATCGCAACCCGAGGGCGCCAAGGTGCTGCCAATGAGCCCGAAAACGTAACCTGCGGCGAGGTGCTGGCGGTTTATGCCGAGGAGCACGCGCCCACCGCAGCATCGCCGGAGCGGATCGGCTACGCACTCGATGCCCTGCTGCCCTTCTGGTCAGACCTCAAGCTCACGCATGTAAAGGGGGAAACCTGCCGCCGCTATGCAAAATGGCGCGACAAAGCCCCCGGCACAACGCGCCGCGAGCTCGGCGTATTGCAGGCTGCAATGAATTACGCGCACAAAGAGGGCTATGTGACCTCCGCGCCTGTCGTCACCCTGCCCGAGAAGCCGGAAGGCAAGGAGCGGTGGCTTACGCGCAGCGAGGCGGCCCGCCTGCTCTGGACCGCCTACCGGGGGCACAAGTCGAAGCACCTCGCCCGGTTCATCCTGATCGGCCTCTACACCGGCACGCGCAAGAGCGCGATCCTGCGCATGGGGTTCGAGGAAAACACCGTGGGCGGTTACTTCGACCTCGACCGGGGTGTGATGTACCGAAAGAGCCGGGCCGAGCGCAGCACGAACAAGCGCCGCAAGCCGAACCGCATCCCGCGCCAGCTTGCCGCGCACCTACGCCGCTGGAAGGCCGAGGGCTGCACATGGGCGGTGGAATATCATGGCGCGCGCGTGGGCGACATCAAGCGCGCCTTCAACAAAGCCGTTGCAGAAGCTGGCCTAGAAAACGTGACGCCCCACACGCTCAAGCACACGGCGGTCACATGGACGCTGCAAAACGGGGCGTCGATCTGGGACGCTGCCGGGTACTTCGCCACCAGCCCTGAGACGATTGAAAAGACCTATGGCCACCACTCGCCGGAGTATCAGGAATCGGCGCTGCGGGCGGTCGAAAGGGGGCGGAAATGAGGGGTTTTGGTTTAGCTGAACAGATACAGCGAAAAGTGCAAATTGCTAAGTGCTTGATTTCATGGCGGACCCTAGAGGATTCGAACCTCTGGCCTCTGCCTTCGGAGGGCAGCGCTCTATCCAGCTGAGCTAAGGGTCCACTGAGGGGCGGTATAGCCAGAGCGCGCCGCCCCTGCAATGGGAAATCCGGGGGCAAGGGCGGCGAAATTCACCTTAGGCGAAAAGATCATGCGCCAATTCGAGGGCATCGACCAATGTGTCGACCTCGGCCCGGGTGTTATACATGCCAAAAGACGCGCGGCAGGTGGCCGAAACGCCGAGATGCGTCATCAAAGGCGCAGCGCAATGATGCCCAGCCCGGACGGCCACGCCTTTCTTGTCGAGCACGGTCGAGATGTCATGCGCATGGGCGGCGCCGTCCAGTGTGAAGCTAAAGATCGCCGCTTTGTCCGGCGTCGTGCCTTGCAGGTTGAGCCAATTCAAACCGCCGAGCCGCGAGACCGCGTAGTCGCGCAGATCGTCCTCATGGGCGGCGATATTCTCCATCCCCAGATCCATCATGAACTCCAGCGCCACGCCCAAGCCAATGGTGCCGACGATCCCGGGGGTGCCGGCTTCGAACATCATCGGCGGGTCGTTGTAGCTCACCGCGTCCTTGCTGACTTCGCGGATCATGTCACCGCCGCCGATGAAGGGGCGCATTTCGGCCATGCGCTCGGACTTGATATAGATCGCGCCCGAACCGGAGGGGCCATAGAGTTTATGCCCCGTGACGGCATAGAAATCACAGCCGAGGTCCTGCACGTCGACAGGCATATGCACCGCCGCCTGCGAGCCATCGACCAAGACAGGAACGCCCTTCTCATGGGCGGCTTCAGTGATGGTTTTCACATCAACTTTCGTGCCCAAGACGTTGGAAAGGTGAGATATTGCAACCAGCTTGGTATTCGGCCCGATGGCGTCGATCACCGCCTGCGGGTCAAGCGCGCCGGTGGCGTCCACATCGACCCATTTCAGAACCACGCCCTGCCGTTCGCGCAGGAAATGCCATGGCACGATATTGGCATGATGCTCCATTACCGACAGGACGATCTCATCGCCCGCCTGCATGCGCGGCATGGCCCAACCATAGGCCACGGTGTTGATCCCCATGGTCGCCCCGGTGTTGAGCACAATCTCATCTTCCGACCCGGCGTTGAGGAAGCGCGCCACGGTGCCGCGCACGCTTTCATATTTGTCGGTCGCTAGATTAGAAAGGTAGTGCAAGCCCCTGTGAACGTTGGAATATTCATTCGCATAGGCTTGGGTAATCGCGTCGATCACCACCTGCGGCTTCTGGGCCGAAGCGCCATTGTCGAGATAGACCAACGGCTTGCCGTTCACCTCGCGGCCAAGGATCGGAAACTGCGCCCGGACGGCTTCAACGTCGAACATGACTTAAACTCCCTGGGCGGTCAGCCCGATCAAAGACAGCAAAAGGCCAAGCCCCAGCAAGACCCCAAGCGCGGCCCCCGCGAGCACTGCGGCGGCGTGGAATAGCCCCGGCAGATGCAAGAGTTCGGCCACGAAATTCAAAAGGATCCAAAGACCCCAGAAGGTAACGACGAAAGAGGCCAACAGCGCCACCGGCGGCAGCGCCAAGGTCAGCAGCAAAATGCCCAGTTGGGCGCAGAGGCGAAGCGCCTGAAGCCACACGACGGCAGCCAAAAGCGGCGTCACCGCGCCCTGCCCGCCCAGTGCCCGGCCAACCCAAGTCAGCGCATGCACATAGAGCACCATCAACCCGGCCAGCAGCGCGAAGAGCACCAATGGCGATTGGAAATAGCTCGGCAGCGCCATGGCGGGCGGCGCGATCACGAAGGTGGCCGAGATGACGAGCGCGTTCAGCGCGGCCACCAAGGCAAGCGACGTCCAGATGACATCATTGCCCAAGGGCAGCTCCGCAATCTGGCGCGCTGCCGCGCGGGGGCTGCGCAGGGTGGTCTGCGCAAGCTGGATCAGGGCGCTGCTCATCTCAGCCCCGCTGCGCGGCGACAAGGCCCGCGATCCAGAACCAAAAGAACACGGCCAACCAGATCACCCCGACAATCTGCGCCTGTAGGCCCGGCCCGATGAACCCAAGCGCGAGCCCCAGCAACAGAAGGATCGGTGCAGAGGCAAGGAGCGACCAAACCAAGGTCAGCCGCACCGCATAACCGCTGAGCCGTTGCCCCGCGACACGGCTAATCCCCCAGACCATCGCGGCCAAGCCATAGAGCAGCAGGGGCATCACGAAGATCCAGAAAAACGCGCTCCAATACTGGCGCACCGCGAGCGGCCCGTCCGGATCGAGATGCGCCGCGCGGGCTTGATACGGCGACAGGGCCACGAAGATCAGCAGCCCCGCCATCAGCGCGAACATCAGCACGCGCACCTCGTTGCGGCCCTGCGCAAGCAGCCCCGACATCACTTTGCCGGGGCCGCGGTAGGTCGCAACGATATCGCTGGTAACAGCCATCAGGCGCTACGACGCTCCAACCACGAGCTGAGACGCCCGGTGATTTCCTCCCGCAGTTCCTCGGCCTCGATCTCCTCCACTGCTTCGGCGAGGAAGGCGAGCGTCAGCAGGTCGGTCGCCTCGGCATGGGACACGCCGCGCGCGCGCAGGTAGAACAGCGCCTCCTCGTCGATCGCGCCGGAGGTGGAGCCATGCGAACAGGCCACGTCGTCGGCGTAGATCTCAAGCTCAGGCTTGGCGAGGAACTGGCTGTCGCCGTCCAGAAGAAGCGACTGGCTGATCTGGTAGCCATCGGTCTTCTGCGCGCCTTCCTTGACGAGGATCTTGCCTTGGAACACGCCGGTCGCGCCGTTGCGCAGGACCTTCTTGAATACCTGACGGCTTTCGCAGTTCTCGGCATCATGGGTGATGAAAACCGTGTCGTCATGGTGGAAATCACCATCGCCGACGCAGGCGCCCGCGACATGAGCCGAGGCATCGTCGCCCGTGAGTTCGATCACGCATTCGTTGCGCGTCAGCGCGCCGTTCACGGTGACGGTGAAGCTCTTGAACAGCGACTCGGTGCCCAAACGGGTAAAGACATGGGTCGCGGCACGGCGCTCGTGGTCGCGGCCCTGTGCGCGCACATGGTGGAAGCGCGCAGTGTCGGCCACCTCAACCTCCATCACGGTGTTGAAGCGCGCCGCGGCGGGGCCGTTCTCCAAAAGCGTGACTTCGGCACCTTTGTCGAGCTTCACCACATGGTGCAACATCGCGTCAGAAGTCTCTGATTTATGGGTATAAACCAGATTGATTGGCTTGCTCGGCGTGCCGGTCACATGGATCAAGACGCCATCGGTCGCAAAGGCGGTGTTCAGCGCGGCGAGCGGGCGCTGCACCGGGGTCTGGCCGTTCTTCTCCAGCGTCCCGTAAAGATCGCGCGCCCAGTGCAGGTCGCTGTCCGCCGCGGCCAGCCGTTCGATGCTGACGCCTTCGAGCGTGAGATCATCCGAGGCGTCGGCGTCGAACACGCCATCGACGAAGACGATACGCAGACGCTCGGTGCCGTCGAACAACGGCGCATCGCCGTGATCAAAGATCGCAGCGGGCTGCGCCTCGGCCTGGGTCAGCGTGTCGGGGCGGGTGAACTTCCAATATTCATCGCGGCGCTGCGGCAGGCCCATGGCGCGCACCCGCGCCAGCGCATCCTCGCGCGCCGCACGGCTCCAGCCACCCTGCGGCATGTCGAGCGCTGCGATCATCGCCTCGGTCGGGGTTTCTTTCAGTTGTGCTTCAGCCATTATGCCACCTCGGCAAGGATGTCTGCGTAACCGTTGTTCTCGACTTCGAGCGCCAGCTCAGGCCCACCGGTCTTGATGATGCGGCCATCATGCATGATGTGCACGACGTCGGGTTTGATGTGGTCAAGAAGACGCTGGTAGTGCGTGATGACGAGGAAACCACGGCCCTCGGTGCGCAGGGCGTTCACGCCTTCGGCCACCAGTTTCATCGCGTCCACGTCGAGGCCCGAGTCGGTCTCGTCGAGGATGCACATCTTGGGCTCGAGCATCGCCATCTGCAGAATTTCGTTGCGCTTCTTCTCACCGCCGGAAAAGCCCATGTTCACCGGGCGCTTCAGCATCTCGGCGTCGATCTTGAGGTCCTTCGCCTTGGCGCGGATTTCCTTGAGGAAGTCAGCGGCCGAGATTTCCTCTTCGCCACGCGCCTTGCGCTGTGCGTTCACGGCGGTGCGCAGGAAGGTCATATTGCCGACGCCAGGGATTTCGACCGGGTACTGGAAGGCAAGGAAGAGGCCGGCCGCGGCGCGCTCTTCGGGCTCCAGTTCGAGGATGTCTTCGCCTTCGAGCGTGGCCGAACCTTCGGTAACCTCGTAGCCGTCCTTGCCCGAGAGCACGTAGCTCAGCGTCGACTTGCCCGAGCCGTTCGGCCCCATGATGGCGTGCACCTTGCCAGCTTCGACTTCCAGATCGACGCCTTTGAGGATCTGCTTGTCCTCTTCTTCCAGTTTCACGTGCAGGTTCTTGATGCTCAGCATTTGGCTCTCCTTCTGACGCCTTCGCGCCGCAATTCAAATTATTTCAGTTTTTCATCAGGGGCTTGCCCCTGCGTGTTAAAGTTCATGCCGCCCCCTGACGGGCGCAGAGCGCGGCAGGAAAACTCTCGTTCAGCGCTGCGCGGCAGGCGGTGATGCCGTCCTGATAGGCCAGCGGCGCATCGGGTTTCGGCGCTTGGCGGATCTCGTCCAAAGCAATCGGCGCGCGCATGTCGCGACCGACCGACGCGGCATAGTCGTGGAACTTCAGCCGTCCCTGCCCCTCGGGCGCGACCCAAGTATTGGCCACGCCGTAAGCATCCGCCGTGATCAGCCCATGCAGCGACGAGGCGAAGACATGGGCGCAGGAGGCGATGGCGGCGCAAACCTGTTCCACCGGTCCGCGCGGGTCGATCAGCACGTATGCGCTGTCTGAGGCCGCAATCTCTAACAGTTCCGGGTCGTCCGCCAGCGTGTGGTGCGGCACGATGCCGATCTTATCGCCCCGTGGCACATCGCTCGGCAGCACCTCGTTCACCAGCAGCCCCGGGTCGCCGAAGGCCTCGGTCTCGATCCCCAGAAGCGCCGCCGTGACCGGCCCCCGCAACAGCGCGATCTCGATGTTCTTCAAGAACGCACGCCCCCCGGCGGGCCGTAGCAGCCCGCTGCCCCAGACCACCGGTTTCGCGCCCGCACGCGGGCTGTCGAAGTTCCGCCGCACGATCTGCAAAAGCGAACCGAGCGCAAAGACGTCCGCCTCACCGACCGACGCATGCTCCACCCGCCGCCCCGAGACATGGCTCAGGATCAGCGGGCTCAGCGCATCGCCGAAATTCGGCTGCGCCTTCCACCAATGCAGGCGGAGCGGTATATGCGCCGCGTCAAGGCTCATCAGCCGACGGAACCTTCCAGCGAGATCGCGACCAGCGCCTGCGCTTCCATGGCGAACTCCATCGGCAGCGCTTGCAGCACGTCCTTGCAGAATCCGTTCACCACCAGCGCCACGGCCTCCTCCTCGTCCATGCCGCGCGAGCGGCAATAGAACATCTGGTCGTCGTCCACTTTGGAGGTCGTCGCCTCATGCTCCACCCGGCTGCTGTTATTCTTCACCTCGATGTAAGGCACCGTATGGGCCCCACATTCCGAGCCGATCAGCAGGCTGTCACACTGCGTATAGTTGCGCGATTCCTTGGCCTTAGGGTGCATAGACACGAGGCCACGGTAAGTGTTCTGCGCCTTGCCGGCCGAGATGCCCTTGGACACGATGCGCGACTTGGTGCGCTTGCCCAGGTGCACCATCTTGGTGCCGGTGTCGGCCTGCTGCATGTTGTTGGCGATGGCGATGGAGTAGAACTCGCCCTGACTGTCGTCACCGCGCAGGATGCAGGAGGGATATTTCCACGTCACGGCAGAGCCGGTCTCGACCTGTGTCCACATCACTTTAGCCCGGTCGCCACGGCAGTCGGCGCGTTTGGTCACGAAGTTGTAGATGCCGCCCTTGCCGTTCTCATCACCGGGGTACCAGTTCTGAACGGTGGAGTATTTCACTTCGGCATCTTCTTCGATGATGATCTCGACCACGGCAGCGTGCAGCTGGCTCTCGTCACGCTGCGGCGCGGTGCAGCCTTCGAGGTAGCTAACGTAGGAGCCCTTGTCGGCGATGATCAGCGTCCGTTCGAACTGGCCGGTGTTCTCGGCGTTGATGCGGAAATAGGTCGACAGTTCCATCGGGCAGCGCACGCCCGGCGGGACATAGACGAAGGACCCGTCAGAGAAGACCGCGGAGTTCAGTGTCGCGTAGAAGTTGTCCGACACTGGCACGACCGAGCCGAGGTACTTCTTCACCAGATCAGGGTATTCGCGGATCGCCTCGGAGATCGAGCAAAAGATCACGCCGGCCTTCTTCAACTCTTCCTGGAAGGTGGTGCCGACGGAGACTGAATCGAACACCGCGTCCACTGCCACCTTGCGGCCCTCTGCAGGCGCATCCTCAGCCCCTTCGACACCGGCAAGGATCATTTGCTCCTTCAGCGGGATGCCGAGCTTTTCATAGGTCGCCAGCAGCTTCGGATCGACCTCGTCGAGCGACTTGGGCTTCTCGGCCATGCTCTTCGGACGGGCATAGTAATATTGTTCCTGAAAGTCGATTTCAGGATAATCCACCATCGCCCAATCCGGCTCTTCCTTGCTGAGCCAACGGTTGTAAGCCTCAAGCCGCCATTCGGTCATCCACTCAGGCTCGTTGTTCTTCTCCGAGATCAGCTTCACGATCTCCGGCGTCAGCCCTTTGGGCGCGTATTCCATCTCGATATCGGTGGACCAGCCGTATTTATACTTGCCGCCGACTTCGCGCACGGCATCCACGGTTTCCTGGTCAACGCCTTCCTTGACGCCGTCATTCTCTTTCAGGGTCATATTTTCCAAGGTTTCAGTTCCTTTCCGTCGCGGCGCTCAGGCGGTCCGCGTTTCGTGCTTTTTCAATTTGGCGGTCCAGCTTGTGGCGAACCGCAGGATATCTTCCCGGGTGGTGTCGAGGCCCAGCGACACCCGGATCGCGCTGGCGGCCTGTGTTTCATCAAAGCCCATGGCGCGCAATACGGCACTGGCGCGCACCTTGCCGCTGGAACAAGCCGACCCCGCCGAAATGGCAAAACCGGCAAGGTCCATCTGCATCACTTGGGTCTCGCCCTTCCAGCCGGGCGTGATGATACAAGAGGTGTTGGGCAGGCGCTGAGCGCCTTTCCCTACAAAAATAGTCAGACTTGCGACATCCGCAAGGGTCGCTTCCAGCAAATCACGCTGTTCTGCCACCTCTTCCCAACGCCCCGCAGCCAGATCCGCCGCCGCCGCCTCAGCCGCCGCGCCGAACCCTGCGATGGCAGGGATATTCTCGGTCCCCGAACGGCGGCCCATCTCCTGCCCGCCGCCGCGCAAAAGCGCATGTTCGGCCAGATCAATGCCGCGTTTGACGATCAAGGCGCCGATCCCCTTGGGCCCGCCCAGCTTATGTGCGGAGACAAGGATGAAATCCGCGCCCGAGGTCGGCATCTTGAATCGGGTCTTGCCGAGCGCCTGGACCACATCGACCAGCACATAGGGCGTGCTCTCCATCGCCCAACATTGCTGCGCCAAAGGCATGGTCTGCTGCAAAACACCCGTCTCGCTGTTCGCGGCCTGTAGGGCCACCACATCGGCCCCCGCCGCGGCGGTCAAGTCACCGTCCCAAACACCCTCCGCGTCGACACCCAAACGCGCCGCCTGCCCCCAAGACAGAACCGCGTCATGTTCCACCGCTGAGGTCACAACCCGCGCCCCCATCGCCGCCGCAAGCGCCGCCGCTTCAGTCGCACCGGAGGTAAAAATCACATCGACCGGATCACAGCCCACAAGCCCCGCCACCTGCACCCGCGCCCGTTCGACCACAGCCTTGGCCGCACGGCCCTCAGCATGGACCGAGGACGGGTTGCCGGGCAGGTCCATCGCCGCGATCATCGCCGCGCGCGCCTCCGCCCGCAGCGGCGTGGTCGCGTTATGGTCAAGGTAGACCCGCATCCTTCATCCTTTTCCAAATACCGCGGGGGTCCGGGGGCAGCGCCCCCGAAATCCCACATCACCACCCGCGCAGACCACAGCCGCCAAAGCGCGCCCGCTGCCCAAAACCACCCTCACGACTCATCCACCACGGCAAAGAGGGTGGGCACCGCCGGACAGGGGGCCAGCTCATTCTCAACCACATCCGAGAGGCGCGTCTGGTGGAGGAAAACATAAACATGCGCGCTCAGCCCCTGCCAGAGCCGGTTTGTCAGCGATTGTGCCCGGCTGCCCGACAGCCCGCCCGAGGCGCCCGCCCCCTTATGCATCGCATCCACCGTCTCATCCACCGCCGCCAGCACATCGACGACGCGAATATCCGCCGCCGGACGCGCCAAACGATACCCGCCGCCCGGGCCCCGGACAGAGGTCACCAATTCGGCCCGGCGCAGCTTGACGAACAACTGCTCCAAATAGGGCAAAGAGACCGACTGCCGCTCGGCAATGTCGCCCAGAGACACCAAGGTGCCCTCGGGTTGCAGGGCAATATCGGCCAAAGCGACCATCGCGTAGCGCCCTTTGGTAGATAGCTTCATCGTCTCACCCTCACCCGCCGCGCCATTTGATTGACGTGGGCGGCTTAAATGCCTAAGTCCAAAGACTGATCCACGCGACACTGCGCGGAACCAGATTAGAACCGTTCTAAGGTGGCCTAGCGAATTCGTCAACTATTCGCGGCGATCTTTGAACCCCTAGACAGGGATACCCATGCCCGAGGTTATTTTTCCCGGACCCGAAGGCCGCCTTGAAGGCCGCTACCACCCCCAAAAAGAACGTGACGCCCCGATTGCCATCGTGCTGCATCCGCATCCGCAGTTCGGCGGGACGATGAATCATAAGGTCGTCTATAACCTGCACTATGCGTTCTACAACATGGGTTTCACCGTGTTGCGCTTCAACTTCCGTGGCGTGGGCCGCAGCCAGGGCGAATACGATCAGGGCATCGGCGAATTGTCTGATGCGGCCTCTGCGCTCGATTACCTGCAATCGATGAACAACAACTCCAAGCACTGCTGGGTTGCGGGGTTCTCCTTTGGCGCATGGATCGGGATGCAACTGCTGATGCGTCGGCCTGAGATCACGGGCTTCATCTCGGTCTCTCCGCCTGCGAATATGTACGACTTTTCCTTCCTTGCACCCTGCCCGGCCTCGGGTCTGGTGATCAACGGCACCGCCGACCGCGTGGCGCCGCCCGCGGATACCACGAACCTCGTCAGCAAGTTGCACGAGCAAAAGGGCATCACGATCACCCATCAGGAGATCGAAGGCGCCGGGCATTTCTTTGAAGAGCCGCATATGGACACGCTGATCACCTCGACCAGCGACTATGTCAAACGCCGCCTGACGGAATCCACACGCTGATGGCGGACGCGGTCGTTACCCAACTGGCCAATAAATTGGCCGAGGAATGTCTCGCCGTACAGGCCGAGACAGGCGAAGACCGCTTGTTCATGGAAGTCGGCGAGGTGCTGGGTGCCTCGTCGCAAACGCTGGAAGAAGCCTTCCTCACCGCCGTTCGCACCCGGATGGCCAATGACAAGGCCCGCGCTTTTCTGGCGCGCAAGCTGCGCGACCATCGCGGGAAGGGCGGCGCATGACAGAGCGGCTGGACAAGCAGATTGCCTTTCTGAATGAGGCCGACAAGCTGAAAACCGTGCTGCGCGGCACCACCCTATGCGATGCCAGCCGTGCGGAAAACTCTGCCGAACATTCGTGGCATCTGACGCTCTATGCACTGGTGCTGGCCGATCAAGCCGGGCCGGAGGTCGACATCAACCGCGTCATCAAGATGCTGATCCTGCACGACCTTGTCGAGATCGACGCGGGCGACAATCCAATCTTTGGCGATTACGACGCCGCTGAGATGGAAGCGCAGGAACAAATCGCCGCCGACCGCATCTTTGGCCTATTGCCGGACGATCTGCGGGACGATCTGCGCAGCATCTGGGAAGAGTTCGAGGCCGCCGAAAGCCCGACGGCCCGTTTTGCCAAATCGCTCGACCGGTTCCAGCCGCCGATGCAGAACCTCGCCTCCGGCGGCGGCAGTTGGACTGACTATAACGTCTCAGAGGCGCAAATCGAAGAGAAGGTGGGCCGCAAGATCGCCATCGGTGCCCCTGCCCTTTGGTCCTATGCCCGCGCCCGCATCAGCAGCTTTTTCGCCGGGGTCGGCGCCTGACCGCAGCCTTCGGCATACCATTGTATACGATCTTTCTCTTTGGCCCCGAATAGGCTAAAGCACGGCCAAACGCACCCTGAAACAGAGGAATTCGTCATGTCGAAGATCAAGGTAGAAAACCCCATCGTCGAACTCGACGGCGATGAGATGACCCGGATCATCTGGGATTTCATTAAAAAGAAGTTAATCACGCCCTATCTTGACGTTGACCTGAAGTATTACGACCTCGGCATCGAAGTGCGGGACGAGACCGACGACCAGATCACCGTCGACGCGGCCCATGCGATCCGCGAACATGGCGTCGGCGTGAAATGCGCCACCATCACGCCTGACGAGGCGCGGGTCGAGGAGTTCGGCCTCAAACGCATGTACCGCAGCCCCAACGGCACCATCCGTAACATCCTCGGCGGCGTGATCTTCCGCGAGCCGATCATCTGCCGCAACGTACCGCGTCTTGTGCCGGGCTGGACGCAGCCGATCGTCGTTGGCCGCCATGCCTTCGGCGACCAGTACCGCGCCACCGACTTCCGCTTCCCTGGGAAGGGCAAGCTGACAATCAAATTCGTCGGCGATGATGGCGAGACCATCGAGAAGGAGGTCTTCGACGCGCCCTCCGCCGGTGTCACCATGGCGATGTACAACCTCGACGATTCGATCCGCGATTTCGCGCGCGCGTCTTTCAACTACGGTCTGAACCGTGGCTGGCCGGTCTATCTCTCGACCAAGAACACGATCCTGAAGGCCTATGACGGGCGTTTCAAAGACCTGTTCCAAGAGATCTTCGACGCGGAATTCGCCGAGGACTTCAAGAAGAAGAACATCTGGTACGAGCACCGCCTGATCGACGACATGGTCGCCTCGGCGATGAAATGGTCGGGCGGCTATGTCTGGGCCTGCAAGAACTACGACGGCGACGTGCAGTCGGACACCGTGGCGCAGGGTTTCGGCTCGCTGGGGCTGATGACCTCGCAGCTGATGACGCCCGACGGCAAGATCGTGGAGGCCGAGGCCGCCCATGGCACCGTGACGCGCCACTACCGCCAGCACCAGAAGGGCGAGGAGACGTCGACGAACTCCATTGCCTCGATCTACGCTTGGACCGGCGGGCTGAAGCACCGGGGCAAGCTGGACGAGAACACCGCGCTGAACAACTTCGCCGAGACGCTGGAGAAGGTCGTGGTGGATACGGTGGAATCAGGTTTCATGACCAAGGACCTTGCCCTGCTGGTGGGGCCGGATCAGGGCTGGCTGACGACGATGGGGTTCTTGGAGAAGGTGGATGAGAACCTGAACAAGGCGCTGGCGGGCTAAGCCTGTCGGATGTTTGGAATGACAGAGGGCCGCACGATGCGGCCCTTTTCTATTTTTCGGTCACGCCTGCCACCCGGCCCGGAATCAAGCCGTAGGCGCCGGGCCATCGCCTGCCCGCCCGTCACGCCGGAGGCGTGCCGCTATAAAGGGGGCGCACCTTCGGTGCGACCGGGTAGGCGATTTGGTGAGGCTAAGTGCGACCATGAAAACGCACACCACAGTTGAACCATAAAGTGGCACGAGGCCACGTAAGATCGCCCACCCGCGGGCAGGCGCTGGCCCTCATTGCGAAATTGGAACCGCGCTGGCCCTCACTGCCCGCGATTATGCGTCCGCGCGTAAAGCTTCGCGATAATCCCACTCGCCGTCTTCTCAAACAGGCACGGGATCAGCGCATGCACCAGCGCCGCGCCCGCCGCTGCGAACAGCAGCCCCGAAAACTTCAGCGCGAAGGCCATATGCTCCAGAAACGTCTCATCCACCTTGGCGGGATGGTCGAGGAAGATGCGTGCGATCATGGGAAACTCCTGTCTCTGCCTTTCCCCCACCCTAGCCGAGCCTGCTTGTGACGTTGTCTCAAATCACGCCCGACAACCGCTTGTGCGTGAGAAGATTTCCCACCAAACTACCGCCATGATAACACTTGATGAGATAGACCGCCGCATATTGGTCGAACTGCAACGCGATGCCAGCCAATCCCTTGAGGCGCTTGGCGCGGCGGTCCACCTGTCGCGCAATGCCTGCTGGCGCCGCATCCGGGCGCTGGAGAACGCAGGCGTGATCAAGAACCGGGTCACGCTCTTGGACGCGGCGAAACTCGACCTTGGTCTCAGCGTCTTTATCCAAGTCCGCACCAACGCCCATGCGCCCGACTGGCTCGAGAAGTTCTCGCGCGCCACGAAAGCCATGCCCGAGATCCTCGGCGTCTACCGGATGACCGGTGATCTGGACTATTTGATCCGGGCGCGCGTTCGGGATATGGCGGGATATGATCGCCTCTATCAGGACCTGATCCGCCGGGTGCCGCTATCGGATGTCTCGGCCAGTTTCGTGATGGAGGAGATCAAGGAAACCACCGAACTCCCGCTCTAAGGAAGACCGAGATGCATTACCTGTGGCTTATCATCGCCGTGGTGGCGGAAACCCTTGGCACGACCGCGGTGCAGGCGTCACACCAGTTTACGCGGCTCTGGCCTTCGGTGGCGGTGGTGGTCTTTTACATGATCTCTTTCTACTGCATGTCGCTGGCGCTGAAGGTCATGCCAGTTGGGATCGTCTATGCCTTTTGGGCCGGTCTGGGCATCGTGCTGATCGCGATTATCGGCTTCGTCCTCTTCGGTCAGCGGCTCGATCTGCCCGCGGTTCTGGGGCTTGTGCTGATTATCAGCGGCATTCTGGTCATCCACCTCTTTTCGAACAGCGCCACCCACTAAGGCTGCACCAGTGGCACAGCTTCGCGCAGTAAGGGGGGCGTCACGGCATTAGGGCTAGCAATTGCAGCCGGGGCGCGGTATGGGCGGCGCAATTATACGCGCAGCTTCAGGTTGGCGCGTCCCTCCCCTATCCAAAGGCTGACTTAATGGACCTGCGCAACATCGCAATCATCGCCCACGTCGACCACGGCAAGACGACGCTGGTGGACGAGCTTCTGAAACAATCCGGCACCTACCGTGAAAACCAGGCGACCACCGAGCGCGCCATGGACAGCAACGATCTGGAACGTGAGCGCGGCATTACCATCTTCGCCAAGCCAACCTCCGTCGTCTGGAACGACACCCGCATCAACATCGTCGACACGCCGGGCCACGCCGACTTCGGCGGCGAGGTTGAGCGCATCCTGTCGATGGTCGACGGTGTGGTCCTTCTGGTGGACGCCGCCGAAGGCCCGATGCCTCAGACCAAATTCGTGACCTCCAAGGCGCTGAAACTGGGCCTGCGCCCGATCGTCGTGCTGAACAAGGTCGACAAGCCGGATGCCGAGCCTGACCGGGCGCTGGACGAATGTTTCGACCTTTTCGCCAGCCTCGACGCCACCGACGAACAGCTCGAATTCCCGCATATGTATGCCTCGGGCCGCTCCGGCTGGGCGGATGCCGAACTTGACGGGCCGCGCAAAGACCTCTCTGCGCTGTTTGACCTGATCCTTGATCACGTCCCCGCGCCCAAGCAGATCGAGAACGCCGACAAGCCCTTCACGATGCTGGCCACCACGCTCGGCGGCGACCCGTTCCTGGGCCGCCTGCTGACCGGTCGTGTCGAAACCGGCACCCTAAAAGCGGGCCAGACCGTCAAGGCGATGTCGCGCGACGGCACCCAGATCGAGACCTTCCGCGCCACCAAAATCCTCGCCTTCCGCGGGCTAGAGCAGACCGCCATCGACGTGGCCGAAGCAGGTGACATCGTCTCCATCGCGGGCATGGCCAAGGCCACCGTGGCCGATACGCTGGCCGATCCTTCGGTGAACGAAGCGATCCCGGCGCAGCCGATCGACCCGCCCACCATCACCGTCACCTTCGGCATCAACGACAGCCCACTTGCAGGCCGTGACGGCAAGAAGGTGCAATCCCGCGTGATCCGCGAGCGTCTGCTGAAAGAGGCGGAAAGCAACGTGGCGATCAAAATCTCCGACACGCCGGGCGGCGAGGCTTTCGAAGTCGCGGGCCGCGGCGAATTGCAGATGGGCGTGTTGATCGAGAACATGCGCCGTGAGGGGTTCGAGCTGTCGATCTCCCGCCCGCAGGTGCTGTTCCAAGAGATCGACGGCGTGCGCCATGAGCCGATCGAAGAAGCCACCATCGACGTGGATGACGAATATTCCGGCGCGGTGATCGAGAAAATCACCGGCACCCGCAAGGGCGAGCTGGTCGAGATGAAACCCGCGGGCGCCGGCAAGACCCGGATCATCGCCCATGTCCCCTCGCGCGGGCTCATCGGCTATCACGGCGAGTTCCTGACCGACACCCGCGGCACCGGCGTGTTGAACCGCGTGTTCCACGGCTGGGCGCCGCATAAGGGTCCGATCCCGGGCCGTCGCGCGGGCGTGCTGATCTCCATGGAGAACGGCACCTCGGTCGCCTACGCGCTGTGGAACCTCGAAGAGCGGGGCAAGATGATGATCGGCGCGCAGGCGGACGTCTACACCGGCATGATCATCGGCGAGCACAGCCGCGACAACGATCTGGAAGTGAACCCGCTGAAGGGCAAGAAGCTGACCAACGTGCGCGCTTCGGGCACCGATGACGCAGTGCGCCTGACCCCGCCGATGACGCTGAGCCTTGAAGAGGCGATTGCCTATATCGACGACGACGAGCTGGTCGAAGTGACCCCGAACGCCGTGCGCCTGCGCAAGCGTTACCTCGATCCGCATGAGCGCAAGCGGATGGCAAAAGCTAGCTAAGCTACGGCAAATCAAAACAAAACGGCAGCGCATTTCACGATGCGCTGCCGTTTTAATATCCGCGCCTCGGAAGCCTCGCGGCGTTAAGTATCGCTTTCCTCGCGATCGATATGCCCACGCCTCGCCAAACTCAGCGCCGCAATCAGGCAAAGGATGGCCCAAGCCCCGCCGCCAAGCCAGCCCGCCGCCACATCCGTCGGCCAATGCACCCCCATATAGACCCGGCTGATCCCAACGAGCAGCGTGAGCAGGACGGCAACCGCCAGCGTATAGACCTTGAGCGCCCAGCGTTTCTGCGCCCGCGCCACCATCGCGCCAAGGGTGAGATAGGCCACCGCCGCCATCATCGAATGCCCCGAGGGGAAGCTTGCCGTATGCACGAGTGAGCCATGCGGCACGAGGTCAGGGCGCGGACGGTCGAAAAACTCCTTGGCGATGCTGCTCAGCACGATGCCCCCGCCAACGGTTGCGAGGATGTAAAGCGCTGTCGACCACCGCCGTTGCAGCAGGAAAAAGAGCGAGACGACGACGGTCGTCAGTACTAGCACCGCGACCCCGCCCAACGCCGTCAAATCGCGGCCAATTTCCTCCACCCACCACGGGCCGATGGGATCGGAAAGGTCGCCGGGCGTGCGCAAGAACAATAGGATGTTACGGTCAAGGCTGCTGGTGCTGCCTTCGACGACCTCTTCGGTCAGTTCGGCCAAGGTCCAAACGGCTGTGATCGAAAGCCCCATCAGGGCCAGTGTCGTCACCTCCACATGGCGGCGGCACCATTGGGCGAAAGCGGATAGTCGGTCGAAGTTCATGAGAGATCAACCGCCTTACCGTTAGAAGGTTCCGCCCCGGCAATGCAAGACGCCCCGCCTGTCGTTCAGGCGGGGCGTCTTAGGATCATTCGTCGGTTTCGACAATCATCAATTCGCGCTCTGACGCCCCGCGCGCATGGCTCAACGCCGCTTGATAAGCATCGGAATGATAACATTTTTCGGCCGTTTCGACATCGGGGAAACGCGCCACCACGTTGCGCGGCCGCTCTTTACCCTCAAGCTGAACGAACCGCCCGCCGCGGGCGATGAACTTACCGCCATGTGCCGCAATGGCCTCGGTGGCGCCGGCGGCGTATTTCTTATACGCCTCCTCATCGGTGACGGTGACATGTGCAATCCAAAGTGCGCCCATGGGCCTTATCCTTTCAAGACGTTCTCAGCCGCGGCAATCGCCGCCTCGGCATTCTCCGCCGAAGCGCCGCCGCCCTGCGCCATGTCGGGACGGCCACCGCCGCCCTTACCGCCCAGCTCGGCCACCGCCGCTTTCACCATGTCGACCGCCGAGAGGCGATCTGTCAAATCCTTCGTCACACCGCCCGCGACTGCGGCCTTGCCGCCGGTGTCGGCGATCAACAAAACCGCGCCCGAGCCGAGCTTGGCCTTATGTTCATCCACCAGACCCGGCAGGTCTTTGCCCGTGATACCGCTCAGCACTTGGCCTACGAATTTTACGCCGTTCACCTCGCGCGCTTCGGGCGCAGACGCGCCCCCGCCCGACATCGCCAATTCACGACGCAGCTGCGCCACTTCGTTGGTCAAGCTGCGACGTTCGTCCAACAATGCACGCACCCGTTCCGGCACGTCACTGGACGAGGTTTTCAACTCCGCCGCGACCCGGCTCAGCGCCGCTTCCTGCTCGCGCAGCCATGCCAAAGCCTCGGTCCCGGTCAGCGCTTCGATCCGGCGGACGCCCGCGCTGCTCGCGCTGTCTCCCAAAAGGACGAAGGCGCCGATATCACCCGTTTGCCGCACATGAGTGCCGCCGCAAAGCTCCAGCGAATAGGTCGACTTGTCGCTGCCCTTGCCGGACCCTTCCAACTGCCCCATCGAGACGACACGCACCTCGTCGCCGTATTTCTCACCAAAGAGCGCCTGCGCCCCCATGGCGCGCGCATCGTCTGGCGTCATGATCCGCGTCTCAACCGGCGTGTTCTGGCGAATGTAATCATTCACCTCACGCTCGACTTGGCTCAACTCTTCCTGCGTCAACCCCTTGGCATGGGAGAAGTCAAACCGCAGACGATCATGCGCATTCAGCGAACCGCGCTGCGAGACATGATCCCCAAGCGCGTTGCGCAGGGCCTCGTGCAACAGGTGCGTGGCCGAGTGGTTGGCGCGGATGGCACTGCGCCGCAAACGATCCACCTCAAGAACAGCGGTCTGCCCCGGCTTCACCTCGCCTTCGACCACATGGCCGAAATGCACGAAAACGCCCGCCGATTTCCGCGTATCGGTCACGTTCACAATACCGGTCTGCGTCCGGATCACGCCGGTGTCGCCAACCTGCCCGCCGCTTTCGGCATAAAACGGAGTCTGGTTCAGCGCGACCTGCACATCGCTGCCTACTGCGGCGGCTTCGACCTGATCACTGCCCTGCACCAAGGCGACGATCTGCCCCTCAGCACTTTCGGTGTCATAGCCCAGAAACTCTGTCACGCCGCTTTTGTCGGCCACATCGAACCAAACGGTAGCATCCGCAGCCTCGCCGGAGCCGGCCCAGGCCGCACGGGCCTTGGCCTTCTGCGCTGCCATGGCGGTGTCGAACCCCTCGGTATCGACCGCACGGCCCTTCTCGCGCAGCGCATCCTGCGTCAGATCAAGCGGGAAGCCATATGTGTCATAAAGTTTAAACGCCGCCTCCCCCGGCAGGGTCGCCCCCTCGGGCAAACCGCTCAACTCATCATCCAGCAGCTTCAAACCGCGATCCAACGTTTGGCGGAAACGGGTTTCCTCCAACAGCAAAGTCTCACGGATAAGCGATTGCGCCTGTCCCAACTCAGGGTAAGCCGCGCCCATCTGCTGCACCAAGGATGGTACCAGCTGATGCATTAAGGGATCCTTAACGCCGAGCAGATGCGCATGGCGCATGGCGCGCCGCATGATCCGGCGCAGCACATATCCGCGGCCTTCGTTGGAGGGCATCACCCCATCGGCAATCAGGAAGGAGGTCGAACGCAGGTGATCCGCGATCACCCGGTGATGGGTCTTGCCGGGCCCGTCGGGATCGGTCGAAGACGCATGGGCGCTCGCCTCGATCAGGTTGCGCATGAGGTCGGTGGCATAGTTGTCATTCGTGCCCTGCAACAGCGCCGCCACCCGTTCGATCCCCATCCCGGTATCGATCGACTGGTTGGGCAGCGGCTGGCGGGTGCCGTCTTCGAACTGCTCGTATTGCATGAAAACGAGGTTCCAGATCTCGACGAAACGGTCACCGTCTTCCTCGGGCGATCCCGGAGGGCCGCCCCAAATGTGATCGCCGTGATCGTAGAAAATCTCGGTACAGGGCCCGCAGGGGCCGGTGGGGCCAGCGGACCAGAAGTTATCATCCGTCGCGATGCGAATGATGCGCTCATCCGGCAGGCCGGTATGGGCCTTCCAGATTTTAACCGCTTCTTCATCGGTATGGTACACTGTGACCAAAAGGCGGTTCGGGTCGATGCCGAACTCCTCGGTCAGCAGGTCCCAAGCAAAGGGGATCGCTTCGGCCTTGAAGTAGTCGCCGAAGCTGAAGTTGCCGAGCATTTCGAAAAACGTGTGATGCCGCGCGGTATAGCCGACATTATCGAGGTCATTGTGCTTGCCGCCCGCCCGCACACATTTCTGCGCCGATGTGGCACGGCTGTAATCGCGCGTCTCGACCCCGGTGAAGAGGTTCTTGAACTGGACCATGCCGGCCGCAGTGAACATCAATGTCGGGTCGTTGCGCGGCACCAGCGGGCTGGAGGGCACGATCTGATGCCCCTGCGCATCGAAATAATTCAGAAAAGTTGAGCGAATTTCATTCAGCGTCTTCATGGCGAGGCCTTCCGGGGCAGATTTGATCGGTCCCAAATACCCCTCAGTCCCGGCGCTGTCCACCGTTCCTGCCCATGAAAAAGGGGCGCAGCCTTTGGCCACGCCCCTTCTTAAATTCAAATTGTCAAAGCAGTTCAAGCTTCGAGAATATCCGCGTCGTCACCGCCGGAGCCTTCGAAGTCCAACCCGTGGGCCGCGCGGATCTTATCTTCGATCTCCGACGCCATAGCAGTGTTCTGTTTCAGGAAGTTCTTTGCGTTCTCACGCCCCTGCCCGATCCGTTCATCCCCGTAGCTGAACCATGAGCCGGATTTATCAACCACACCGGCCTTCACCCCAAGGTCCAGCAACTCCCCCATTTTGGAGATGCCTTCACCATACATGATATCGAATTCGACCTGTTTGAAAGGCGGCGCCACCTTGTTCTTGACGATCTTAACCTTCGTTGCGTTGCCCACGACTTCGTCCCGGTCCTTCAGGGCGCCGATCCGGCGGATGTCGAGACGGACGGAGGAGTAGAATTTCAGCGCGTTACCGCCGGTGGTGGTCTCCGGAGAGCCGAACATCACGCCGATCTTCATCCGGATTTGGTTGATAAAGATAACCATACAATTGGACCGGCTGATCGACCCGGTGAGCTTGCGCATTGCTTGGCTCATCAAACGGGCCTGAACGCCAACATTGCTGTCGCCCATCTCACCTTCAAGCTCGGATTTCGGCGTCAGGGCCGCGACGGAGTCGACGATTACCATATTGACCGCGCCAGAGCGTACCAGCGTATCGGTGATCTCAAGCGCCTGTTCACCCGTGTCGGGCTGGGAAATCAACAGCTCGTCAATGTCCACGCCAAGCTTTTTCGCATATTGCGGATCAAGGGCATGTTCCGCGTCGACAAAGGCGCAAACGCCCCCTGCTTTCTGCTGCTCTGCCACGCAATGCAGGGTCAGCGTTGTCTTACCCGAGGATTCCGGGCCATAAATCTCAATGATACGCCCCATCGGCAAGCCGCCGATGCCAAGCGCGATATCAAGGCCAAGCGAGCCTGTGGAGCTGGCTTTGATATCCTGGATCGCCCCTTCGGCCCCCAGTTTCATGATCGACCCTTTGCCGAACTGACGTTCGATCTGGGCCAGCGCGCTGTCGAGCGCCTTTTGCTTTTCTGCGGTTTTCTTGCTGTCCATCGTCAAAAGATCTGCCGTTGCCATTAGGTTCATTCCTTAGTGTCACAGTGGCGCCCCGGCGGCAATCGCCTGCGCGCTGCGTCGCTTATGTTCTTCTAATGTTCCATATGAGGGTAAATGCGGAACATTTCAATGACTTTGTTTATCCTTTATGTTTTGGCGAGAATGGTAAAGAAATGGTTTACCCAAACCAGAAAGGGCCGCCTGCAGCCCAAGGTAAGACGCAATTGATTGTTTTTTTTAAAGAACGGCTGGCTTTTCTGTCGGTCCCAAAGACCGGAACCACGGCCTATGAAAAAGCACTGGCGCCGCGGGCGGACATGGTGATTTCCGATCCGCCCATGCTGAAGCATGCGCCTGTTTATCGCTATAATCGTTTTATTCGACCAATGTTTCTAAAAGTTTGCGATGCCGAGCTTGAGCTGATGGCGGTGATGCGCGAACCGATCTCTTGGCTGGGCAGTTGGTATCGCTATCGGCAGCGCCCCTTCATGAAGGGCAAGCCGAACAACACTTTCGGGATCACTTTCGACGAATTCGTCCTCGCCTATATGAAGGGCGACAAGCC
The DNA here is from genome assembly GCF_043557115.1 of Sulfitobacter sp. 1A13679. Taxonomy (NCBI): domain Bacteria; kingdom Pseudomonadati; phylum Pseudomonadota; class Alphaproteobacteria; order Rhodobacterales; family Roseobacteraceae; genus Sulfitobacter; species Sulfitobacter sp. 1A13679. The sequence continues at coordinate 273,780 of NZ_JBIFFO010000002.1, forward strand.
GGGCTTCGCCGATGTGGGGAGCCAGCTGAAGTTCATGGAGACCCAACCGAACGGCACCGGGATCACTCACCATTTCCGCTATGAAGATCAGACGCGGCTCCGTCGCTTTTTGGAAGAGCGGCTCGACGTGACGCTGACCTTGGGGCAGGAGAATGTCTCTCCCAAGATGGAGCTGGCGCTTTCCCCGAATGTGGAGAAACGCTTTCGCCGTAAGTTCGCGGCGGAGTTTGAGCTTTACGAGTCGATTACATAACCCTGCCCCAGGTGATGCTTAATGTAGCTGATTGTGGACCGTTGTGGTCAGGTCGGTGAGAGAGAAAGGTTTCGGCAGGAAGACAGAATTCGGAATTTTCGACTGTTCTTGACCGAAGTTATCTTCCGCATAGCCCGAAACGAAAACAACCCGCACATCCGGGCGTTGTTTGAGCGCTTGGCGCACCCAACTTGGGCCATCCATGCCGGGCATAACGACGTCTGTTACGAATACATCGATATCCAACTCCTTATCTTCGAGCATCTTCAACGCGGCTTCGGCGGATTCGGCCTCCAGCACCGTGTAGCCGCGGAGCCGTAATGCGCGGCTTGCGAAGGCCCGCACGGGTGCTTCATCCTCCACCAGAAGGATCACCCCGTCGGACCGCTGAAGCGCGCTTTGATCCGGCGATGCCGGGGGCTTTTTCGCAACCGAAGTGGGCTGGCCCTCCAGCACGGGGAAGTAAAGAGTAAAACATGTGCCCCGCCCCAACTCACTGTCGATAAAGATGAATCCGCCCGTTTGTTTGACGATGCCGTAGGCCGTGGAGAGGCCCAGGCCAGTGCCCTCGCCGGTTCGTTTGGTGGTGAAAAATGGCTCGAAGACTTTTTGCAGCTTATCCTTCGGAATGCCCGTGCCATCGTCATGCACCTGCACCGTGACGTAGCGGCCTGCTGGCACGCTGACCCGATCTCTTTCAAGCGGTTGGTCGAGGCTCGTCACCTCGGTCACGATACGGATCTCGCCCCCGGCGGGCATGGCATCGCGGGCGTTGACGACGAGGTTCATCAAAACCTGCTCCAACTGGCGTTTATCCGCGCGGATTGGCGCAAGTACCGGGTCATGGCTAAGGGTCAGCGTTACTTTTTCGCCGACCAGTCGGTTCAGCAAATGCGTGAGATCGGCGAGGGTATCGCGCATGTCGAGCGTCTCTGGCCGGAGGGTTTGTTTGCGCGAGAAAGCGAGGAGTTGCCCCACAAGCGCGGCCGCCCGATTGGCGTTTTGGTTGATCTGGACCAGATCGCTGAAATCCGGGTCACCCTGATCATGCCGCAGCAAGAGGAGGTCACAATGCCCGGAAATCGCCGTCAGCAGGTTGTTGAAATCATGCGCGACGCCCCCGGCCAACTGCCCGATGGCCTGCATTTTCTGGCTCTGCACGAATTGTGCCTCAAGCGATTTGAGCTCGGTCGCGTCCTGCAGCACCGCGATGAGTGCCGCCTCGCCGCCCTCGGATATGCGGTTGAGAGAGACCTGAACAAAGACCTCCTGATCCGTTCGGGTAAGCCTGAGAAATTCAGACTTCTGAACCAGCCGCCCCGCAAGACTGTCTTGCAGCCAATCCGAGATCGAGCGACCGAGCCCCTCCATCAGATGCGAAAGATGGGTGTCGCGCCGCAGCGATACGCCGAGCAGCTTCCCCGCCATACGGTTGAAGGCCAATACCGTTCCATCGGGGCGCAGTTTGATCATCGGCACGGGGAGGTCTTGAAACGTTTCCCAGCCTAATTCATTAGGAGAGGCCGCCCCTTCGGGCGGCGGCAGAAGATAGAGCGCGCGGCGGTTCGCGCCGGCCTCAACCACGGCCACCAGTACCTGCCGGTTTCCCTCTGCGGTGGCGATTTCGGTCACGGCTCCGGGGGTTAGTGGTAGGGAATTAAACAATCGGTCCAGTGACTTCACCCGCTCCCCAACCAGTATGCGCGCCGCTTCATTCATGAAAAGGATCGTGCCGCCGCGGCCCTGCATGACCATTGGCAAGGCCATGCTTTCGTGCGTACTGCGGGGGCTCTCGCGGGTGGCAACGCTTTCAATCCGCCAAAGCAGGCGGTCAGCTGATAACTGGTGCACCGATAGGCGCATGGGGCCGGACCGGGTGATCACCTCTTCCCGTGCGTTGCCGCTGGCGGTGGCGCGTGATTGCAGACGGTAGAGAAGGCCCACGGGATTGGCGAAATGCGCTCGTAAGGCCTGCGCGAGGGATTCTTCGCCGACCTTGCCGAACTGCTTCAGAGCCGCCTCGTTGCGGTAAATGACTTGCCGATCGGAGGTAGCGATGAAACTGGGTGCGGCGTCTTTTGCGATGAAGTCCGCGACTCCATCCGCGCTGACCCGAATCCGGCCCCTATCCCATAGAAGAAAGACGATGTAACCAGTTGAAATAAAACCCAATGTGGCCGCCGAGGCAGCAAGGGCAAGCTGCAACGTCGCATCAGTGCTGCGCATCGCAAGCGCGCCAGCGGCAAGAGCCATCACCACAAGCAGCCAAAGCCGCCTGAGGCCCGCCTGCCCCCCAATCCCTGAATGCCCAACGCCCTGCTGCACGCACATCCCCTAACAACCGAATCATACGACTATTACGTGCGACAGAGGTTAAGCAGGCTTTAACCGAAATCGGTTTGCACGCATTGGTTGATTATGGGTAAATTTACTCGCGCGTCAACTGTGCTGAGAAGAAACCGTCGCCATCGGGGGTTACGTCATAGCGATCCATGCGGGCGACTCGCCACTCGGGATGGCGGGCCAGTAAAGCCTCGACCCGCGCTTCGTTCTCCTCCCGCAACAGGGAGCAAGTGGCATAAGCCAAGACGCCGTCGCGTGCGGTAAGTCCTGCTGCGGTATCGAGAATCTGGTCCTGAATGGTGGTCAGTTCGTTCAAGCGCTCAGGGGTCAGGGTCCATTTCCCCTCCGCCGCGCGGCGCCATGCGCCCGAGCCGGAACAGGGCGCATCGCAGAGGACGAGATCATAGGGCGCGCCCGCTTTGGCCTCTTCTGTATCGGCTAGGGAAATCGCGACGCCCGCGCGATCGGCGCGGGGGGACAGGTCGCTCATTCTGCGGGGGTCTATGTCGTGTGCCGTGATCTCGCGCGCGGGGTCCATGGCCAGCGCAAGCGCTTTGCCGCCGCCGCCGGCGCAGTAGTCGAGCACCCGGCCCCCCGAAGGCAGAGCGGCGACGACAGCTTGGCTCGCTGCGTCTTGCAATTCGACGTAACCGTCGGTGAAGGCGGCGGAATTTCGGATGCGGCGCGCGCCTTCGGTCACGGTCAGCGCGGCTTTGGCAAGCGGGTTTGCGCGGGTTTGGACGCCCTCTTCGGCCAGCAGTTCTTGCGCGGCGGGCACGGCGATCCGCGCGGTGTTGACCCGCAGGCAGATCGGCCCGCGCTCTTGAAGCGCGAGGGCCGCGGCATCCGCATTCTCCCCGAGCGCCGTATCGAACAGGGGGAGCAGCCAATCGGGCAGGTTCAGCCGCGTCGCGCGGTCATCCGGCGCCGGCGGGAAAGCCCGTTCAGCCTCGGACAGCGGCGCGGGCGCATGGCCCGCCCCTGAGAAAAGCGCGTCAAGGTCGCCCCCCTGCCCGTGCAGCACACCGATCATCAGCGCGCGGCCCGTCTCCCCTCTGCCGTAATGTGCCGCGCTGCGTTTCTGGCGCAGCACGTCGAACACATGATCGCGCACGGCGGCACGGTCTTTGGAGCCCGCGAAACGGCTCTGACGCGCCCATCGGGTCAGCGCCTGTTCGGCGGCCAGCCCCCCGGCAATTGCGTCCAATACTTCTATCGCAGCGGATACGCGCGCGCCGGGGATCATGGCATCTTCCTTTTGCAAAGAACGGCCCTCGGGCCGTTGCTTTATGGGTTAACCGATACGGTAATTCGGGCTTTCGCGGGTGATCTGCACGTCATGCATGTGGTTATCGTTTGACTGATGCGCTTTGAAATCGTTCAATTTTTCCATCAAACTGCATCAGTAAGCATCAGTCTTTCCTTGTCATTTCGCAGGTCTACACTCGTATATGGCTGAATGGAAGGCCACCATTCTTTCTCCAATACCTCTGCTACTTCAAGAACAGGCCCGAGCTTTCGGCGTTTATAGATGTCTGTCATTGGGCTGCCGAACTCGAACAGTTGGCGCCGAGTTCTGGATGAGATTTCGAAATGCCCCATTACAGCAGAGATCGCGGCATCGCTCACTCTCTCGTCGAGCCAATCGGCGAAGGTGCGACGGATAGAATACCAATTTGCACGAGTATCTCCGGAGGTTTGATGCTTATCGATTTCGGATCTTTCAACAAGTCTCTGAATCATTTGCGTCCAGTTCCTTGCGCCCTCGGCGATCGGCTTGTTCTTCTCATGCAGAAGATAGCCGTCGCCATGCTGTTCGAGCAGTCTCTGTAAAATACGAGACATCGGCCCGGTGATCGGCACGATTGGCCTTCGCTTGTTGTTGTCTATGCTGCCGTCTCCGAGAAGATCTATGACGCCAAGATCAAGGCGAACTTGCGCCCCTGTTAAATTAGCAACAGCACCGATCCTGCCGGCGCACCCAACGACAAGCAGTAGTAGATCTCGCACGTGCGGCCGCCGGCAAGCTTCGATCAGAGCTCCGATCTCTTCGGAGCTGACGTACCGCCCTTTTGGATCTCGGTCTTCAGGCGCTGTCACACCAGTAATGAATGGGATTTTTGGCGGATTATGAGCTGTAGCACCATCAGATTTTGCAAGCGCACACGCCTCCGCCGCACTCCCGACTATGTCTGAGATAGTATTGGGATGCAGTCTCGGCTTTCCATCTTTCGTGAGTGTCTTCAGCTTTGACTTGGTATTATCAGGCCGAATGGTGCCCTCTTCCATGCCATTCACGAGGGCCCGCAATGCCGGCCCCATTTTCGACATCCGGACCGTCCAGAGGTGCGGCTTGAAATACAGCTCACGACGGTTTTCAAGAAGTCTGAAACGCTCCTTTGCAAGCCTCTTACGCTTATCTTGCTCGAAGCCCAGCCAGATTTCTCCAAAAGTTGGGTCATCCCCGCTGTCCGGTCTAATTGCTTCACTACGATCAACAAGCACCTTCATGCGTTCCCGTGCAAGTTTGCGGGCTTGCTCGACTGTTTTTGCCTGAAGACGCTCTGACTCCGTCTTCCTCGAGTGGGAGTTCCACCATCTCAAATAGATAGCGCCCCGGTTCTCGGCGATCGTAAACCGCCCTACCTTATCGATTTTTTTCATGCATCAGTTACCCGTGAGTTACTCACAGGATAGTTTATGCATCAGTTGAACAGCAAGTCCAAAGTGTCATAATCCGGCGTCACGCGCGCTCGATATTTGGGCTTGGGTGCTGGCGGAGGCGCCTTAATCGCTGGCGTGCGTCTGGCCGCAAGGTAGGTATCCAAGTCAGCGCGAAGGTATCGGATGCCGCCGTCACGAATGAACGCTATCTGACCGTCACGACGCCGACGCTGAAGCGTCTTCGTGCTGAGCCGCAGATACTTGGCGGCTTCCTGTTCTGTCATGACATCGTTCATGATCAGAATAGTCGGACCGTTTAAAAATACAGCGTTGCAATCGTGATAATTATTTCAGGTTTGAAATATGTCGTGATTAAAATATCTGAAGTTGCTCACTCAAAATGTGCCAGATCAGCAACCCCGCGCCGACCAAACATAGGAATTGATTGATAAAAAAGATGGGGTGTGCGTATCTTCTTCTGAATTTTTTCATGCCAAAATCTTTCTCAGGCTCTCGTCTGTGTTTTTGCGTTGGCTCATCTTGAAATCGCGATATTCTTGAAGGATCTCTTCCATCCCAACCATCTCGTGTCTGAACTGACCGTTCCGAGCGTTGCGGAAAAGCACCAAACCGGCATCTTCGACACCCATCAACCTGGCTGGGTGCTTGAGAGTTGGAATGGTCAAATTTGTTTGTCTGAGCCCATCTCCACGGCGAGTGTTCCTCACTGCATACTCATGAGTGTGAGCTGTTATTGATGACATCCCAGCAACAGCGAAGTGCCGGTCAATCGCCATTCCAGTTGGCTTCTTTTTATGAATGAGGTGAGAGAACACAATTCCTGCGGCGATAGCGTTTTGCAAGTATTCCGACACCTCATAACCATGGGCTCGGTAGATCTTTCGGACCGTCTCAACACTCATCATCTTTTTAAGGCTGTGATGCTTCTTGACTGCACGACTTAGGAAGTCGGTGTGATTACCCAAACAAACAAGTTTGTAGGGGGTATATTGACGTTCTTTATGACCTGCCCGTGCGTGCCTCTCATTATCTTTTTCGATGATGCCCCACATAGCGGCAAGACTATCTTTACCCACTTGGATCTCGTCAAATATATCGTGATCAGGTTCCGGAGCATCGGTGCCCATAAGAGATGAACCGCGATTGGTATTAAGTCCTGGCAAATCGAAGCGATCATCAAGATCGATAACGACGCTGGGCTTATTTTTTAGCATAAAAACGCCAACCGCAGTATCTACATCCTTTTGCGACTGTGGCTCTTTCGGATGGCCGTGCCTATCGCCCATCGCAACGCCCAGATCTATCTCCTCAATCCCTGTCAGAAAAGGCTTCATTGGAGCCCCCTTTTTTTATTTCTTTCGAGGGACATAGGTAAAATGTTGATTGTCACTGAGAACTGACCCGGTATTTTCACCGAGATTTGACCCACCCTCAGTTATGCGTCGTGGTTTATG
>NZ_JBIFFO010000020.1:0-74961 GCF_043557115.1 Sulfitobacter sp. 1A13679
GAGGCGTCTTTGAACTCGACGATCCGTTCCAAGGCGTCGCCCTGCATCACCAAACGGCCATATCGGGCGGGATCGGCGGCCTCGAACCCCAGAACCACCACGTCATGTGTCGCCAGCGCTTCCTGCATCTTCTCAAGCGTCTCGGGCTGGACGAAGGGCGTGTCACCGTAAAGCACCAGTGCCATGCCCTCGAACCCCTCCAATACCGGGCGGGCCTGCGCCACCGCATGGGCCGTGCCCAATTGCTCGGTCTGTTCGACCACCTGCGCGTCTTCGTCAAAAAGCGTGGCGGCGGCGCGGACCTGATCGGCCCCGTGCCCGGCCACCACGACCGTATGGCGGGGTGCGAGCATGGCGCCCGCGGCCATGGCGTGTTCCAGCATGGGGGCAGAGGCCACGCGGTGCAGCACCTTTGGCAGGTCCGAGTTCATCCGTGTCCCCTTGCCCGCGGCGAGAATGATCAATGCAGTTTCCATGTAAATCTCTTTGTTCTTCAGCTTGCATTCTCTTTACGCGCTTCGCACAAAGGCGCAAGGTTGCGGCCCATCAAACTAGGTTGCGGACTGCAACACGATGCCATTTTGCAAGGCGGGGTTCCGCCCAAGGAGTATCCAGTGAAGACAGTGGTTTTCGATCTCGACGGCACCTTGGCCGATACCTCGGGCGATTTGATCGCCGCTGCCAATGCGTGCTTCCGTGACATGGGCGAGGGCGATGTGCTGGTCCATGCCGAGGATGCGGGCACCGCGCTGCGCGGCGGGCGGGCGATGCTGACCTTGGGGATGCAAAAGCTGGGCCGTGCCGATGATGCGGCGACGATTGACCGCTATTACCCGATGCTGCTCGAAGCCTATGGGCGCGACATCGACACCCATACCATCATCTACCCCGGCGCGATGGAGGCTGTGGCCGCGCTCAAAGCCGCGGGCTACCGCGTGGCGATTTGCACCAACAAACCCGAGGCTTTGGCGGAGTTGCTGCTGACCCGTCTTGGCGTGCGCGATGCATTCGGCGCGATGCTGGGGGCTGATACGCTGGCCGTGCGCAAACCTGACCCGGAGCACCTGTTCGAAACCGCCCGCCGCGCCGGGGGCGATCCGGCGCAATGCGTGTTGATCGGCGACAGCGACACCGACCGCAAGACCGCCAAAGCCGCAGGGGTTCCGTGCGTGCTGGTGACCTTCGGCCCCTCGGGCGAAGACATGGCCGCGCTGGAGCCCGAAGCGCTGTTGGACGATTTCGTCAACCTGCCGGAGGTCATCGAACGTTTGATCGGCAAAGCCGCCTGATGGCCGAGCGCTTCACCGGCAGTTTCACGCAGCAAGAGCCGATCCCCGAAGATGCGATCGAGGCGGCAGTGGCGGTGATGCGTCACGGACGGTTGCACCGCTACAATACAGTCCCGGGGGAGGTGGCCGAGGTTGCCCTGCTGGAGCAGGAATTCGCCGCGATGACGGGGGCGAAATACTGCCTCGCCGTGGCCTCGGGCGGCTATGCCATGGCCACGGCGCTGCGCGCAGTGGGGGTGAAACCGGGCGACCGGGTGCTGACCAATGCCTTCACACTCGCCCCGGTGCCGGGGGCGATTGCGTCGCTGGGGGCGGTCCCGGTTTTCGTCGGCGTGACGGAGCAGCTGGTGATCGACCTCGACGATCTCGCCGCCAAGGCGGATCAGGCCGATGTGCTGCTGCTTAGCCATATGCGCGGCCATCTGGTGGACATGGACGCTCTGATGGCGCTTTGCGATGCGCACGGCATCACGGTGATCGAAGATTGCGCCCATACGATGGGGGCGGCGTGGAACGACAAGCCATCGGGCACGCAGGGGAAACTGGGGTGTTTTTCCTGCCAGACCTATAAACATGTGAACGCGGGTGAAGGCGGGTTGCTGATCACCGATGATGCCGAGGTCGCGGCGCGGGCGATCATGCTGTCGGGGTCTTACATGCTCTATGACCGCCACGCCGCCGCGCCGGGGCCGGAGGCTTTTGAGACGATCCGCTATGAGACGCCCAATATCTCGGGACGGATGGACAACCTGCGCGCCGCGGTCCTGCGCCCGCAATTGCGGCGGCTGGCGGAACAGGTGGCCCGCTGGAATGAGCGTTATCGGGTGATCGAGGCGGGGCTGCGCGACACGCCGGGGCTCACGGTCATCGACCGGCCCGAGGCGGAGAGCATCGTTGGCTCGTCGATCCAATTCCTGTTGAAAGACTGGTCGGCGGAGGATGTCGAGGCGGTGTTGGCGCGCTGCGCTGCGCGCGGGGTGGAGTTGAAATGGTTCGGCAGGGCCGAGCCTACGGGCTTCACCAGCCGCTACGACACATGGCGCTATGCGCGGGCTGAGAAAATGCCCGCCAGCGATGCGGTGCTGGCGGGGTTGATCGACATACGTGTGCCGCTGACCTTTTCGCTGGAGGATTGCGCCCTGATCGCGCGGATCATCCGGGCCGAGGTCAGCGCCGTTTTTCAGGGAGGGTAGGCTTAGAAGCGGATGGTGCCATGTTTGCCCATGTCGGGCTTTTGGCCGGTCATCTGCGCTTTGCCGATCTCATAGAGGAACTTAAGCCCGCCATCGGTCGCCCAAACCTCGGCTTCGGTGAGGTCGAAGCGAATCAATTGCACATCCGGGTCCTGCTTGCCGTCTTCGAACCATGCGCCCGCGATGGCGTTCCAAATTTTGTCCAGCTCGGTCGGATTGGTCACGGCGGAAACATGGCCCTCGATCCGCGCCCAGAGGGATTCGTCCTTGCTGGCGATCAGGTATTCGGCGGCGGCGCGCCCTTCGGCGGATTGCGCCAGATCGGTGCCTTTGGCAGTGATGAACCACAGCACGGCGGCGCGGTCGTCTTCGTCGATGTAATGGGTCATTGGGATCGCGCGGGCGGTCTTGGTCATCAGCATCCCGGCGCGGGTGTCGTCCAGACGGTCCCAAAACTCTTTTTTCAGATCATCGCTCATTTGCATCTCGCTTTGTTGTAGTGTTCGCTTGGTCGAAGGGCCAACCCGCCGCGGCGCGGGGCGGTTCCACATCGCGCCGCTTGACGCAAAGCGGGCGGGGCGGTAGGTAATGAACAAGCGTTCAATAAATCGGGGGGAGAAGCCGTGTTCAACGCAAGTATGCAGTTTGATCTGGGAGAAGACGTCGCGGCCATGCGTGAGATGGTGCACCGCTGGGCACAGGAGCGCGTCAAGCCGATGGCCGCCGAGATCGACAGCAAGAACGAATTCCCCGCCGAGCTTTGGCAGGAAATGGGCGAGTTGGGCCTTCTGGGCATGACCGTCGAGGAAGAGTTCGGCGGCTCCGGTCTTGGCTACGTCGCCCACACGGTCGCCGTCGAAGAGATCGCCCGCGCCTCCGCCTCGGTCTCGCTTTCCTACGGCGCGCATTCCAACCTCTGTGTGAACCAGATCAAGCTGAACGGCACCCCGGAGCAGAAGGCGCAGTTCCTGCCCAAACTCTGCTCGGGCGAGCATGTCGGCGCGCTGGCCATGTCCGAAGTGGGCGCGGGCAGTGACGTGGTCAGCATGAAACTGCATGCCGAGAAGCGGAACGACCACTTCCGTCTGAACGGCAACAAGTATTGGATCACCAACGGCCCCGACGCGGAGACGCTGGTGGTCTATGCCAAGACTGACCCGGATGCCGGCTCCAAGGGCATCACCGCCTTCCTGATCGAGAAGTCGATGAAGGGGTTCTCGACCTCAAAGCATTTCGACAAGCTCGGCATGCGCGGCTCGAACACCGCGGAATTGATCTTTGAAGACTGCGAAGTGCCCTTCGAGAACATCCTCGGCGAAGAGGGCAAGGGCGTGCGCGTGCTGATGTCGGGTCTCGATTACGAGCGCGTCGTGCTGGCGGGCATCGGCCTCGGCATCATGGCGGCCTGTCTCGATGAGATCATGCCCTACATGGCCGAGCGCAAGCAGTTCGGCCAGCGCATCGGGGATTTCCAGCTGATGCAGGGCAAGATGGCGGATATGTACACCGCGATGAACTCGGCGCGGGCCTATGTCTATAGCGTGGCGCAAGCCTGCGACCGGGGCGACGTGACCCGTCAGGACGCGGCGGCCTGCTGTCTCTATGCCTCGGAGCAAGCCATGGTGCAGGCGCATCAGGCGGTGCAGGCGATGGGCGGCGCGGGGTACCTCAGCGACAACCCGGTGGGCCGCATCTTCCGCGATGCCAAGCTGATGGAGATCGGCGCGGGCACGTCCGAGATCCGCCGCATGCTGGTGGGCCGTGAGATGATGGGGGCGATGTGATGCGCGCCCTCCTGCTGGCCTGCGCGTTTCTGGCGGGGCCGGTATCCGCGCAGGACATCACCTATTCCGATGCCGCCACGGCGGACTGTCTGGCCGGGGCCGAAGAGTTCACCGACCAGCGCGCCTGCATTGGCCTTTCGGCCAACCTCTGCATGGAAGGGCCGGGCGGCTATACGACCGTCGGCATGGGCGGGTGTCTTGATGCTGAGTTGACCTTTTGGGACGGCCTGCTGAACGAGAATTACCGCGCCCGCATGGTGCAGGCGAAGTCCGCCGATGAGGAGAATGCCCTCTACCAGCCGCAACTGCCTTCGCAGGCCGAGGCGCTGCGTGACATGCAGCGCGCGTGGATTACCTTTCGTGATGCCGCCTGCGATTATGAACGCAGCCAATGGGGCGGTGGCACAGGCGGCGGGCCTGCAACCTTGGCCTGCCTGATGCAGATGACGGGGGAACAGGCGCTGCGTTTGGGGGCGGCCTATTAACCGCATCTCGCTGTGTCGGCCAAACAGGACGGAGGGATCAGGATGGAAAACCTGATAGAACTGGAGACAGAAGGCGGTGTCCTGCACCACTTTCTACCTTGGCTGATCGAGGGTTTCGAGATCCTCGCCGCGGTCATCGACATCGCCGCCATCATTCTGCTGCTGATCGGTGCGGCACGTTTCCTGACCGGGGTGACGATCGCCGAGATCGCCCAGAAGGGGGCAGAGCGCGTCCGCCGCACCAACCGCGAGCGGATCGAACTGGGGCGCTACATCCTTGCGGGGCTGGAACTCTTCATCGTCTCGGACGTGATCCACACCGCGATCAGCCTGCGTTTTGCGGACCTATTGTTCCTGCTGATGCTGGTCATCATCCGCTCCATCACCTCCTACTTCCTTGACCGGGAGCTGGAGCAACTGAAGAAGGAACTTGGCCGTGACTGACTATTCCGATCTCAAGGCGCTCTACGTCAACTGCTCGCTCAAGAAGACCCCGGGCGACAGCCACACCCAGCTTCTGATGAACGCCAGCGCGGGGATCATGGAGGCGCAGGGCGTGGGTGTCGAACACCTCTACCTGCTGGATCACCAAGTGCCGCCGGGCGTCTATCCGGACATGACCGAACACGGCTGGGACCGCGACGACTGGCCCGCGATCTGGGAGAAGGTCTTGGCCGCCGACATTCTGATCATCGGCACGCCTTTGTGGCTGGGCGAGGAGAGCAGTGTCTGCCGTGTGCTGATCGAGCGGCTCTATGCCATGAGCGGTGAGCTCAACGACAAGGGCCAGTCGGTCTTTTACGGCAAGGTCGGCGGCACCGTGGTGACGGGCAACGAGGACGGCATCAAACATGTCGCCATGACCACCGGTTTCGCGATGAACCATCTGGGCTACACGATCCCGCCGCAGGCCGATTGTGGCTGGATTGGCGAGGCCGGGCCGGGGCCGTCTTACGGCGATGATGTGGACGGCAAGCGCGCGGGTTTCGATAACGAGTTCACGCAGCGCAACACCACCATCATGACATGGAACGCCCTGCATCTGGCGCGGATGCTGAAACACGCGGGCGGCTACCCGCGTGAGGGCAATGACCGCAACGCCTGGGACGCGGGCGCGCGGTTCGATTTCGAAAATCCGGAGTACCGAAGCTGATATGAAGAACGAAGGCGACTGGCCCATCTGGCAGGGCAACATGGCGGCGCAATGCCTCGCCCAGCCCGACGATGCACTGGCGATCATCGACCTGACCGCTACAGAACGGCGCGACGTGAGCTACGGCGCGCTGCACGAGATGGTCGACGGTCTGGCCCGCGCGCTGAAAACGCAGGTCGCGCGCGGCGACCGGGTGGGCGTGCTGCTCAGCCAGTCGCCGTGGTGCGCGGCGGCGCATCTGGCGATCTGGAAGATCGGCGCGATCTCGGTGCCGCTGTTCAAACTGTTCAAACGGGACGCGCTGGCCACCCGGGTGGGTGACGCGGGCTGCGAAATCGTGCTGACCGATGCGGAAGGCGCGGAACTGCTCGGCGATCTGGCCACCCCGTGGAACGCGGCGGAGGCTGGCGTGGACGGTGAGGCGGTGGAATTCGCCGAGGTCGGCCCCGAAGACCCCGCCGTGCTGATCTACACCTCCGGCACCACCGGCACGCCGAAAGGCGCGTTGCACGGGCACCGGGTGCTCTCGGGCCATTTGCCGGGCGTGTCGGTCAGCCATGACCATCTGGGGCAGGCGGGCGATTGCCTTTGGACCCCGGCGGATTGGGCGTGGATCGGCGGGCTTTTCGACGTGGCGATGCCGGCGTTGGCGCTTGGTGTGCCGGTTGTGGCCGCACGGATGCCGAAGTTCACCGTCGAAGGCTGCGCCGAGGTGATCGCGAAGGGCGGCGTGCGCAACGTTTTCTTCCCGCCCACGGCGCTGCGGATGCTGAAGGCCGCGGATGTCTTGCTGCCGGGGTTGCGCTCGGTCGCCAGCGGCGGCGAGCCTCTGGGGGCCGAAATGCTGGCATGGGGCCGCGAGGCGTTTGGGCTTGAGATCAACGAGTTCTACGGCCAGACCGAATGCAATATGGTGGCTTCGAGCTGCGGCGTCGATTTCCCCGCCCAGCCCGGCTGTATCGGCAAGCCGGTGCCGGGGTTCGAACTGGCTGTGCTGGATGAAAACGGTCAGCCCACCGATGCCGATGCCGAGGGCGACGTGGCGGTGCGCAAAGGCGCGCCTTCGATGATGCTGCGCTACTGGAACCGGCCCGAGGAGACGGCGGCCAAGTTCCACGGCGACTGGCTGCTGACCGGCGACCGCGGCATCTGGGAGGGCGACTATTTGCGCTTCGTGGGACGCGAGGATGACGTGATCACCTCCGCCGGCTACCGCATCGGCCCGGCGGAAATCGAGGATTGCCTGCTCACCCATCCCGCCGTGGCGACCTGCGGCGTGGTCGGCAAGCCCGATGCGCTCCGCACCGAGATCGTGAAGGCCTATGTGGTGCTGAAACCGGGTGCCGTGGTCGAGGCGAAGGAATTGCAGGACTGGGTGAAGGACCGGCTCGCCAGCTATTCCTACCCGCGCGAGATCGCCTTCGTGCAGGACCTGCCCATGACCGTCACCGGCAAGGTGATCCGCAAGGAATTGAAGCGTCTGGCGGCGCGAGAGAATGAGGACGTAACATGAAACTGACATCCCAAGCCCTGCCATCCTCGGATGCCTACAAGGCCAACGAGATGACGCATCTGAAAGCCCTGAGCGAGGTGCGCGAGGCCGCCGAGGCCGCCGCCCTGGGCGGCGGCGAGAAGTCCCGCGCACGGCACGAAAGCCGCGGCAAGATGCTGCCACGTGAGCGGGTGGCGAACCTTCTCGACCCCGGCAGCCCGTTTCTGGAGATCGGCGCCACCGCGGCGCATGGTCTCTACGACGGTGCAGCACCTTGCGCGGGCGTGATCGCGGGCATCGGACGGGTGCAGGGGCACGAGGTCATGGTGGTCTGCAACGACGCCACCGTGAAGGGCGGCACCTATTACCCGATGACGGTGAAGAAACACCTCCGCGCGCAGGAGATCGCCGAGGCGAACCATCTGCCCTGCATCTATCTGGTGGACTCTGGCGGTGCGAACCTGCCCAACCAAGACGAGGTTTTCCCCGACCGCGACCATTTTGGCGCGATCTTCTATAATCAGGCGCGGATGAGCGCCAAGGGCATCGCCCAGATCGCCGTCGTGATGGGCTCCTGCACCGCAGGCGGTGCTTACGTGCCCGCGATGTCGGACGTGACCATCATCGTGAAGGAACAGGGCACCATCTTCCTCGCCGGCCCGCCGCTGGTGAAGGCCGCGACGGGTGAGGTGGTGAGCGCCGAAGATCTCGGCGGCGGCGACGTGCACACGCGGCTGTCGGGCGTGGCGGATTATCTGGCCGAGGACGACGCCCATGCGCTGGCACTGGCGCGCCGCGCCGTGGGGCAGCTTAACAAGACCAAGCCGAAAACGGTCGATTGGGCCAGCCCCGAAGAGCCCGCCTATGACCCTGCCGAGATGCTCGGGGTCGTGCCTGCCGACTTGCGCACGCCCTATGATATCCGGGAGGTGATCATGCGGCTCGTCGACGGCAGCCGTTTCGACGAGTTCAAGTCCCGCTTCGGCGAGACGCTGGTCTGCGGCTTTGCCCATGTCAAAGGCTGCCCCATCGGCATCATCGCCAACAACGGCGTACTCTTCTCAGAAGCGGCCCAGAAGGGCGCGCATTTCGTGGAGCTTTGCAGCCAGCGCAACATCCCGCTGGTCTTCTTGCAGAACATCACCGGCTTCATGGTCGGCCGCAAATATGAAAACGAAGGCATCGCGCGTCACGGCGCCAAGATGGTGACGGCGGTGGCCACCACCAACGTGCCCAAGATCACAATGCTCGTCGGCGGCTCCTTTGGCGCGGGCAACTATGGCATGTCGGGCCGCGCCTACCGGCCGCGCTTCCTCTGGACATGGCCCAACAGCCGCATCTCCGTGATGGGCGGCGCGCAGGCGGCGGGCGTCTTGGCCACCGTCAAGCGCGACGCGATGGAACGCGCGGGCGAGACTTGGACCGAAGAGGAAGAGACCGCCTTCAAACAGCCCACGATCGATATGTTCGAGGAACAGAGCCACCCGCTCTATGCCTCCGCGCGTCTGTGGGACGACGGGATCATCGATCCGCGCAAGAGCCGCGACGTGCTCTACCTGAGCCTGTCGGCCAGTCTGAACGCGCCGATCGAACCGACGAAATTTGGGTTGTTCCGGATGTGATCGCGACGCGGTCCGGGGGCTGCCCCCGGAACGCCCGACATATTTGGAGCCAGAAAGAGATGAAAAGGGTAGGGCATGTTTGACACGATCCTGATTGCGAACCGGGGTGAGATTGCTTGCCGGGTGATGGAAACGGCGCAAGCCATGGGGGTGCGCTGCGTGGCGGTGTATTCGGACGCGGATGCGGGCGCGAAACATGTCGCCATGGCGGATGCCGCGGTGCATATCGGCGACTCGGCGCCGGCGGAAAGTTATCTGAAGGGCGATGTGATCATCCAAGCCGCGCTCGATACCGGCGCGCAGGCGATCCATCCGGGCTACGGGTTTCTCAGCGAGAACCCCGATTTCGTGGAGGCGGTCGAGGCCGCGGGGCTGACCTTCATCGGCCCTTCGGCCAAGGCCATTCGCGCCATGGGTCTTAAGGACGCCGCCAAGGCGCTGATGGTCGAGGCGGGCGTGCCCGTGGTGCCCGGCTATCACGGGGCGGACCAGGACGATGCGCTGCTGGCGCGCGAGGCCGAGAAGATCGGCTACCCGGTGTTGATCAAGGCCGTCGCGGGCGGCGGCGGCAAGGGCATGCGGCTCGTCGAGGAGGCCGGGGGCTTTCAGGCGGCACTGGAGTCTGCGCGCTCCGAGGCCAAGACCGCTTTTGGCAACCCGGACGTTCTGGTCGAGAAATTCGTCACCAAGCCGCGCCATATCGAGGTGCAGGTCTTTGGCGACGGCACCCATGCGGTGCATCTGTTCGAGCGCGACTGCTCGCTCCAGCGCCGCCACCAGAAGGTGATCGAGGAGGCGCCGGCGCCGGGCATGACGGAAGAGATGCGCGCGGCCATGGGCCAGGCGGCGGTGCGCGCGGCCGAGGCCATCGGCTATGCCGGGGCGGGGACGGTGGAATTCATCGTCGACGGCTCGGGCGGGCTTTCGACCGACGGGTTCTTCTTCATGGAGATGAACACGCGGCTTCAGGTGGAGCATCCGGTGACCGAACTGGTGACCGGGGTCGATCTGGTGGAATGGCAGTTGCGCGTCGCCGCGGGCGAAGCCCTGCCGAAGCGCCAAGATGAGCTCTCGATCAACGGTCATGCCTTCGAGGCGCGGCTTTATGCCGAGGACGTGCCGAAGGGTTTCCTGCCCGCCACCGGGACGCTCACACATCTGTCCTTCACGCCCCAGACCCGGGCCGACAGCGGCGTGCGGGCGGGCGACACGATCAGCCCCTTTTACGACCCGATGATCGCCAAGGTCATCGTGCACGGGCCCACGCGCGACGTGGCGCTGTCGCGCTTGCGCGCGGCACTGAAGGGGTGTGAAGTTGGCGGTACGGTCACCAACCTCGCCTTCCTCGGTGCGCTGGCCGAACATGAGGGCTTTGCCAAGGGCGACGTGGATACGGGCCTGATCGCGCGCGACATCGAGGCGCTGACGGCCCAGCCTGAGGTGCCGGGGCGGCATGTCGCGCTGGCCGGGATGGCAGCACTTGGGCTGGACCAGCCGCAAGCGGAGGCCGGGTTCAACCTTTGGCGGCCCCTGCGGCATCAGGTGATGCTGGGCCGCGAGGGCGAGGAGCATCTGCTGAAGGTGCGGGTGCTTTCAGAAGACGTGCAGCTATGGTCCGTGGGCGATCACGAGGTGCGCGCCGAGCGCATCGCGGGCCGCTGGAAGATCGACGGCCATATAGCGCCCCCGGTCTCGGTCGCGGGCGACGTGGTCACGGTCTTCGATGCCTATGGCATCGCTTTTGACGTGATCGACCCACTGGCCCGCGCCGCCGCCGCCCATGGCGATGGCAATATCGTCGAAGCGCCGATGCCGGGCCTCGTCCGCGCCATTGACGCCGAGGTCGGCCAGAGCGTCACCAAGGGCGACCGTCTGGCGGTGCTGGAGGCGATGAAGATGGAACACTCGCTGCTCGCCGCACGCGACGGCGTGGTGGCCGAGGTGCTGGCGCAAGCGGGCGATCAGGTCGAGGCCGGGGCGGCGCTGGTGCGTCTGGAAGCCGAGGAGGGCGCATGATTACGCTGCATCACTGTCCGCAGACCCGCTCGATGCGCACGCTCTGGCTGCTGCACGAGCTGGACGACGTGGAGTTTCAGGTCAAGATGCATGCCTTCGACCGCAGCCTGCGCGATCCGGAATACCTCGTGCTCTCGCCCGCAGGCCGGGTACCAGCGCTGGAGATCGACGGCGAGCGCATGTTCGAAACCGGGGCGATCACCCAGTACCTCTGCGAGCGCTACAGCCCCGACCGTATGGGCCGCTCGGTCGGCAGCCCGGACCGCATGGCTTGGCTGGTCTGGGTGCATTTCGCCGAGACCATCAGCCAGCACACGGCGGCACTGACCCAGCAGCACATCGCCCTGCGCGAGGATCACATGCGCAGCCCCATCGTGATGAAGCTCGAGGCCGCGCGGATCGGCAAATGCTACGACGCGCTGGAGGCGCGGCTCTCGACGCCGCTGGAGAACCGCGACTACCTGCTGACCTCCGGCTTTTCTGCCGCCGACATCTCGGTCGGTCAAGCGGTCTACATGGCGCGGCATTTTGTGAAATTGGATGACCACCCCTCGGTCGCGGCGTGGTATGAACGGATCACGGAACGCGACAGCTTCGCCCAGGCGCTGCCCGAGGGGGCGAAGCTCTACGAGAAGGAATTCTACGCGCCATGGCCGATTGAATGACCATGGCCCAGTCATGGAAGGAGTGCGGCCAATGAGCCTTGGACCATGTGAGATTTTCGAGGTCGGCCCGCGGGACGGTCTGCAGAACGAGAAACGCGAGATCCCCGTTGCCGAGAAGGTCGCGCTGGTGGACAAGCTGAGCCAAGCGGGCTTTGCCCGCATCGAATGCGCCAGTTTCGTCAGCCCCAAGTGGGTGCCGCAGATGGCCGGCTCGGGCGAGGTGCTCTCCGGTATCACGCGTGCCGAGGGCGTGCGCTATGCGGCGCTGACGCCCAACATGCGCGGCTATGAAGATGCGCTGGCCGCGAAGGCCGACGAGATCGCCATTTTCGCCTCCGCCTCCGAAGGGTTCAGCCAGAAGAACATCAACGCCAGCATCGACGAGGCTTTCGAGCGTTTCGCCCCCATCCTCGAAGAGGCGCGGCACGTGGACATCCCGGTGCGCGGCTATGTCTCCTGCGTGGTGGAATGCCCCTATGACGGCAAGGTCGATCCCGGCGACGTGGCCCGCGTGGCCGACAAGCTCTTTGCCATGGGCTGCTACGAAATTTCCTTGGGCGACACCATCGGCGCGGGCACGCCCGACAGTATCGCACGGATGCTGCTGTCGGTGCGCGACGTGGTGCCCGCAGGGCGGCTTGCGGGGCATTACCACGACACCCATGGCCGGGCGATGGCCAATATCGACGCCTCATTGTCGATGGGCCTGCGGGTCTTCGATGCCGCCGTGGGCGGCTTGGGCGGCTGTCCCTATGCGCCGGGGGCGGCGGGCAATGTCGCGACCGAGACGGTGAATGAACATCTGATGGCGCTTGGCTATGACACCGGCGTCGATCAGGCGGTGGTATTGGAAGCCGCCGAAATGGCACGGGCGATGCGAGGCTGACATGTACGAGACTTTGACGATCGAAACCGACGCGCGCGGGGTGGCGACGCTTACCCTCAACCGTCCGGAGAAACACAACGCCATGTCGGCGCAGATGCTGGCCGATTTGACTACGGCGGCGGGCAAGCTGGCGGAGGATGACGCGGTGCGCGTCGTAGTTTTGACCGGGGCGGGCAAATCCTTCTGTGCGGGCGGCGATCTGGGCTGGATGCGCGACCAGCGCGACATGGATGCCGAGACCCGCTCGGCGGAGGCGGGTAAGCTGGCGACGATGCTGGGCGCGCTCAACGCGCTGCCGAAGCCGGTGATCGGCAAGCTGCAGGGCAATGCCTTCGGCGGCGGCGTCGGCATGGCCTCGGTGTGCGACGTGGCCGTGGGGGTCGAGACGCTGAAGATGGGGTTCACTGAGACCCGTCTGGGCATCATCCCGGCCACCATCGGGCCCTATGTGCTGGCGCGGATGGGCGAGGGGCGCGCGCGGCGGGTCTTCATGTCGGCGCGTCTGTTTGATGCTGCAGAGGCGGTCGATCTGGGGCTGTTGGCCCGCGCCGTACCGGCCGAGGAGTTGGACGCGGCAGTCGAGGCCGAGGTCGTGCCCTACCTCTCCTGCGCGCCGGGGGCGGTGGCGGCGGCCAAGAAGCTGGCGCAGGACTTGGGTGGAATCGCCACGCCCGAGGCGGTGGAAATGTCCATTGATGCCCTCGCGGCGCGTTGGGAAACCGATGAGGCTGCCGAGGGAATCGGTGCCTTCTTTGATAAGCGCAAAGCCGCTTGGGTGGTCTAGCTCAAGGCTTTGGCGAAATGGCTCTATTGCGGGCCCGTGGGCGGCATTAACCGGGCTTGGCCCGTTGACCCTACCCACGGGCAGAGTTAAACCCGTCCCAAGTTTGTCTGCGCGGGCTTTTGGCCTTTGCCTCATGCCGCGCACCGCGAAAGGAGCATCCCCTTGGACGACATGCTGCGGGAATACCTGCCCATCCTCGTTTTTCTGGCCGTGGCGATTGGCCTTGGCCTTGTGCTGATCCTCGCCGCTGTGGTCGTGGCCGTGCGCAATCCTGACCCGGAGAAGGTCTCGGCCTATGAATGCGGGTTCAACGCATTCGACGATGCGCGGATGAAGTTTGATGTGCGTTTCTATCTGGTTTCGATCCTCTTCATCATCTTCGACCTTGAAATCGCCTTCCTCTTTCCATGGGCCGTGGCCTTTAAAGAGGTGAGCATGGTGGGCTTTTGGTCAATGATGGTGTTCTTGGGCGTGCTGACGGCGGGCTTCGCCTATGAATGGAAGAAGGGAGCGCTGGAATGGCAGTAAAAGATGACGCACTCGTCAGCCCGGTGATGGGCGATGGCCACCAAAGCCCACGGGTGAAATCCGGTGCCTCCGCCCCTGCGGCCTATGGCCAATATGGCGCGGGGCCGGACCCTGAGTTCGCCACCCAAAGCCTGAATGCCGAGTTGCAGGACAAGGGGTTCCTGCTGACCTCGACCGAAGACATCATCAACTGGGCGCGCACGGGCTCGTTGCACTGGATGACATTCGGTCTGGCCTGCTGCGCGGTTGAGATGATGCACAGTTCCATGCCGCGCTATGACCTTGAGCGTTTCGGCACAGCACCACGCGCCTCTCCGCGCCAGTCGGACCTGATGATCGTCGCGGGCACGCTGACCAACAAGATGGCCCCGGCGCTGCGCAAGGTCTATGACCAGATGCCAGAGCCGCGCTATGTGATCTCGATGGGGTCCTGCGCCAATGGCGGCGGTTACTATCACTACAGCTATTCGGTTGTGCGCGGCTGTGACCGCATCGTGCCGGTCGATGTCTATGTGCCCGGCTGCCCGCCGACGGCGGAAGCACTGCTTTATGGTATCCTCCAGTTGCAGCGTAAGATCCGCCGCACCGGGACGATCGTGCGCTAAGGCAACCGCCTGCGCCACCAGCGGGGCAGGCAGAAGGACAAAGCGCCAAAGGCGCGGGACAGTGAGATGGCGTTGATCGGCGCGTGGAAGGAAGATTTGCGATGAGCGAACAACTGCAGGAACTTGGGGCCTATATCGAAGCCAAACGCCCCGATTGCGTGCTCGGATGGGATGTCACCAAGGGTGAGTTGAACATGGATGTGGCGCTGGCCAATGTCGCCGGGCTTGTCGAGTTCCTCAAAGGTGACCCGACCTGCCGCTTCTCGACTTTGGTGGACATTACGGCGGTGGATTATCCGGGCCGGGCCAAGCGTTTCGACGTGGTTTACCACTTCCTGTCGATGTACCAAAACCAGCGCATTCGCCTGCGCGCCGCCGCGCGGGAGAAGGACATGGTGCCCTCCATCACCGGCGTGCACCCCAGTGCCGATTGGTTCGAGCGTGAAGTCTTTGACATGTTCGGCATCCTCTTTTCCGGCCACCCGGACCTGCGCCGTATTCTGACGGACTATGGTTTCCGCGGGCACCCGCTGCGCAAGGATTTTCCGACCACCGGCTATACCGAAGTGCGCTATGACGAAGGCGCCAAACGTGTGGTCTATGAGCCTGTGAGCCTCGTTCAGGAATACCGCCAGTTCGACTTCATGTCGCCTTGGGAAGGGGCTGATTACATCCTGCCCGGCGACGACAAGTCGGCACCCGACGGTCATGTGAGCAAGGACGCGAAGTAATGGGCGGGCTTTGGTGGCTGATCCTCTCGGCGCTGACCGCCATTCCGATGGTCAAACTGCTGCCGTTCTTCGGCATCAACAAATACTGG
The DNA here is from genome assembly GCF_043557115.1 of Sulfitobacter sp. 1A13679. Classification (NCBI taxonomy): domain Bacteria; kingdom Pseudomonadati; phylum Pseudomonadota; class Alphaproteobacteria; order Rhodobacterales; family Roseobacteraceae; genus Sulfitobacter; species Sulfitobacter sp. 1A13679. The sequence goes on from NZ_JBIFFO010000020.1 coordinate 15,323, forward strand.
GCGGTGGCCTGTCTGATCCCGCTGGGCACGATTGCCCTGCTGTGGTGGATGGGCATGAAGCTGCAAGAACTGGAGAAACGGTAATGGACGGCGACATTCGCACAAAAGCCTTTGACGACGGGTCGACCGACTTTGAGTCCGGCGAGCAGAAGATTCGCAACTTCAACATTAACTTCGGCCCGCAACACCCTGCCGCACACGGGGTTTTGCGCTTGGTGCTTGAGCTTGACGGTGAGGTGGTAGAGCGTTGCGACCCCCATATCGGCCTGCTGCACCGTGGCACCGAAAAGCTGATGGAAAGCCGCACCTACCTGCAAAACCTGCCGTATTTCGACCGGCTGGATTACGTGGCCCCGATGAACCAAGAGCACGCTTGGTGTCTGGCCATCGAAAAGCTGACCGACACGGTGGTGCCGCGCCGTGCCTCGCTGATCCGGGTGCTGTTCTCGGAAATCGGGCGCATTCTGAACCACCTTCTCAACATCACCACGCAGGCGCTGGACGTGGGCGCGCTGACGCCGCCGCTCTGGGGCTTTGAAGAGCGTGAGAGCCTGATGATCTTTTACGAGCGGGCCTGCGGCGCGCGTCTGCACGCGGCGTACTTCCGCCCCGGCGGCGTCCACCAAGACCTGCCGCCCGCGCTGCTGGACGATATCGAAGCTTGGTGCGAACAGTTCCTCAAAAAGTTCATGGTCGACATTGATGAGCTGCTGACCGAGAACCGCATCTTCAAACAGCGCAACGTCGACATCGGCGTCGTCACCGAGGAGGATATCCTCAACTACGGCTTCAGCGGTGTGATGGTGCGCGGGTCGGGCTTTGCTTGGGACCTGCGCCGCGCGCAGCCCTATGAATGCTACGACGAATTCGACTTCCAGATTCCCGTGGGCAAGAACGGCGACTGCTTTGACCGCTACCTTTGCCGGATGGAAGAGATGCGCCAGTCGACCTACATCATCCAGCAAGCGATCGAGAAGCTGCGCGCCCCCGAGGGGCAGGGCGATGTGCTGGCCCGGGGCAAGATCACCCCGCCGTCGCGCACCGCGATGAAGACCGACATGGAAAGCCTGATCCACCACTTCAAGCTTTACACCGAAGGGTTCCACGTCCCCAAGGGCGAGGTCTACTGCGCCGTCGAAGCACCCAAGGGCGAGTTTGGCGTCTACCTTGTGGCCGATGGCTCCAACAAACCCTATCGCTCCAAAATCCGCGCGCCGGGCTTCTTGCACTTGCAGGCGATGGACCATGTGGCCAGCGGCCACCAGCTTGCCGATGTGGCCGCGATCATCGGCACCATGGACGTCGTCTTTGGAGAGATCGACCGGTGATGCCGCTGGCGTCACCTCGTTTTGAAGAAATTTACGCCGGGGGCATCATTGGCCTCCGCCTGACCATAGGTTCGAACTAATGCTCCGCCGTCTACACCCTGACCAGCCCGACAGTTTTGCCTTCACGCCCGCCAACCAAGAATGGGCCGAAGCGCAGATCACCAAATACCCCGAAGGCCGTCAGGCCAGCGCGATCATCCCGCTTTTGTGGCGCGCGCAGGAGCAAGAGGGCTGGTTGACCCGCCCCGCGATCGAACATGTCTCGGAAATGCTGGGCATGGCCTATATCCGGGGCCTCGAAGTGGCGACATTCTACTTCATGTTCCAACTGCAACCCGTTGGTTCCGTGGCACATATCCAAGTTTGCGGCACCACCTCCTGCATGATTTGCGGGGCCGAGGATCTGGTCGCCGTCTGCAAAGAGCGTATCGCCGCCAAGCCGCATGAGTTGTCGGCGGATGGGCGTTTTTCTTGGGAAGAGGTCGAATGCCTCGGTGCCTGTTCCAACGCCCCCATGGCGCAGATCGGCAAGGATTATTACGAAGACCTGACCACCGCGCGGCTGAACGAAATCCTTGATGAGTTGAGCGAGGGGCGCGTGCCCGTGCCCGGGCCGCAGAACGGGCGCTATGCCTCCGAGCCTCTGGGCGGGTTGACCAGCCTCACGGATCACGAAAGCGGGCGCACGCAGTATAACGCCAGCGCGCAAGCGGCGGTCGATATCGGCGATACGGTCAAGCGCATCGACGGCACCGAGGTGCCGCTGCTGACCCCATGGCAGCGCAAGCCCGACGCGCCGGAGCCTGAAACCGTGGAAGAGGTCGAAGCCGAAGAGCCGCGTCCCGCCGAGGGCGAAAGCGCCGACAAGACCGGCATCACCGAGCAGGAGGCCGAGGCCGCCTCGAAAAGCAAGCCGCGTTCCAAGCGCGACCCCGCGGGTGAAACCGTCGATGCCGCCGAGGCCGAGACCGACACCCCCGCGACGCCCGGCCAAAAGCCCGCGCAGTTGGACGGCCCGCGTGAGGGCGAGGCGGATGATCTGAAAAAGATCAAAGGCGTCGGTCCGAAGCTAGAGCAGATGCTCAACGGCATGGGGTTCTACCACTTTGATCAGATCGCCCAATGGGGCCCTGAGGAGGTCGCTTGGGTCGATCAGAACCTCGAAGGGTTCAAAGGCCGCGTCAGCCGCGACAATTGGGTAGAGCAGGCCGCGCGCCTCGCAGAAGAATAAGACGGAGATTAACAACGGGCCAAGGACGGCACCCACACCACCCCGCAGAGCCATAAGCCGCATCGCCCGCATCAAGGGAGAGAAGGACAGTCATGACGGATATTTCGGAACGAGAAGCCTGCACCAAGCGCTGCTGGTGGCTGGGTGCCGGTGTCGGTTTGCTCGTGGCATTCCTGTTGCTGGCTTTCGGCATTTGGGGTCTGTTGATGTCTATTTTGGCCGGTGTGCTGGTGGCGGTGATCGTGGGCTATCTGGCGATGACCCTGCTGTGCAAAGACGTGCCAGCCGCCGCACCGCAAGACAACACCCGCAGCGCGGCGGCAGCATCGGTTGCAGCGGCACCGACAGCATCGGACAGCGTCTCGCCAGCGGTGGGCACCGTCCCAGCCGGTGACGCGGGCATCGGGGCCGCGCGAAAGGCCAGCGCGCCGGTTGAGCCTGTGGAGGAGACACCGCCGACCGCGCCCGTGGCCGATACGGCTGCCGTTGAAGCTGCGCCGGATGAGGTTGCCGAGGCCGAGGTGGCGGGAGAGGAAGAGCCAGCCGAAACCTCCGAGGAAACAACGCCGACGCCGCCCGTGGCCGACACAGCCGCCGTAGAAGCCGCCCCGGAACAGGTTGTCGAAGCCGAAGAAGCGCCCGCAGTGGTGACCACCCCGGAAGAGACCGTCGAGACCGCGCCCAAGGGGGCGACAGGTGGCGCATCGACCGATGGCAAACCCGCGCTGCTGGATGCACCCCGCGCGGGTGGGGCGGATGACCTCAAGCGGATCGGCGGCATCGGGCCGAAGCTGGAACAGACGCTGAATGAATTGGGCATCTTCCATTTCGATCAGATCGCGGCACTTGAGGGGGAGGAGATCGACTGGGTCGATTCCCGTTTGCGTTTCAAGGGCCGTATCCGGCGCGACGATTGGATCGGTCAGGCCAAGGCTATTGCCAGTGACGGCAAGGCCGAGGGCTGATCGGGGTAAGAGAGAGACATGAGCGAAGCCGAAGACAGAGCGCTTGCCCGCAAGGGCCGCACCGCAGGGCTGGTCATTGCCGTGACCATGTGCTTGTGGCTGGCCATGCAATGGGCCGGCCCGGCGCTTGGCCTGCCGGGGCGTTATGCGCTGCTCTTCGACTTTGCTGCACTGGCCGCGCTTTTCTGGGCGATGGTCGTGATATATCAAATGTGGCAGGCCCGCCGGGCCAGCCGTGAGAACCAAAGGTAGGCATCATGCTTCAGGACAAAGACCGCATTTTTACCAACATCTACGGCATGCATGACCGCACCCTGAAAGGCGCGCAGGCGCGCGGCCATTGGGATGGCACCGCCGGGATCATTCAAAAGGGCCGCGATTGGATCGTCGACCAGATGAAAGCCTCTGGCCTGCGGGGCCGGGGTGGGGCGGGCTTCCCCACGGGGCTCAAGTGGTCCTTCATGCCGAAGGAAAGCGATGGCCGCCCGGCATACCTTGTGGTCAACGCCGACGAATCCGAGCCGGGCACCTGCAAAGACCGCGAGATCATGCGCCACGATCCGCATACGCTGATCGAAGGCTGCCTGATCGCCTCTTTCGCGATGAACGCACATACCTGCTATATCTACCTGCGCGGCGAGTACATCCGCGAGCGCGAAGCCCTGCAGGCCGCGATTGATGAAGCCTATGAGGCCGGTCTGGTGGGCAAAAACGCCAGCAAATCGGGCTGGGATTTCGATATCTACCTGCACCACGGGGCAGGGGCCTATATCTGTGGCGAAGAAACCGCGCTGCTGGAGAGCCTCGAAGGGAAGAAGGGCATGCCCCGGATGAAACCGCCGTTCCCGGCGGGCGCGGGTCTCTACGGTTGCCCGACCACTGTGAACAACGTCGAATCCATCGCCGTGGTACCGACCATTCTGCGCCGTGGCCCTGAGTGGTTCGCGGGCTTTGGCCGCGCCAATAACGCGGGCACCAAGCTCTTTGCGATCTCGGGTCACGTGAACAACCCCTGCGTCGTCGAAGAGGCGATGTCGATCTCCTTTGAAGAGCTGATCGAGACCCATTGCGGCGGCATCCGCGGCGGCTGGGACAACCTCAAGGCGGTGATCCCCGGCGGGTCGTCGGTGCCGTTGATCCCCGGCAAGGACATGCGCGACGCGATCATGGATTTCGACTACCTGCGTGAGCAGCGTTCGGGCCTCGGCACCGCGGCGGTGATCGTGATGGACAACTGCACCGACGTGATCAAAGCGATCTGGCGGCTGTCGAAGTTCTACAAACACGAAAGCTGCGGCCAGTGCACGCCCTGCCGCGAAGGCACCGGTTGGATGATGCGGGTGATGGACCGTCTGGTCTCGGGCGATGCAGAACCCGAAGAGATCGACATGCTGCTCGACGTGACCAAACAGGTCGAAGGGCACACGATCTGCGCGCTCGGCGATGCGGCGGCTTGGCCGATCCAAGGTCTGATCCGCCACTTCCGCGATGAGATCGAAGATCGGATCAAACACAAGCGCACGGGCCGCGTCAGCGCGGTCGCGGCGGAGTGAAACCCTGCGCGGCGGCGGGCCTCACCGGCTTGACGCTTGACGCAGGAGCGGCGATAGCGGGCGCGCGTCAGGCGCGTCCGTCCACAACAGGCGCGGGGCGGTCGGCAAGGCCGAGGCCCATGGCGCATCGGAGTAGGTCTATGAAATATGCTTTGACGGTTCTGACGCTCAGCGCCCTGCTGGCGGGCTGCGCCAATGATGGCGAGCGGATTGCCTTTGACGGGCAGTATTTCAACACCAAACTACGCAAGGTCGACGGCCAGCGGGATGTCTTTCAGGTGACGGTCAAGGACGCCGGCAAATCCATCGACGGCGCCCGTGCAGCGGCGCGCTATGAGGCGGTGAAATACTGTGTCGGCAACTACGGCAACTCGAAAATCGACTGGACCTTTGGCCCCGATGCCCCGGCAAGCGCGCTGCGGTTCGATGGCGGGGCGCTGACCTTTCAGGGCCACTGCCCACAGTGATCGCATCGGCGACATATCGCGGGCCTGCGGGTCTTTGCGGCGGTGATATTGAATATCACGGCCTGCAATCTCCATCTGTCAGACGGGCCGTTCCGGCCCGCTGCTTGAAGGAGAATTGATATGCGCACCCTGATGATCGCCGTGATGGGCCTGAGCCTGACCGCCGCCACCGTGACACCGGTCGCCGCCAAACCGCCGCTGCGCGAGGTGGCTGCCATCGACGATGCGCTCTTGGACATGGGCGTGGCCGACATCATCCGTAAGAACTGCCCCGACATCAGCGCGCGGATGCTGCGCGCGGTCAAGATGGCTTGGGACCTGAAAGGCAAGGCGGGCGATCTGGGCTACTCCGACGCCGAGATCGACGCCTATATTGATAGTGACGCTGAAAAAGCGCGCATGAGAGCGCGGGGCGCCGCGTTTTTCAAGGCCAAGGGGGTCGATACTTCGGACCCGCAAAGCTATTGTGCGCTTGGACGCGAAGAGATTCAAAAATCGAGCCGGATCGGTTCGTTACTGAAGGCAAAGTGAGCTTATGAGCGATATCCGCAAGATCATCATCGACGGTAAGGAAGTCGAAGTCGAAGGGGCGATGACGCTCATTCAGGCCTGCGAGCAGGTCGGCATCGAAGTGCCGCGCTTCTGTTACCACGAGCGTCTGTCGATCGCGGGCAACTGCCGCATGTGTCTTGTGGAAGTCGTCGGCGGGCCGCCCAAGCCCGCCGCCTCCTGCGCCATGCAGGTGCGCGACCTGCGCCCCGGTCCCGAGGGCCAGCCGCCGGTCGTGAAAACCAACTCGCCCATGGTCAAGAAGGCCCGCGAAGGCGTGATGGAATTCCTGCTCATCAACCACCCGCTCGATTGCCCGATCTGCGACCAGGGCGGTGAGTGCGACCTGCAGGACCAGGCGATGGCCTACGGCGTCGACTTCTCGCGCTACCGCGAGCCCAAGCGCGCGACCGAAGATCTCGATCTCGGCCCGCTGGTGGAAACCCATATGACGCGCTGTATCTCCTGCACCCGCTGCGTGCGCTTCACGACCGAGGTCGCGGGCCAGCACGTCATGGGCCAGACAGGCCGCGGCGAGGATGCGGAGATCACGACCTATCTCGGCGCGCTGATCGACAGCAACCTGTCGGGCAATATCATCGATCTTTGCCCGGTGGGCGCGCTGGTGTCCAAACCCTACGCCTTTACCGCGCGTCCGTGGGAACTCAGCAAGACCGAGAGCATCGACGTGATGGATGCGCTCGGCTCCAACATCCGCGTCGACACCAAGGGCCGCGAAGTGATGCGCTTCCTGCCGCGCAACCATGACGGCGTGAACGAGGAGTGGATTTCCGACAAGACCCGCTTCGTTTGGGACGGTCTGCGCCGCCAGCGTCTTGACACACCTTACATCCGGGAGAACGGCAAGCTGCGCAAAGCCAGCTGGCCCGAGGCGCTGAATGCCGCCGCCGCCGCGATGAAGGGTAAGAAGCTGGCCGGTCTCATTGGCGATCTGGCCCCGGTGGAGGCGAGCTTCGCGCTGAAGCAGTTGATCGAAGGGCAGGGCGGTGTTGTCGAATGCCGCACCGATGGCGCGAAACTGCCCGCGGGCAACCGTTTCGGCTATGTCGGCAACGCCCGGATCGAAGATCTGGACAGCGCCAAGATGATCCAGCTGATCGGTTGTAACCCGGCGGTCGAAGCACCCGTGTTGAACGCGCGCATCCGCAAGGCGTGGACCAACGGTGCCGAGATCGGCCTGATCGGCGAGGCGGCCGATCTGACTTATCCGCATCACCATCTGGGCAACGACCGCGCGACGCTCGACAAGCTGATGGGCAGCGACTTCGACGAAGTGTTGGAGCAGCCTTCGGTGATCGTCGTCGGGCAGGGCGCGCTGCGCGAAGCCGATGGTTCGGCGGTTCTGGCGAAAGCGATGGAACTGGCCGAGAAGACCAAGAGCAAGCTGATGGTCCTGCACACCGCCGCCTCGCGCGTCGGTGCGATGGACATCGGTGCCGTGGCCGAAAACGGTATGGACGACGTGAACGCGGCAGAGGTGATTTACAACCTCGGTGCCGACGAGATCGAGATCGGCGAAGGCCCCTTTGTGATCTACCAAGGCAGCCATGGCGACCGCGGCGCACACCGTGCCGACATCATCTTGCCGGGCGCCGCCTATACCGAGGAGCCAGGGCTGTTCGTCAACACCGAAGGCCGTCCGCAACTGGCGCTGCGCGCAGGCTTTGCACCGGGGCAGGCGAAAGAGAACTGGGCGATTCTCCGGGCGCTTTCGGCTGAGATGGGCGCGCAACTGGGCTATGATTCCATCGCCGAGCTGCGCCGCAAGCTGACCGAGGCCGTGCCGCATCTGGCGAATGTCGATGAGGTGCCGGAAAACGAATGGAACGCGCTGCCTGCAGGCAAGCTGGGCAATGCGTCTTTCGCGCCTGCGGTGCGTGACTTCTATCTCTCCAACCCGATCGCGCGGGCCAGCCAGTTGATGGCGGAACTGTCGGCACTGGCCGCCGCGCGCCGGGCCGAGCCGATGGCGGCGGAGTGAGAACAATGGCGCTGGCCCCCTTGATGCTACTGGCCGCCTGCGAACCGCAGGTGCCGGTGGCCGAGGATTTTATCCCCGATTACAAGGGGGTCGAAACCCAGCTTTTGGACGGGGATTTGGTGCAATTCAACGTGGCGATGACCAAGGCGCTTTCGGCGCAGGACGTGTCGGACTACGCCGAATGCGCCGCCGCGCAATACACGCTGATCCGAGGCTACGGATTTGCGCGTCATGTGCGGACAAATGTGAGCGAAGAGGGTGGCATATGGCGGGCAGATGCTGTTTACACAATCTCGCCGAGCCTGCCCAAAGGCTTGAAGACAATTGATGCCGAAGTGACCGCGTTTCAATGCGCGGAACGCGGCATTCCGACGGTGTGAGGACTTATGGCTGATTTCTTTTACACGACCGGGCTTGGCATTGCCCTGCTGACGGTTGGGCAGGTGTTGCTGCTGGTGGTGCCGTTGCTGCTGGCGCTGGCCTTCCTCATGTATGCCGACCGCAAGATCTGGGCCGCCGTGATGATGCGCCGCGGCCCCAACGTTGTGGGCGTCTTCGGCCTGCTTCAGAGTTTTGCCGACTTCCTCAAATATATCGTTAAGGAAGTGGTGGTTCCGGCGGGCGCCGACAAGGGGGTCTTCTTCCTTGCGCCGATGATTTCCTTCGTCATGGCAATGATCGCTTGGGCGGTGATCCCGTTTAACGACGGTTGGATCCTGTCGGACATCAACGTGGCCATCCTCTATGTCTTCGCGGTTTCTTCGCTTGAGGTTTACGGCGTGATCATGGGCGGTTGGGCGTCGAACTCGAAATACCCGTTCCTAGGGAGCCTGCGCTCTGCCGCGCAGATGATCTCATACGAAGTCTCGATCGGTCTGATCATCATCGGCGTGATCCTCTCGACCGGGTCGATGAACTTCTCCTCCATCGTGGCGGCCCAGGATGGCGACTGGGGTCTGCTGAACTGGTACTTCCTGCCGCATTTCCCGATGCTGATCCTGTTCTTCATCTCGGCGCTGGCGGAGACCAACCGCCCGCCCTTCGACCTGCCGGAAGCGGAATCGGAACTCGTCGCGGGCTATCAGGTGGAATATTCCTCGACGCCCTTCCTGCTCTTCATGATTGGCGAGCTGGTGGCGGTGGTGCTGATGTGCGCGCTGGTGTCGCTGATGTTCTTCGGTGGCTGGCTGTCGCCGGTGCCGTTCCTGCCCGATGGCTTCTTCTGGATGTTCATCAAGATGCTGATGGTCTTCTTCATGTTCGCCATGGTGAAGGCCATCACGCCGCGCTACCGCTATGACCAGCTGATGCGGCTGGGGTGGAAAGTCTTCCTTCCCTTCTCGCTCTTCTGGGTGGTCTTCGTGGCATTCGCTGCAAAATTCGATTGGTTCTGGGGCATCTACGCCCGCTGGACCGTAGGGGGCTGATATGGCTGCGACTGATTACACCCGCGCCGCGAAATATTTCCTGCTGGCAGATTACGCCAAGGCGTTCATGCTGGGGATGCGCTATTTCTTTGCGCCGAAAACCACGCTGAACTACCCGCATGAAAAGGGGCCGCTGTCGCCCCGTTTCCGCGGGGAGCATGCCCTGCGCCGTTATCCCAATGGGGAGGAACGCTGCATTGCCTGTAAGCTTTGCGAAGCGATCTGCCCCGCGCAGGCGATCACCATCGACGCCGAAGCGCGCGAAGACGGCAGCCGCCGCACCACGCGCTATGACATCGACATGACCAAATGCATCTACTGCGGTTTCTGCCAAGAGGCTTGCCCGGTGGATGCCATTGTCGAAGGCCCGAACTTCGAGTTCTCGACTGAGACCCGCGAAGAACTTTACTACGACAAGGCCAAGCTTTTGGACAACGGCGAACGTTGGGAAGCCGAAATTGCCCGCAACCTCGAAATGGACGCGCCCTACAGATGAGCGACCCCAAGAACCCTTTTGATGCGATGATGAAGCAAGCGCAGGAGATGGCCAAAGCCTTTCCGGCGATGGATGCTTTTTCGCCCAAAGGGTTCGAGGCAATGATGGGCACCATGCCGAAGGAAATGATGGATTTCTGGTTCGGCGACACGGTCAACAAAGGCGGGCTGGACGCGCGGACGCGGCTGCTTCTGACCCTTGCCGGGCTGACCATGCAGGGCGCGCAGAATGACATGGCCCTTCGCCAAACCGTGCGCCACGCGCGCGAGGCGGGGGCCACGAAACAACATATCGTCGAGACGATCAGCCAGATGTCGGTCTTTGCCGGGCTTCCCGCGATGACCCGGGCGCTGGAACTGGCGCAATCGGTCCTCGACGACGAACAAGACACCAAGAAGGAAGACGGCGCATGACGGTCTTTTCATTTTACCTCTTCGCGATCAGCGTCATCACCGGCGGGCTGTTCACGGTGATCAGCCGCAACCCGGTGCATTCGGTGCTTTGGCTGATCCTGTCCTTCCTTTCGGCGGCGGGGCTCTTTGTTCTGCTCGGCGCGGAGTTCGTGGCAATGCTGCTGGTCATCGTCTATGTGGGCGCGGTGGCGGTGCTTTTCCTCTTCGTCGTCATGATGCTCGACGTGGACTTCGCCGAACTCAAGGCCGAGATGGCGCGCTACATGCCCTTGGCCTTGCTGATCGGGCTGGTGATTTTGATGCAATTCGTCATGGCCTTTGGCGCATGGGAGCAGAGCGCGGCGGCGGAGAGCCTGCGGGCCAATGCGATTGATCCCGCGCGGTTCAACACCGAAGCCCTCGGCCTGCTGCTGTATGATCGTTACTTCCTGCTGTTCCAACTGGCGGGGCTGATCCTGCTGGTGGCGATGATCGGGGCGATCGTGCTGACATTGCGTCACCGCAAGGACGTGAAGCGCCAAGACGTGGTGGCCCAGATGATGCGCGACCCGGCCAAGGCGATGGAACTGCGCGACGTGAAGTCAGGGCAGGGCCTGTAACAGACGGAATTTTTTGAAAATTCCGGGGCCGTTCTCTTTGAAAGAGAACGGCTGAACCAAGAGAGAGAAGGGACGTCGAAATGTCGAGAACAACAATCGTGGTACTGGTCGTGGTGTTGATCGTCGTGTTTTTCGGCGGCTACAGCTTTATCGGCTAAAGCTTCGGCAATCCCGGTGGCAGCCGGGGCAAAGTGATACTAAAAGCCCCCTCAGATGGGGCGCGACCAAAGCCCATCAAGGGGCGGGAACGTAAGGGACGACATGATCGGACTTGAGCATTACCTGACAGTGGCGGCGACGCTGTTTGTCATCGGCATCTTCGGGCTATTCCTGAACCGCAAGAACGTGATCATTCTGCTGATGAGCATCGAATTGATGCTGCTCGCGGTGAACATCAACCTCGTCGCCTTTTCCAGTTTCCTTGGTGATCTGACGGGGCAGGTCTTCACGCTTTTCGTGCTCACCGTCGCTGCTGCCGAGGCTGCCATCGGCCTCGCCATTTTGGTCTGTTTCTTCCGCAACCGTGGCTCGATCGCGGTGGAAGATGTCAACGTGATGAAGGGCTGAGGCAATGGAAACCACGATCCTATTCGCCCCGCTGGTGGGTGCCATCCTCTGCGGTTTCGGCTGGAAGATCATCGGTGAGAAGGCCGCCCAGTGGATCGCCACCGGGCTGCTGTTCCTTGCCGCCTTCCTGTCTTGGGTGGTCTTCCTGACGCTGGACGGCCCAGCAGAGCAAATTCAGATCCTGCGCTTTATCGAAAGCGGCACGCTGAGCACAGATTGGGCGATCCGGCTCGACCGTCTGACCGCGATCATGCTGATCGTTATCACCACGGTGTCGAGCCTCGTACATCTCTATTCCTTCGGCTACATGGCCCATGACGAGAACTTCCGCGATAACGAAAGCTATCGCCCTCGGTTCTTCGCCTATCTGTCTTTCTTCACCTTCGCGATGTTGATGCTGGTGACAGCGGACAACCTCGTGCAGATGTTCTTCGGTTGGGAGGGCGTTGGTGTCGCCTCCTACCTGCTGATCGGTTTCTACTTCCGCAAGCCGTCGGCCAATTCCGCGGCGATGAAAGCCTTTGTGGTCAACCGGGTGGGGGACTTTGCGTTCCTGCTGGGCATCTTTGGCCTTTACATGCTGACGGACTCGATCCGCTTTGACGATATCTTTGCCGCCGCACCCGATCTGGCCGAACAGTCCGTTACCTTCCTGTGGAACGACTGGAACGCAGCGAACCTGATCGCCTTCCTCCTGTTCCTCGGCGCGATGGGTAAATCGGCGCAGCTTTTCCTGCACACATGGCTGCCTGACGCGATGGAAGGCCCGACGCCTGTGTCGGCGCTGATCCACGCCGCGACCATGGTGACCGCGGGTGTTTTCCTTGTCTGCCGCATGTCGCCTGTGATGGAATTCGCGCCCGAGGCGATGGCCTTTGTCACCGTGATCGGCGCCACCACTGCCTTTGTTGCCGCGACCATCGGCCTTGTGCAGACCGATATCAAACGCGTCATCGCCTATTCGACCATGTCGCAGCTTGGCTATATGTTCGTGGCTGCGGGCGTGGGCATGTATTCGGCGGCGATGTTCCACCTTTTCACGCACGCCTTCTTCAAGGCGATGCTCTTCTTGGGCGCCGGCTCGGTCATCCATGCGATGCATCATGAGCAGGACATGACCAACTACGGCGGTCTGCGCAAAAAGATCCCCTATACCTTCTGGGCGATGATGATCGGCACGCTGGCCATCACCGGCGTCGGCATTCCGCTCACGCATATTGGTTTCGCGGGCTTCCTGTCGAAGGACGCGATTATCGAGAGCGCATGGGGCGGCGGGTCGATGTACGGCTTCTGGATGCTGGTGATCGCAGCCGCGATGACGAGCTTCTACAGCTGGCGCCTGATTTTCCTCACCTTCTTTGGCAAACCGCGCGGCAACAAGCACACGCATGAGCATGCGCATGAAAGCCCGATGGTCATGCTGATCCCGCTTGGCGTTCTGGCGCTCGGCTCGGTCTTTGCCGGGATGATCTGGTACGGCAGCTTCTTTGGTCACGCGGATCAAGTCGGCAAGTTCTACGGCATCCCGATGGCCGAGATGGCAGGCCACGGTGACGATCATGTCGAAGGGGCCGAGGATGACCACGGCGCAACTGGTCCGGTCGATGGTGACCATGGCGCGGATGCTCTGGTTGAAGGCCACCAAGACGCCGGCACCCATCACGAAGCCTTCGGCGGTGCGCCGGGCGAGGGGGCGCTTTATTTCGCACCCGACAACCATGTGCTGGAAGATGCCCATGCCGCGCCGAAATGGGTCAAGGTCTCGCCCTTCATCGCGATGCTGGCCGGTCTGGTCATGGCCCTGTGGTTCTATATCTGGAGCCCGACCGTCCCGGGGCGGCTGGCGGCGAACCAACGCCCGCTTTACCTGTTCCTGAAAAACAAATGGTACTTTGATGAGGTTTACGACGTGATTTTCGTGCGTCCTGCCAAAACGATCGGCCGGTTCCTGTGGAAACGCGGCGATGGCACTGTGATCGACGGCACGCTCAATGGCGTCGCCATGGGGATCATCCCCTTCTTCACCCGCCTCGCGGGTAAGGCTCAGACGGGCTATATCTTCACCTATGCCTTCGCCATGGTGATCGGCATCGCCGTTCTGGTGACATGGATGACGATGAGCGGAGGAGCGAACTGATGGACACGCATCTGCTTTCAATCATCACATTCATTCCGGCATTCGCAGCGCTGATCCTTGCGGTCTTCCTGCGCGGTGACGATTCCGCCGCCGGACGCAATGCGAAATGGCTGGCCTTCATCACCACGACGGTCACCTTCCTGATCTCGCTGTTCGTGCTGTTCGAGTTCGACCCGTCGAACACCGATTTCCAATTCGTGGATGAGGCCGACTGGCTTTTGGGCCTGAAATACCGCCTCGGCGTCGACGGCATCTCGATCCTTTTCGTGATGCTCACGACCTTCATGATGCCGCTGGTCATCGCGGCGAGCTGGAACGTCGAGCATCGCGTCAAGGAATACATGATCGCCTTCCTGCTGTTGGAGACCCTGATGCTGGGCGTCTTCATGGCGCTGGATCTGGTGCTCTTCTACCTCTTCTTCGAAGCGGGCCTGATCCCGATGTTTCTGATCATCGGCATCTGGGGCGGGAAAGAGCGGATCTACGCGAGCTTCAAGTTCTTCCTCTACACCTTCCTCGGCTCGGTGCTGATGCTGGTCGCGATGGTGGCGATGTTTACCGAAGCGGGCACCACCTGCATCGGCGGCTGTGAGATCAGCCTGCTCACGCATAACTTCGGCTCCGAAAGCTTTGAGGTTCTGGGCATCCAGATCGTCGGCGGCATGCAGACGCTGATGTTCCTCGCCTTCTTCGCCAGCTTCGCGGTGAAAATGCCGATGTGGCCGGTGCACACTTGGCTGCCCGATGCCCACGTTCAGGCGCCGACCGCAGGCTCCGTGGTGCTGGCGGCAATCCTGCTCAAGATGGGCGGCTACGGCTTCCTGCGCTTCTCTTTGCCGATGTTCCCAGTGGGTGCCGAGGTGATGACGCCGCTGATCCTGTGGATGTCGGCCATCGCCATCGTCTACACCTCGCTGGTGGCGTTGGTGCAGCAGGACATGAAAAAGCTAATCGCCTATTCCTCGGTGGCCCACATGGGTTTCGTGACCATGGGCATCTTTGCGGCCAACCAGCAGGGCGTCGATGGGGCGATCTTCCAGATGATCAGCCACGGCTTCATCTCCGGCGCGCTCTTCCTCAGCGTCGGCGTGATCTATGACCGGATGCACACCCGTGAGATCGACGCCTATGGCGGTCTGGTGAACCGGATGCCCGCCTATGCGCTGGTCTTCATGTTCTTCACCATGGCCAATGTGGGCCTGCCGGGGACTTCGGGCTTCGTGGGTGAATTCCTGACGCTGATGGCGACCTTCCAAGTGAACACTTGGGTGGCGGCCGTGGCCACGACGGGGGTGATCTTCTCCGCGGCCTATGCGCTGTGGCTCTATCGCCGCGTGGTGATGGGTGACCTGATCAAGGAAAGCCTCAAGGCGATTACCGACATGACCGCCCGTGAGAAATGGATCATTGCCCCGCTGGTGGCGATGACCCTGATCCTGGGCGTCTACCCGGCGCTGGTGCTGGACATGATCGGGCCCTCCGTGGCGGCCCTGATTGAAAATTACGACATGGCGCTGGAGGCGGCTGATACCGCCGTGCAGACCGCCGATGCCTCGCATTAAGAAGGACTTGGCGCATGATATCCGCTGATCTGAACATCATTCTGCCTGAGATCGTCCTTGCGGGGTTTGCCCTGCTTGGCCTTCTCGGCGCGGTCTATACGTCGAAAGACAAGGCCGCCGGGGTGCTCGTCTGGGTGACCGCGGTGGTGATGGTGCTGCTGGCCGGTTGGGTGGCCATGTCTGGCGACGGCACCACCAATATCGCCTTTCACGGCATGTTCATCGACGACACTTTCGCGCGTTTTGCCAAGGTGACGATCCTGCTTTCTGCCGCGGCCGTCTTGGTCATGTCGGAAAACTACATGAAACTGCGCGGCTTGCTGCGGTTCGAGTATCCGATGCTTGTAGCCTTGGCTGTTGTCGGCATGATGATGATGGTCTCCGCAGGCGACCTGATGGCGCTCTACATGGGCCTCGAGCTGCAATCGCTGGCGCTTTACGTCGTGGCCTCCCTGCGCCGCGACTCGGTTAAGTCCACGGAAGCGGGTTTGAAGTATTTCGTGCTCGGCGCACTCAGCTCGGGCTTGCTTCTCTATGGCGCATCGCTGGTCTATGGCTACGCCGGGACCACGCTGTTCGCGGGCATCATCACCACGGCGCAAACGGGCGGCACATCGCTTGGCCTGCTCTTTGGTCTGGTCTTCCTGATCTCCGGTCTGGCCTTCAAAGTCTCCGCCGTGCCCTTCCACATGTGGACACCGGACGTCTATGAGGGCGCGCCCACACCGATCGCGGCTTTCTTTGCCACGGCGCCCAAGGTTGCGGCGATGGGTCTCTTCGCCCGGGTGATGCATGACGCCTTTGGCCAGATCGTCAGCGATTGGACCCAGATCGTCGCGCTGCTGTCGGTTCTGTCGATGTTCTTTGGCTCGGTCGCCGCGATCGGTCAGACCAATATCAAACGTCTGATGGCCTTCTCCTCCATCGCGCATATTGGCTATGCGCTGATGGGGCTGGCCGCGGGCACCGCTTTTGGCGTGCAGGCAATGCTGGTCTATATGGCGATCTATGTGACCATGAACCTCGGCACCTTCGCCTTTATCTTGCTGATGCAAAAAGACGGCGCGCCGGTGACCGATATCACCCTGCTCAACATGTATGCCAAAACCAACCCGGGCCGGGCGCTGGCGATGCTGGTGTTGCTGTTCAGCCTTGCGGGCGTGCCGCCGATGCTGGGCTTCTTCGGCAAGTTCTATGTGCTGCGCGCGGCCTATGACGCCAATATGACATGGCTGGCCATCGCGGGCGTGATCGCCAGTGTGATCGGTGCCTATTACTACCTGCGCATCGTCTTCTACATGTACTTCGGCGAAGAGCGTTCGGACACGCTCGACCACCAGAACGGCGGCGTGCTGACCGTGGTGTTGATGGCCTCTGCCGTCATCATGATCGTCGGCATTGCCAATATGTTCGGTGTCGAAGGCTTGGCTGCATCGGCTGCGGCATCGCTGGTGAACTGAGCGGTGGGGCACGAGATCGGCCAGACCCGCGCATGACCCCTTGGCCGGAAGGCTATGGCCGGCGCGTCTATGACACGCTCGATTCCACCCTCTCAGAGGCGGCGCGGTTACAGCAAGAGCTGACCGCGCCGACTTGGATCTTGGCGTTGGAGCAGACGGCTGCGCGCGGGCGTCGGGGCCGGAGCTGGGCCACCCCCCGCGGCAATTTTGCGGCCACCCTGATGATGCCGCGCAAAGAGCCGCCGGGCGTCGCCGCGCTGCGCTCTTTCGTGGCCTCGCTCGCACTTTATCGCACATTCGTCGCAGTGACGGGGCGGGAGGACGCTTTTGCGCTCAAGTGGCCGAATGACGTTCTTCTGCGCGGCGGCAAGGTCGCTGGCATTCTGTTGGAAAGCGTGGGTGAGCATCTGGCCATCGGCATCGGCGTGAACCTTGCCCATGGACCGGCGGCGGACAGCCTTGAAGCGCGCGCCTTACCTGCGGTAACCCTGCGCGAAGCGGGGGGCAATGTGGGCGCGGAAGAGTTCCTTGACGTGCTTGCGCGGGAATACGCCGGTCTGGAAGAGCAGTTCACGACCTATGGGTTCAGCACGATCCGCACCGCCTGGCTCGCCCATGCCGCGCGGCTCGGAGAGGTCATCACCGCGCGCACCATGCGCGACGAGATGACCGGCGTTTTCGAAGATGTAGACGGCGCAGGCAATCTGATCCTGCGCACCCGCGACGGCGCGGTGCCCATCACCGCGGCGGACGTGTTTTTCTAAAATCGGGGGGAGGGGAGGCACCATGCTTCTGGCAATCGACTGCGGCAATACCAACACCGTGTTCTCTATCTGGGATGGGGATGCGTTCATCGCCACATGGCGCACGTCGACCGAATGGAAACGGACCGCAGACCAATATTACGTTTGGCTCAACACACTGATGCGGCTTCAGAATATCGACGCCGACATCACCGATATGATCATCAGCTCGACGGTGCCGCGGGTGGTGTTCAACCTGCGCGTTCTGGCGGATCGCTACTTTAACACGCGGCCCTTCGTTGTCGGGAAACCGGGCTGCGCACTGCCGATCGACGTGCGTGTGGACGAGGGGACACAGGTCGGCCCGGACCGGTTGGTGAACACCGTGGCAGGCTATGACCTCTATGGCGGCGACCTGATCGTGGTGGATTTCGGCACGGCCACGACCTTTGACGTGGTGGCCGACGACGGGGCCTATATCGGGGGGGTGATCGCGCCAGGGGTGAACCTCAGCCTAGAGGCGCTGCACAACGCGGCCGCTGCCCTGCCGCATGTCGATATCTCGAAACCGCCGTCGGTGATTGGCACCAATACGGTGGCCTGCATGCAGTCCGGTGTCTTTTGGGGTTATGTCGGGCTGGTTCGTGAGATATGTGAGCGGATAAGGGCGGAACGTGCAAGACCCATGCGCGTTATCGCCACGGGGGGTCTGGCACCGCTGTTTCAGCAGGCAGTCGACCTGTTCGATGATTATCAAGATGAACTCACGATGCACGGGCTGACCGTGATCCACGATTACAATAAGGACAAAGCTGAATAATATGAGCAGCGAACGATTTATCTATCTGCCCCTCGGTGGGGCGGGTGAAATTGGCATGAACGCCTATGTCTATGGCTACGGCAAGCCCGGGAAAGAGCGGCTGATCGTCGTCGACATCGGTGTGGCCTTCCCGGATATGGACAGCACGCCGGGCGTGGACCTGATCCTGCCCGACATCACTTGGCTGAAGGAACGCCGCGACCAGATCGAGGCGATCTTTATCACCCATGCTCACGAAGACCACATCGGTGCCATCGCGCATTCCTATGAGGTGCTGAAGGCGCCGATCTATGCGCGCGCCTTTACCGCCAATATCGCGCGCCGGAAGATGTCCGAACACGGCCATCCCGAGGATGCGGTCACCACTGTCAGCGCATGGCCCGAGCAGATCACCGCAGGCCCGTTCAAAGTGGGCTTCCTGCCGATCTCGCATTCGATCCCCGAATCCTCCGCCATGGTCATCGACACGCCCGAGGGACGCACGATCCATTCCGGCGACTTCAAGATCGACCGCACGCCAGGCGTCGGCGAAGCCTTTGACGACGCGCTTTGGGCCGAGGTCTGCAAGGATGGCGTGAAGGCGCTGATCTGCGACAGCACCAATGTCTTCTCTGCCCATCCCGGTCGCTCCGAAGCCACCGTCGGCCCAGAGATCGAAAAGCTGGTCAGCAGCGCCGAGGGTATGGTCGTTGCCACCACCTTCGCCTCCAACGTGGCGCGGGTCAAAACGCTGGCCGAAGCCGGTGCGCGGGCAGGGCGGTCTATCGTGCTTTTGGGTCGTGCGATGAACCGCATGGTCGAAGCCTCGATCCAGACCGGTGTGATGAAAGACTTCCCGCCCGTCATCTCGCCCGAGAACGCCCGCGCCATCCCGCGCGAGAACCTGATGTTGCTGGTCACAGGCAGCCAAGGGGAGCGCCGCGCGGCCTCGGCGCAACTGGCGCGGGGCAAGTATCAGGGGATCGAGTTGAAAGAGGGCGATCTCTTCCTCTTTTCCTCGAAAACCATCCCGGGCAATGAGCGTGGCGTGATCGGCATCATCAACCAGTTCTCGGAAAAGGGTGTGGATGTTGTCGACGACTCTTCGGGCCTCTACCACGTTTCGGGCCATGCCAACCGTCCCGATCTTGAAACGCTGCATGCCATCGTGAAACCTCAGGTTCTGATCCCCATGCATGGGGAGCACCGCCACCTTCGCGAACACGTCAAGATCGCCGATGCCAAGGGCATCACCGGCGTTCTGGCGGTGAACGGGATGATGGTGGACCTGTCGGGCAACCAGCCCAAGGTGGTCGAACATGTCGATACGGGTCGCATGTATCTGGACGGTTCGGTTCAGGTTGGTGCGCTGGATGGTGTGATCCGCGACCGTATCCGCATGGCGCTGAACGGCCATGCCACGGTGACGCTGATCCTCGATACAGATGACGAGCCCTTGGGCGAGCCTTGGGTCGATCTGATGGGCCTGCCGGAAACGGGCCGCTCCAACGCGCCGCTCGTCGATGTGCTGGAACAAGACCTCAGCCAATGGCTGAACCGTCAGAAAGCCGCCACCCTGCGGGATGACGACAAGCTGAATGACGGCTTGAAAAAGGTCGCGCGGCAGTCGTCCTATGACGAAATCGGCAAGAAGCCCGAAGTCACCGTGGTGGTCAGCCGTCTGAGCTGACCTCCGCGTCACCGCTGCACATATAGACCGCGCCGCCCACCGCGACCACGCTTACCCCCGTGGCCGCAAGGGCGGCGGGGGTCGACAGGGCAGTGGCCAGCGTGCTGCCTGTCGTCGCCAAATTGGCGCTGAGGGCAGAGGCCCCTCCCGTCAAAATGAACGCCCCCGATTTATGCGCCACGGCGCGGAGGTTGTCCGGCTGGCTGAGCCTGTCCACGGTGGAGCGCGCGATGTTCTTGCTGATCTCGACGGTCTCTTCCTTGGTGGTGTTCACCCGCTCGCAGAAGGTCTTCTTGCAATAGCCGCGATAGTTCCGCGCGCCGGGAATCAGGAAATGCCCGTCTTCGGGCGTGGCGGTCAGGCAATAGCCGTCGATCTGATCCAGCGGCACAGTGGTGGCGAGGTAGTCGAACAGCACTCCGCTGTCGCAGGCGGGCGGCGTGCCCCAAAGCTTGCTCCACTTCCGCGCGGGCCAATTCATCAGACGCTCGCGGGTGCCGACCTCTTCGGCGAAATTGGCAAAATTCTCGGCTTCCACCACAACTTCGGCGCCATTGACCTCGGCCCGGCAGCGTTCCGCGCTGGCGGGGGCGGCGGTGAAGGCGGTTAGGATCGTGAGAGCGAGGAGGGCGGGGCGCAGCATGATTGTCCTATCTGATGGGTTTCCCCTCACATAGCACAGACGAAAAAGCCGCCAATCCCGGCGGGGATCGGCGGCGAATTCATGCCCGCGGTGGCGGGGTTTAGATGCGTTCGCGGAAGCTTAGACCGATGAAGTCTGGCGTGTGATCGCCCAGACCGACGACACGGTTGTCGTTACCGCCCCGTTTGTCGCCCCGGCCACGTCCGCCGCGCGACTTCTTCTCGTCCTTGTTGCCGCGGCCCGACTTGCGCTCGTCCTGCGCGGCCTCTGCCTTTTCGGGCTGCGCTTTGTCGTCGGTTTTGGCGTCGACCTTGGCCTCAGCCTTATCGGCCTGCGGTTGCTTGTCCTCGGCGGGTGCCTCGACAGGTTTGTCGGCCTTGCGGCTGCGCGAGCGCGTCCGCTTGGGCTTGTCATCGGACTTGGCCGGCGCGTCGGAGGTCTCCTCGGCGGGTTTGGCTTTGCCAAGCGGGTTTTCGATGCGCGGGATTTCCTTTTGCACCAGACGCTCGACATCCTCGAAGTTCTTCTCGTCACGCGGCTGGCAGATCATGATCGCCTTGCCATCGCGGCCCGCGCGGCCGGTGCGGCCAATGCGGTGAACGTAGTCTTCGGCATGGCTGGGCACGTCGAAGTTGAAGACATGGCTCACGCTTGGCACATCAAGGCCACGCGCGGCAACGTCGGAAGCCACAAGGAAGCGCAGCTCGCCACCCCGGAACCCTTCGAGCGTGCGGGTTCGCTGGCTCTGGTCCAGATCGCCGTGGATCGGGGCCGCGTCATATCCGTATTTCTTCAGCGATTTCGCGACGATATCCACGTCCATCTTGCGGTTGCAGAAGATGATCGCATTGGTGCATTTCTCGCCTTCGGCATCGATCAGCAGGCGGAGCAGTTTGCGCTTCTCGCTCGCCTCGCGGTCCTTGCGCGAGCCTTTGAACATGACGACGCCCTGTTCGATATTCTCGCTCGTGGTCGCCTGACGCGCCACTTCGATCCGCTCAGGGTTGCTGAGGAAGGTGTTGGTGATCCGCTCGATCTCAGGCGCCATGGTGGCCGAGAAGAACAGCGTTTGCCGGGTGAAGGGCGTGAGGCCAAAGATCCGCTCAATGTCAGGGATAAAGCCCATGTCGAGCATCCGGTCAGCTTCGTCCACGACCATGACCTTGACGTCCGACAGGATCAGCTTGCCGCGTTCAAAATGGTCAAGCAGGCGGCCCGGTGTGGCGATCAGCACGTCGACGCCCTTGTCGATTAGCTTGTCCTGCTCTTTGAAGGAGACGCCGCCGATGAGCAGCGCTTTGGTCAGTTTCAGATGCTTGGAATAGGTGTCGAAGTTCTCGGCCACCTGCGCGGCCAACTCCCGCGTGGGGCAGAGCACGAGGCTCCGCGGCATCCGGGCGCGCGCCCGGCCACGGGCGAGAAGTGACAGCATCGGCAGCGTGAAGCTGGCTGTCTTGCCGGTGCCGGTCTGGGCGATGCCCAGAACGTCACGGCCTTCGAGAGCGGGGGGAATGGCGCCCGCCTGAATAGGTGTGGGCGATTCGTAGCCAGCCTCATCAATAGCTTTGAGGACCTTGGCATTGAGGTTCAGATCGGTAAATTTTGTCATGTGCGTCCGAGTTGAGCGGACACTGACTTGGCCCGCGGCAGCAATACAAGCCGGCCCGAATGGCCCAAGGGGCGGCATTTGCCGCGGCATGTTGCGAAAGCGCATAGCAAGTTGCGGCCCAGCCGTCAAACACTTGCCCTCTCAGGCGCTTAACTTGGGAACTGGCGCGACACCTTTGCATCAAGGTCGAGATCGGCGAGACGCAGCAGACCGTGGTCTTTCAACGTTTCGCGCAGCTCAGGCGTATCGGCGCAGACCTCATCAAAAAAGGCGCGCAGTCCCGGCTCACCCCCTTCGGATTCGATCATGGAAAAGAGTTCATGCATCGACAATCCGCCGCGATCGCGGGGGCGGTTGGGGGCCAGATCGGCGCGGTAGGAGCCTTTCTGCAGCCGGTAACGATAGGCGGCGAGCCACTCCGGCCAGCTTTTCGCGTGAAGATGCGCGAGATCAATGCCGGGCTGCTGCTCTGGCCCGTCGATCATCGTATCGTCCTGAAAAGCATTGTGGATCTGGAGCCGCACCTCCGCCATCCCGGTGCGAACGAAAACTTTCCCGGCCAGATGGCTCAGAAAGCCACCTTTGACGTAGTCACCATAGGTCGGGTAAAGCGCCGAGACGATCTGGGCGCGCTCGGGGCCGTTCGGAATGAAGGCTTTGAAGGCAGTGGCATCTCCCGCCAAAGCCTCCATCGGGCGGATGCGGGTGATTTTCTGCGCCGGGGGCAGGGTGGCGAGCACCTCGTCCACCGGGCGGTCAGAGACGAGGAATTCGTCCACATCCATATGGATCAACCAATCCACATCATCCGCCCGGTTATAGGCGCGGGTCGCGTTCTGGCTTTGACGGACTTGGTGCTTTTGCGGACGTTTGCCACAAAGCCTTTGCCAATAGGCCTCATCGCAGGTGGTGACACGGATTTTCGGATGGGCCTTCAGGCTTTCAAAAACCTCTGGGTTTTCCGCATCGAGGTATAGGTAGAGGCGATGTGCGCCCGCCTCCAGATGGTAGGCGGCAAAGCGGCGTATCTCCTCTGCGGGGGCCAAGATCGTGGCCACCA
Organism: Sulfitobacter sp. 1A13679; assembly: GCF_043557115.1. Classification (NCBI taxonomy): domain Bacteria; kingdom Pseudomonadati; phylum Pseudomonadota; class Alphaproteobacteria; order Rhodobacterales; family Roseobacteraceae; genus Sulfitobacter; species Sulfitobacter sp. 1A13679. The sequence goes on from NZ_JBIFFO010000020.1 coordinate 38,623, forward strand.
GCCCCCATTTCGTCGTCGTCGTCATCGCGTCTCCCCAGTTGGGGTTAGAATGCCATGATCGGCCCCGAAATCAAGGTTTTCTGCCCCCGGGGGCGGGCCGTTTTACACCATCATTTCCTTGGTCGCGGTCAGCTTCACATCCGGGTAATCGCGCTCGACGCGGTCGATGTCCCATTGCAGGCGGGTCAGGTAAACGATGTCGCCATCATGGTCATGCGCGATGTGCTGTTTGTTGCTATCGATAAACTTATCAACGGCTTGCTTTGTGCCGTTCACCCAGCGGGCCGAGGTGAACTGAGACGGCTCAAACCGAACCGGCAGGCCATATTCCAACTCGATCCGGCTGGCGAGCACTTCGAATTGCAACTGGCCGACAACGCCCACGACAAACCCCGAACCGATCGAGGGTTTGAACACTTTTGCAGCACCTTCTTCGGCGAATTGCATCAGCGCTTTTTCAAGGTGTTTCGCCTTCAGCGGATCGCCCGCACGGACCGCTTGCAGCAGTTCGGGTGCGAAGGAGGGGATGCCGCTGACGCGCAGCGCTTCGCCTTGGGTCAGCGTGTCGCCGATACGCAACTGCCCGTGGTTGGGGATGCCGATGATGTCACCGGCCCAAGCCTCCTCGGCCAACTCGCGGTCAGAGGCGAGGAACATCACCGGGTTGGACACCGTCATCGGCTTTTTCGTGCGCACATGGGTCATTTTCATGCCACGCTCAAAATGCCCCGAGGCGAGGCGGACAAAGGCCACGCGGTCGCGGTGCTTGGGGTCCATATTGGCCTGCACCTTAAAGACAAAGCCCGCGACTTTCTTCTCTTCGGGCAGGATCTGGCGTGGGGTGGCGGCTTGGATCTGCGGCTCTGGCCCGTATTTGGCGATGCCTTCCATCAATTCGCGCACCCCGAAAGAGTTGATCGCCGAGCCGAACCAGATCGGGGTTAACGTGCCCTCGTGCATCGCCTTGAGGTCCAGCGGTGGCAGCAGTTCGCGTGCCATTTCAAGGTCTTCGCGCAGTTTCTCCAGCAGCGCGGCGGGAACGTGTTCGGCCAGCTTTGGGTCGTCAAGCCCTTCGATCTTGATGCTGTCGGCGACGCGGTTCCGGTCGGCGCGGTCCATCAGTTCCAGCCGGTCGCGCAGCATGTCATAGCAGCCCACGAAATCGCGGCCCACGCCGATGGGCCAGCTTGCGGGCGTTACGTCAATGGCGAGGTTCTCCTGAATCTCGTCAATGATTTCAAAGGTATCGCGGCTTTCCCGGTCCATCTTGTTACAGAAGGTGAGGATCGGCAGGTCGCGCATCCGGCAGACTTCGAAAAGCTTCTGCGTCTGGCTTTCCACGCCTTTCGCGCCGTCGATCACCATCACGGCGGCGTCCACTGCCGTCAACGTGCGGTAGGTGTCTTCGGAAAAGTCCGAGTGGCCGGGCGTGTCGACGAGGTTGAACCGGTAGTTGGTGTCACCGCTATGGAAGTCAAAGGACATGGCCGAGGCCGAGACGGAAATGCCCCGGTCCTTTTCCATCGCCATGAAGTCCGAGCGGGTGCGCCGCGCCTCGCCCTTGGCGCGCACCTGGCCGGCCATCTGAATGGCCCCGCCGAACAGCAGGAACTTTTCAGTCAGCGTGGTTTTGCCCGCGTCAGGGTGGCTGATGATCGCAAAGGTGCGACGGCGCGCGATCTCGGGCGGCAGGGCGGGGCGGTTTTGCGGCGTGTCCAACATCCGACTCATATAGGCCGCGCCGCGACCGGGCGCAATCTGGCCATTGCTGCGAATCGCTGGGTGGCGTAGGGTGAGAACATAAGGGGTACATGGAGGGGATGCGATGGAACTGAAAGAGATTGCCCGCGAATTGGTCGCGGGCTGCCGTGCGGGGAATGCTGCGGTGCGTGCGAACCTTGATCGGCTCTATGCCGACGATGCCGTCTCGGTCGAGGCCGCTGATATGGGCGGGCAGGGGCGAGAGACCCATGGGGTCAAGGCCATCCACGGCAAGCACGACTGGTGGGAAAACGCGATGGAGGAACATAGCACCGAGGTGATCGGCCCGTTCTACTTTGGCGACAGCCAGTTCAGCGCGATGTTCAAGGTCGATGCCACCGACAAGCAAAGCGGTGAGCGGTTCCAGATGGAAGAGATCGGCGTTTACCACGTCAAAGACGGCAAGATCGTCCGGGAGGAGTTCCACTACGCCGTCGAGGCGCCTTAACGGGTTGAGGCTTTGCGCAGCAGCGCCGCCGCGTCGGGGCGGTCTAGCAGTGCCTCTGCCAGATCAAGCCCGGCATGGGGCAGATCGGAATGGCCGGGGATCACCTCACCCAAGGCTTCGGCCATTTCGGGCGGCAGGACCGACCGGGTGCGGCTGTCGACCAACATGGATTCGGCGGCGATCCCCTCGGCATAGATGATCTGATGCCCGTCAAAGAGCAGTTGGAAGTAGTCGACGAATCCGCCGTCCTGCACCGTCACACTTTCGCCGTTGACCAGATGCCGCGCCTTGACCAGCAATTCGGACCGGCCTGCGCCCATCTCATCGCTGCGTTGATAGATGAACAGCCGGTGATCGGGGCTGACGATCAGGTCGTGTTCGTTGTTTAGCGTGCCTGCGCGGATGCGGATCGGGGCAAATTCGCCCACCGCGCGCAGGGTGCTCTGCCCGATCCAGCGCAGGGTTTGCACGCCATCATCGCGGGTCAGGATACGATCCCCCACGCGCAGGTCTTCGATGGGCCGCAACTCACCCGTGCTGAGCGAGATATGGGTGCCGCGCGTGAAAGAGACGCAGGCCAGCTGGCCGAACTTTTGCCGCGCGGTCTGAGTGTCGATCCCGACGATCCGGTAGCCCGTCTGCGGTGTCAGCGGGCCAAGCGGCAAAAGGTAAACCTCTGCCGCGTGACCGTGTTGATCGACCTCCACCAGCAGCAGCGCCTCTTGGGTCTGCCCGTCGGGCGACATCAGCGTCAGCAGGCTGTCGAGATGCAGATGGCCCCCGGGGCGGCCCACGCCGGTATCCTCGGCAAGGCGGAATTGATCGCCGGGCAGGGTTAGCAGAGACAAGCGCTGCGGCTCTGCCGCGCGGTCCAACTCATAGACATCATCGAGGACCAATTCGGCGGCAAAGGACAGCGCATCGCCCATATTGGCCCCATCGCTCGCGCGGAATTGCCCGGCGCGGTAGACGGCGAGGTTCTGTGCGGGGGCGGTGCGGCTGCGGGACATGACGGGCCTTTGGTTCAGGGACTTTCGCCAGTGAGATAGGCTAGAATTGTGGCCCGGATGGGTCAAGGCTCAGGTGATTTGCTGGCATTGGCGGCGCGGCGTGGTAGGCATATGCAAATGCATAGGAGGAATCAAAGTGGATTTGGGAATCAAAGGGAAGAAGGCGCTGGTCTGTGCTTCGTCCAAGGGGCTCGGCCTTGGCTGCGCCGAGGCGCTGGCGGCGGCAGGGGTGAACCTTGTGATGAACGCCCGCGGCGCAGAGGCGCTTGAGGCCTCGGCCGAGCGCATCCGTCAGGAACACGGCGTCGAGGTCACCACCGTCGCGGCGGATGTGGCCACGGAAGAGGGGCAGGCGCTGGTCATCAAGGCGGCAGAGGGCTGTGACATTCTGGTCAATAACGCGGGCGGTCCCCCTCCCGGCATGTGGCAGGATTGGGACCGCGAGGATTTCATCAAGGCGCTCGACGCCAATATGCTGGCCCCCATCGCGCTGATCAAAGCGCTGGTGCCGGGCATGATGGAGCGCGGCTGGGGCCGGGTCGTGAACATCACCAGCCAGTCGGTGCGCGCGCCGATCCCGGTTTTGGGGCTGAGCAACTCCGCCCGCACCGGGCTTACCGGCTATGTCGCGGGCACCGCGCGGCAGGTGGCGGGCAAGGGGGTTACGATCAACAACCTTCTGCCGGGCATCCATGCGACCGACCGGGCGGATTCGCTTGACGCCAATGTGGTCAAGCAAAAGGGCATCACGCTGGACGAGGCCCGCGCCGAGCGGCAGGCGGGCATCCCCGCGGGGCGCTATGGCACGCGTGAGGAATTCGGCGCGACCTGTGCCTTCCTTTGTTCGCAGCACGCGGGCTTCATCGTGGGGCAGAACCTGCTGCTGGATGGCGGCGGCACCAATCTGACCATGTAAACCCTCCATGGCCGGGGCGCGCGTCCCGGCCATGACCCGTCGCGGCGGATCACATTCCTGACAGCAGCGTTTTCAGTGCTGGCCCGGATTGCAGGCGGCGGCTAACCCTTGTGGATCAGCTTCTCGCAAAAGGTCCGCCGCCCATGCAAACCACTGTTCTTGTCCTTCTTTTCGCTGCCGTGATCCTTGCCAGCCTCTTGGTGGCACCGCGCCGCGCAACGGTCGAAGGCTTCTTTGGCGGAGCCAGTGCGGCAGGCCGCGCGCCGGGGCTTTGGGTGCTGGTGCTGAGCCAAGTCACCACATGGATTTTCGCCCGCAGCCTCATGAACGCGGCGATCTTGGGCTATTTCTACGGCATCGCGGGCACGCTAGCCTATGCGGCCTATTACGGGTCTTTCCTGACGGGCGGCTTCATCGTCGGCCACCTGCGGCGCGGCGGCGCGCGGTCGGTGCAGGACTGGCTGGCGGGGCATTTCGGGGGCGCAGGCACGGCGGCCTATAACCTCGTGATCGGGCTGCGGCTGCTGTCTGAGGTTTTTGCCAATCTCTTGGTCGTCGCGCTGATTTTCGAAGCCGTCTGGCCCGGGTCGGGCACGCTGGCTGTGCTGATCGTCGCCGCCCTTGGCTTTGGCTATTCGGCATGGGGCGGGCTGTCGGCGGCGCTGCGCACGGATGTGGTGCAGATGCTGGTCTTTCTCGTCGTCTTCGGTCTCGCACTTGGGGCGCTGCTGCTCAGCCCGGGGTTCGAGCTTGGCGCGGTGTTGAGCGCGCCGGGAGTCTCGGGGCCGTATAACGGCTGGGTGCTCTTGGTCGTGGCGCTGTTGCAGGTCTTTTCCTACCCGGCGCATGACCCGGTGATGATGGACCGCGGCTTTCTCGCGGATGAGGCGACCACCCGGGCGTCTTTCCTCCATGCCTTCTGGATTTCGACCCTTTGCATCATTGGCTTTGGCTTTTTCGGCATCCAAGCCAGCCTGACCGGCGCTGCCTATGAGGGGGAGCTTATCGGCACATGGGGGCAGATGTTCCCGGGCTGGATTTTCGTGGCACTGATGCTGTCGCTGCTCGTCTCGGCCCTCTCGACGCTCGACTCGGCGCTCGCCTCTGCCGCGCGGCTGATGGTTGAGGAATGGCGCATCGCGCCGCGCAGCCTGAGAGGCGGGCGGCTGGTGATGGCGGGGTTCATGGCGCTTGGTGCGCTGCTGACGCTTTGGGGCAACGCCACGCTCTTTGATGCCGTGGCGGTGAGCGGCACCGCCTCGATGTTCCTCACCCCCGTGCTGCTGGTGGGGCTGGTGGCGGGGCGCGCGATTCCGGTCTGGAGCTACCTTGCCGCCTTTGCCGCCGCGATGCTGGGGGCTGCCGCCTATTTCGCGCGGGGCTGGGGATGGGTAGCGGCACTTCTGCCCGAGGGGCATAAATACGAGCAATTGTTGGTGATCTGCATCTTCGTGCTGCTGGCCGGGTTCGCGGCGGTGCTTGCGGGGGCGCGGCGGGGCTGATAGCTGGGTTTCCGAGCGATTTGATCGGATACCGCAGCCTCCATGAGTGACCCCACCCCCCGTCTGGAAATCCGCAACCTGCGCCGCGCCTATGGCGGGCGGCAGGTGGTCGATGACGTATCTTTGCAGATCTTGCCGGGGCAGGTGACCTGCCTGCTTGGCCCCTCGGGCTGCGGCAAATCCACCACGTTGCGCATGATCGCGGGCGTTGAGATGCAAGACAGCGGCACGATCCATGTCGACGGCAAACTGATCTGCGACACCATGTTCCGCGTCCCGCCCGAGCGGCGCGAGATCGGTTTGATGTTTCAGGATTTCGCCCTGTTCCCGCATCTGAGCGTTGCCGACAACGTGGGCTTTGGCCTCAAGAAAGGCACGCGTGAGGAGAAACGCGCGCGGATCGAAGAACTGCTCGAACGGGTCGACCTGCTGCGCTATATCGACGGATACCCGCACCAGCTTTCGGGCGGGGAGCAGCAGCGCGTGGCGCTGGCCCGCGCGCTGGCCCCGCAGCCGCGCATCATGCTGATGGATGAGCCCTTTTCCGGTCTCGATAACCGCCTGCGTGATGGCATCCGCGACGAGACGCTGAGCATCCTCAAGGAAGAGGACACCGCCGTTTTGCTGGTCACCCATGAGCCGGACGAGGCGATGCGCATGGCCGATGAGATCGCGCTGATGCGCGACGGCAAGATCGTGCAGCAAGGCGCGCCCTACAACGTCTATACCCGGCCCGTCGACCGCGCCTCCGTCGCCTTTTTCAGCGATGCCAATGTGCTTGAGGCCACGGTGACCGGGGCGTTGGCCGATACGGTCTTCGGCCAATTCCTCGCCCCCGGTGTGGCCGATGGCACGCCGGTGAATATCGTCTTTCGCCCGCAACACCTGCGCATCGATTTTGACCGAGCGGGCAAGGGGCCGCGCCCCACGGCGACCGATGGCACACCGGCCCGGGCGGTGGTGGAACGCGCGCGTTTCATGGGCAACGAAAGCCTCGTGGAATTTGTGTTGGAAGAGGACGGATCGCGGCTCAAGGCCACGGTGCCCAATGTCTTTCTGCCGCAACCCGGCGCCGTCATGTGGCTGACCGTGCGCCGCGACCGTTGCTTTGTCTTTCCGGTGACCTCATGAAGCCGCTGTTGGTAGAATTCGGCATGGGCTCCTCCCTGCGGCGCGGTGATTATACGCAGGCCGCGAAACGCGCGGTGCAGGATGCGCTGTGGCATAATTCGATCAATCTGGCTGAGCTTTTCGGTTTCGATAAGTCGGCCATGCGCATCACCCTCGACGTGGGCGTGCAGCGCCCCGATCTGGTGGATGCCGAAGCGCTGCGCGCGGTCTTTCCCTATGGCGAGGTGACGGTGAAGCTGCATCACGGCGGTCTCGACGTGCCGCGCCCCGAAGGGGAAGGGAACCCAACGGTCATGGCCAATGTGGCGCTTTCCGTCGGCTTCGAGATGGAGCGTGCCGATGGCTGAGCAGCGGATTATCATCGAAATGGGCATGGGCAACGATCTGCATGGGATGGACTATACCAAGGCCGCCGCCCGCGCGATCGAAGATGCCTTGCGCCATTCCTCCCTACCGCTGTTCGGCGCGCTGGAGGTGACGCCGGATCAGATGGGCGTGCAGGTCACCGTGGCGGTGCAGGAGCCTGAGAAGGTGGATGTCGACGCACTGGTGGCCAAACTGCCGCGCGGTCGCGCCGAGGTGCACGCGGTAAAGGGCGGGCTGAACGTGAAAACGGGACAGGATACCATCGTGATCGCGCAGGCCAGTGTCGAGGCGTTTTTGCCCCCGCAAACCGGCTGGCGATTGAAGGGCTGAGGCGGCGTTGATCTGGGGTTAGGGGCGATGATCCGCGAGCGTTCTGCCCGGCTCGTCCACGAACAACTCCGGTAGCGGCTCAGCGCTCTCGATCTGATCAAGCGGCAGGGTCACGAAATCCGCCGCCCCCTCGCTCCACACGGTCAGCAGCCAGAACCGGCCCCAGTTGCGTACCTCAAGCGGGCGCACCACTTGCGGCGCTTCGCCGATCACCGCAATCCGCAGCTTTTGGCGGGCCTGCACCGCGGCACGCAGCACCGGCAGATGAGTGAAAACCCGCGTGGCTTTGCCCTGCGACCTCAGCGCCTGCGCCCATGCGGCACCCTCGGCAATGGCCTCGGTCGGCAGCACCGCGTCGAACTTGGCGGCCAATGTCTCTGCCGCGGCTTGCAGGGCGGGGTCGCCCACCTCTGCTGCCACGGCAAGGCCGAGGTTCAGCGCCTCCAGCTCCGCCGCCGTCAGGGTCAGCGGGGGCAGGGTGATCGCAGGGATGATCCGATAGCCTTCGCCCCGCGTCCCAGCGATGGACAGGCCCGCCGCGCTGAGCTTGCCCATATCGCGGTAGATCGTGCGGGGGGAGACGCCGAACTGTCGGGCCAGATCCTCGGCCCGGTGCAGCCGCCCATCCCGCAGCCTGTCGATCAGCCGGACAAGCCGATCTTCGGTTTTCGCTGATACCATGCTGCCTCCTGACGCTCCTGACAAAAACATGTCACAACTCGAATTGCACGCGCGAAAATCGGCAGTCCTTCGCCCGCAGCACCGCCCATTCGCCGCATTGCCCCTTCATGGTCCCGGCGCCGCCCGCTATCACGGTGCAGACTGGCGCGACCAGACTGCGCCAAAACTGATGGGAGAACAGACATGTTGAACAATATCGGACTGCCGGGCCTGCTGCTGATCGCGGTTGTCGTGCTGGTGCTTTTTGGCCGTGGCAAGATTTCCTCGCTCATGGGCGAAGTCGGCAAGGGCATCACCAGCTTCAAGAAAGGCATCAGCGAAGGCGAAGAAGAGAACAAGCGCGACGAGATCAAACATGTCGAAGACGTGCACCATGCTGACCTGCCGGAACATGCCGATCAGGGCACCCATCCCAAGACCGACCTGAAGGCCGACAAGGACCGGGTGTAACCCGATGTTCGATCTGGGTTGGACGGAACTTTTAGTCATCGGCGTGGTGGCCCTGATCGTGGTCGGCCCCAAGGACTTGCCCGTGCTGTTTCGGCGCGTCGGGCAATTCGTGGGCAAGGCCAAAGGCATGGCGCGTGAATTCAGCCAAGCGATGAACGATGCCGCCGATGAAAGCGGCATGCGCGAGATGTCATCGTCGCTGAACAAATCGCTCAAAACGGCCAGCAACCCGTTGGGCAGCGCCATGGATGAGGTCAAGGACGCGACCCGGTCACTGACCAATTTCGACCCTGAGAGCGAGACTGGCAAATTGGCGGCGCAAAAGGCCGAGGATGTGAAGAAGATCCAAGCCAGCACCGCGCGGGCCGCCGCCGAACGCAAGCAACGCGAAGCGGCGGAAGCCATGGCCGAGGCCGAAGCAGCAAAGGCGAAGCTTTCGGACGCCGCCCCGGCCAAGGAAGCCCCGGCGCGGCCTGTGATCGAAAAAGGCGCAGGTCAGGCCCAAGCGACATCGGACGATGCCGCCGCCAAGACCACAACGGCACCCAAAGCTGCCGCCAAGAAAGAGTGAGTTGAATGAGCGCCACCGACGATTATGACGAGATCGACGACAGTTCCGCCCCGTTGATCGAGCATCTGGCCGAGCTGCGCACGCGGCTCATCCATTCGGTCATCGCCTTCATCATCGGGATGGTGATCTGCTTTACCGTCTGGAACCCGATCTTCAACTTCCTGACCGAACCGCTCTGCTCGGCCATGGCCGAACGCGGGCAAGAGGATTGCGGGCTGATCCTGATCAAGCTGCAAGAGGGTTTCTTCGTCGCCATCTCGATCTCGCTTCTGGGCGGTCTGGTGCTGGGCTTCCCCTTCATCAGCTACCAGCTGTGGCGCTTCGTGGCGCCGGGGCTTTACAAGAACGAGAAGGGGGCCTTTCTGCCCTTCCTGATCTCCTCGCCGGTGATGTTCTTCCTTGGCGCGGCTTTCGCCTTTTACGTCGTCACGCCGCTGGCCTTCGACTTCTTCCTTGGCTTCCAACAGGCCGGCACGCTGGTCGGTGGGCCGGATGGTGAGAACGGCATTGCGGCCATCGCCTTCCAAGGCTCGGCGCAGGAGTATCTGTCGCTCACGATCAAGTTCATCGTGGCCTTTGGCCTGTGTTTCCAGCTCCCGGTTCTGCTGACACTGATGGGCAAGGCGGGGCTGGTCAGTTCCGAAGGTCTGGCCAATGTGCGCAAATATGCGGTGGTGGCGATCCTCGTGCTGGCCGCGCTGGTCACCCCGCCTGATGTGATCACGCAGGTGATCCTTTTTGTGGTGGTCTATGGCCTTTACGAAATCTCGATCTTCCTCGTGCGCCGGGTCGAGACGAAGCGCAACGAAAAGCTGCGCGAAGAGGGCTACTTTGACGACGAAGACGAGGAAGACCTGCTGTGATCAATGATCCGATGGACCGTATCGCGGCGGCGCTGGAGCGTATGTCTCCCGCGCCGCTCGCCGCGCCGGACTTCGATGCGGCCACTGCCTTCGTCTGGCACACCGACCCCGACCGTCTGGTGCCCGTGCCGCAGGTCGCGCGGATCGACCTGCCGCTTTTGGTGGGGGTGGATCGGGCGCGGGATACGCTCTTGGCCAACACCCGTCAGTTCGCGGCGGGGCTGCCTGCGAATAACGCGCTGCTCTGGGGTGCCCGAGGCATGGGGAAATCCAGCCTTGTCAAAGCGATACACGCGGATGTTCAAGCATCACATGAAGCATTGCGCATCGTTGAGTTGCAGCGCGAAGACCTGCCGTCGGTCGGGCGGCTTCTGTCCCTCCTGCGCGGGGCCTCGCAGCGGTTCATCCTGTTTTGCGACGACCTGAGCTTTGGCCATGACGACGCCCATTACAAATCGCTGAAGGCCGTGTTGGATGGTGGGATCGAAGGGCGGCCGGAGAATGTCGTGCTCTATGCCACATCGAACCGCCGCCACTTGATGCCGCGCGACATGATCGAGAACGAGCGCGGCAGCGCGATCAACCCTTCTGAGGCGGTCGAGGAAAAGGTCTCTCTCTCTGACCGGTTCGGGCTCTGGCTGGGGTTCCACCCCTGCGATCAGGACCAATATCTGGCGATGATCCGCGGCTATTGCGATGCCTTCGGCGTAGAGATCGACGACGACACCCTGCGGGCCGAGGCTGTCGAATGGCAAGCCACACGCGGCGCCCGCTCGGGCCGGGTGGCATGGCAGTATTTCGTGGATTTGGCGGGCAGGAAAGGCGTTCCCGTTTCGGGCGGTTGAGCGCCGGACGGTATGAGCGAAAGGGCCCGCATATTCTGCGGGCCCTTTGTCGTTTGGTTACTGAATATAGGGCGTCGGATCGACGCTCTCAAAGCCTTTGCGCACCTCGAAATGCACATGCGATTCCGATCCGCCGCGCAGTTTGGCAATCTGCTGGCCCCGGCTGACACTGTCGCCCTTGGCGACATTCACGCCGTCGACATTCGCATAGACCGTGAGCAGGTTGTTGGCATGGCGCACCACGACGATCGGGATGCCCTCCGCACTTTTGGTGATCGCGGCGACGGTGCCCGCCTCGGCGGCTTTCACCGGCCCGCCGGGGCTGCCCTTGATGTTGATCCCCTCGTTCTTGCCCTTAGAATAGGCGCGGATGATGGAGCCTTGGACCGGCGGCGTCATCTTGGTGGCCTTTGCCGGGGCAGTGGGCTTGCCCACATCGGCCACAGGCTCTTTCGGCTCGACCTTGGGCGGCAGGGGCTGTGCGGTCTCATCCTGCGGCAGCGGTTTGGCGGCGGAGGGCGGCGTCGGCGTGGGGGTGCCTGCGCCGGGGGCGCTGGTGACCGGCTGCACGGGGCGCGAGGCGGCGGCGCTCGACGCGGTGTTGGTCGCCTGACGCGGGGGCGCCTGTTTCTCGACCGGGATCAGCAGGAATTGGCCCTCGCGGATCGCGAAATCTGGGCCGAGGCCGTTCCACTCGGCTAGCGCCTTGACCGGCACGTTGTAAAGACGCGCCACGGTATAGGCGGTCTCGCCACGCTCGACCCGGTGGCGCACAGGCTCTTTCGTCTGCGGTGCTGCGGCGGGCTGTGGTGCGGGGGTGCTGGTGCCTACGGGCGGCAGGCTTTGGGTCTGGACGCTGGGGGTCGCCGGGGCGCGGTCGATGGCGCTGCCGGCAAGGGTGGTAATGTCCACGGCGCCATTGGTGCCGGGCGCAGGCTCAGAGACGCGGCGGGGCAGGGCGATGATCTCACCCTGGCGGAGCGGGACGCCCTGATCGATCCCGTTGTAGCGGGCCAATTCGCCGCTGTCGGCGCCCACGCGCGCGGCCACGTCTTTCAGCGTATCGCCCCGGCGGGCGACGACGACTTGGTAATTGGGATAAGAGATCACGCCCCGTGCGTCGGGTTTTGGCCGGTCTGCCAAAGGCCCGCGCGCGGCTTCAGCGGTGGAGAACCCATCGCCAAAGGTGCTGCGCATATCGTAATCCAAGGGCTGATTTTCGCAACCTGCCAGCAGTATCGCACTGGTCCCGGCCATTAGGGTCAGCCGCATGGGGCGGCGCAAGCGTGTTTGGCGCATCTGCAAGTCCTCATCTTCGCCCCCAGACGGTATGGGGCGTTGTCCGTGTCTCTGTAACCTATTAGCCGTCCTTGCCCAAGCCTTCCAGCAGGGGGACAAAGCGCACGGCACGCAATTCGTCGTATTCCAGCCCATCAGCGGTCTTTCGCACGCGGATGAGGTGTTGGACCGTGTCGGATTGGCCGACGGGTAGCACCATGATGCCCCCCTCTTTTAGCTGCGCGAGCAGGGGGCCGGGCGGGTCTTCGGCGGCGGCGGTCACGATGATCCGGTCAAAGGGGGCCTGTTCGGCAAGGCCAAAGCTGCCATCGGCGGTGATCGCGGTGATATTGGTCAGATCCATCGCCTCGAAGACACCGCGCGCCTCCTGGACCAGACGGCGGTGCCGGTCGATCGTATAGACCCGCCGGGCGAGCTTGCTCAGGATCGCGGCCTGATAGCCCGAGCCGGTCCCGATTTCGAGCACCTTATCGCGCGACGACACCTGCAAGGCTTGGCTCATGAGCCCCACGACAGAGGGTTGGCTGATGGTCTGGCCGCAGGCGATGGGCAGGGGCATATCCTCATAGGCGCGGCTGGCAAAGAGGCCGCGAATGAAGGGGCCACGGTCGATCGCTTCCATCGCTGTCAGCACGCGCGCATCAGTCACGCCTTTGGAGCGCAGCGCGTAGAGGAACTGCATCTTGCGTTCCGCTTCAGAGATGGGTGGCTCATTCATCGGTTGATGCCCGCCAGCGTTTCGAGGGCCGCGTGATCCGTCAGGTCGCAGCGCATCGGGGTGACCGAGACATAGCCGTCAAGGTTGACGCAGGCATCGCTGCCCGGTGCCGTTTGCACGCGTTGATCGCCGCCCTTGATCCACAAAAAGCGGCGGCCCGAGGGCGACAGATGTGCTTCGGTCGAAAACCCGGTGCCGGGGCGGCGGCCCTGTGGCGCAAGCCGGATGCCACGCACATCGGCGCCTGCCACGGGGGGGAAGTTCACGTTGTAGAAAAGCCCGTAAGCCGCGTCTTCCTTGGGGCTATGCTCAAGAATGCGGCGGCAGGTCTCGGCGCCGTGCTGGGCGGCGGCCTCAAAAGGATCGGCCAGATCGCGGTTGGCGGGGCCGTAGTATTGCGACAGGGCGATGGCGGGCAAACCCTGCAACGCCGCCTCGATCGCGCCGCCAAGCGTGCCGGAATAGAGCGCGTTTTCAGCCGCGTTATTGCCCCGGTTCACGCCGGAGAGCACCAGATCGGGGGGGGCGGCGGTCATCGTGTCGTGGATCGCGGCAAGGACGCAATCGGCGGGGGAGCCTTCGGTGGCGAAGACGCGTTCGTCCAATTGCGTGATCATCATCGGCTTGGTGTAGCTGATGCAATGGCCTACGCCGGATTGCTCGAACGCCGGTGCCACGGTCCAGACCTCGCCCGCAGGCCCGGCCAGTTCCTCGGCAATGGTGCGCAGCACGGCCAGACCGGGCGCGTTGATGCCGTCATCGTTTGTAATCAAAATACGCATGAATGGCCCCTTTTTGCCTTGATAGGCGAGGGGCGGACCGGCGGCAAGCGCAGCGCGCCGGTGCCGCGCGGTTCAGGAGGCGGAGTTTTCCGACAGTTGCGCCAATACCGCAGCGGCCTGCGTGGCGGTGTCGCTCAGCGCCGCGCGGTCTTCGCCGGGGAAGAAGCGGGCGCGGGTGGCGGTGGGCATCGGCTCGGGCGTGAGGATATGGACGCGGGGGCCGATCTGCGCGGTCTCGACCTGCCAAGAGGTCGCCAGCGCGATCTGCGCGGCCTTGGTGGCCCCGTAGCTGCCGAAGAATTTCGTGCCCGCACGCGGATCGTCAAAGAAGACCGCTGTGCCATCCGCCCCCAAGAGCGGCGAGACAAAAGTGATCAGCCGCGCGGTGGCGGTGACGTTTCCGGCGATGGATTTCTCCATATCTTTGGCGTCGATGTGATCGGTGGGCGTCAGCGGGGCGGCATGGACGGCGCAATGCAGCCAAAGGTCAAGCCCGCCCCAACGGTCATGGATGCCCCGGCACAACACGGCCATGGCATCGGCGTTGGTGATGTCCATCGGCGCCAAGGTAGCGCTGCCGCCCTTGGCTTGGATACGGTCGTCCAACTCTTCGAGCGCGCCGGTCGTGCGACCGACCGCGATGATGTGATGGGTGGGGGCCAAGGCTTCTGCCATTGCGGCCCCAAGGCCGCGCGATGCGCCGGTGATCAATGCTGTCTTGCTCATGCGCGGGATGTGCACTGCCCCGCGCGGCAGGTCAAGAGGCGCGCGCAGCGCCTCCCCCAAGGTTTCAGCCCTGCGGCAGGCGCAGCACCTGATTGCCGCGGCGGCTGGACAGCACCAACGTCCCTTGCCCGATGGCGGAGACGATGCCGCCTGCGACCTGATCGCCCACTTCGACGCGCGAGATTTTACCGCCACCTTCGCGGATCAGGGCGCCGGGCGTGCTGTCGCTGCCGAAGATGCCGATCAGCGCCGTGCTGGACAAGTCGGCCTTCTGAGTTGCCAGATCGGAGACTTTCTTTGGGGTCGGGGTCCCATTGCTCGCCATTGATATGCCTTTCGCCTGTAGTTGCGTTTCGCGCGGCAGTCCCCCGCGCTCGCAAGGCGTCAGCTAAGCCCTGCCGCATTGCAGCGGAAGGGGGCGTTTTAGGGATGCGCAGGGTTCTGCCAAAGCGTCGGCAAAGCTGCGCCGACACCTTGGTTGTAACGCTGCGACCTTTCGTAAGGCTTAATTCGGCTCAGCCGACGAAAGCCTTTTCGACGACGAAATGCTGCGGGTCGGAATTGGCACCCTCGGTCAGGCCAAAGCCTTCGAGAATCTCCATAATATCCTTGTTGAAACCAAGGCTGCCGCAGACCATGGCGCGGTCATGGGCGGCATTGATTTGGGGCACGCCCAGATCTTTGAAGACCGTGCCATCCTGCAAAAGATTGGTGATCCGGCCCATCTTGGGACTCTCTTCGCGGGTGGTGGTCGGGTAATAGCGAATCTTGGCAAGGTTTTCCGGGCCGATGAGTTCCTGCATCAGCTCGTCGGCCTTCAGCCCTTCGATCAACTGGCGGCCATACTCAAGCTCTGCCACATCGCGGCAGGTGTGGGTGACGATGACCTCGTCGAATTTCTCATAGGTCTCAGGCTCGCGCAGCAGGCTTGCGAAGGGGGCAAAGCCGGTGCCGGTGGCGAACATCCACAGCCGGTCGCCGGGCAGCAGCGCGTCATGCACCAGCGTGCCCACGGGCTTGGGCCGCAGGATGATCTGATCGCCGGGCTGGATATGTTGCAGCTTGGAGGTCAGCGGGCCGTCTTGCACTTTGATCGAGTAGAACTCCAACTCATCGTCCCAGGCGGGCGAGGCGATGGAATAGGCGCGCAAGAGCGGTTTTTGCTTGCCGGTTTCGGGATGCGGGTCGCCCATCAGGCCGATCATCACGAACTCACCCGAGCGAAAGCGCAGGGAAGCGGGCCGGGTCACCCGGAACGAGAACAGCTGATCGGTCCAGTGGGTGACCGAGGTCACGGTCTGGGCGTCGGGCAATGTCGGGACGGGCTTGGCGGCGGTTTGGTTCACTGTGCTCTGCTCGGTCATCATGGTTTCCGCAAATCGGGTTGCGGCCTCTACTTATGGCAAGGAAGGGGGGAGGGCAATGAAGCGGCCTATTTGGCCGTGGTCGCCGGTCCGGATGCGGCACCGCGCAGGCGGGACTGATAGTCATGGGCCTGCCAATCGGCGCGGGCGCGCCATTGGTCCTCAGGCTGGCGCGCGGCCAGATTCTCGTCGATCTCGACCTCATCGAATCCGGCGCGGCGGGCCATGGCATATTGATCGGCCAGCACATGCCCGCGGGCGCGGAGGCGGCCCTTGTAGCCGCGCAAGCGCAGGACGCGGGCGATGGTAAAGCCGCGCCCATCCGCGAAAGAGGGGAAATCGACGCGGATCATCTCAAGCGCCGGGGTCAGCGTGAGGGCATGGGCATCCGCGTCAGAGGCCAGATCGACGGCGCGGCAATCGTTCGCGGCGCCATCTTCGCAATAGCCTTGGGTCCAGTCGTCGGCGGTGAAGCCTGTGTCGGTGACGAGTACGCTCATGATTTGTCTCCTGTTCGGACCACTTTGCCGTTCACAAAATGGATGCCGCATTCTTCTTTGTTCTGATCACGCCAGCGCCCCGCGCGCGGGTCTTCGCCCGGGGCCACGGGCGAGGTGCAGGGCGCGCAGCCGATTGAAGGGTAGCCCTTGGCCACCAGCGGATGCCGGGGCAGGCGGTTTTCGGTGATGTAATCGCTCACGTCGGACGTGGCCCAATAGGCCAGCGGGTTCACCTTGATACGCGGTGCGGCACCGTCTTCGGGGACCTCGGTCTCGAAAAACTCTAAGGCCGCGCGGCTGCCCGATTGAAAACGTTTGCGCCCGGTGATCCAGCCGTCATAGCCCGCCAGTGCGCTTTGCAGGGGCCGGGTCTTGCGCAGGGCGCAGCAGGCGTCGGTGTCATACTGATGCAGCGTGCCATCGGGATCCTGTGCTGCGATCTCTGCGCTGCGCAGGGTGGTGACATTGCGCAGGCCGAGGCGCTCGCTCAACTCCTGCTGGTAAACGAGGGTTTCGGCAAAGAGCATCTCGGTGTCGATAAAGAGCACCGGGATGTCCCGCGAGACCATGGAGGCGAGGTGCAACAGCGCCACCGATTCCGCGCCGAAGCTGGAGACGAGGGTGAGGTTCTCGATCTCCGCATCGGCGCGGCGGATCACATCCGTCGCCCCGTGGTGGCGCAGGTCGGCGTTGAGCCGTGCCACCTTTTCCTCGACCGCGCGCAGCCCCTCGGGGGGCGGCGCATCGGTATTTGAGAAAGGATGAAGTTCAGGGGTATCAAGCGGCATTGGCCCGATCCTTCTCTGCCGCTTCGGGGTAGAGCACGGCTTTGAATGGCGCGAGGCCGAGACGGCGGTAGGCTTGCAGGAAGGTCTCGCCGGGATCGTTGCGCAGGTCGAGATAGCCCAGAACGAGGCGTTCGATGGCGGGGATGATCTCCTCTGCCGAGAAGCCGGGGCCGGTGCGGGTGCCGAGGCTCGCGTCCTCGGTGCCATCGCCGCCGAGCGTGATCTGGTAGTTCTCCACGCCTGCGCGGTCGAGGCCGAGGATGCCGATATGGCCCACGTGGTGGTGGCCGCAGGCGTTGATGCAGCCGGAGATTTTGATCTTGAGCGGGCCCACGTCGTGTTCGAGCTTCAGCTCGTCGAAACGGGTGGCGATTTCCTGCGCGATCGGGATGGAACGCGCGGTGGCCAGTGCGCAGTAATCCATGCCGGGGCAGGCGATGATGTCCGAGATCAGGCCGATGTTGGCGGTGGCGAGTTTCGCCTCTTTCAGCGCGGCGTGCAGTTCGGGCAGGTCGCTGCGGTGCACATGGGGCAGGATCACGTTCTGCTCGTGGCTGATGCGCAGCTCGTCATGGCCGAAGCGGCGGGCGAGGTTGGCCATCACGCGCATTTGGTCCGCCGTGGCGTCGCCGGGTGTGGCGCCATGGGCCTTGAGGCTGATCGAGACGATGGCATAGCCCGGCACGCGGTGCGCAGCGAGGTTGGTATCGGCCCAGGCGCGGAAGACCGGATCGTTGGTATAGGCGGATTCGTAAGCCCCGAGGGAGGCTGTTTTGAACGCGGGTGCTGCGAAATCGGCTTCGATACGCGACAGCATTTGCTGGTCGACGCCGGTGAACTGGTCGCGGATCAGCGCGTATTGCGCATCGACCCGGGCGCGGATGTCTTCGATGCCGTTCTCGTGCACGGTGATCTTGATGCGCGCCTTGTACTTGTTGTCGCGGCGGCCCAGCACGTTATAGACGCTGACAATGGCTTCGAGCGTGGGCAGCAGGTCCTCATGCTTCACGAAATCATAGAGCACCTTGCCGATCATCGGGGTGCGGCCAAGACCACCGCCGACGATGACTTCGAAACCCTGCGCGCCATCGCGTTCGACGATGCGCAGGCCGATGTCATGGGCTTTGATCACCGCACGGTCGGCTGCGGCGCCGGTGACGGCGACCTTGAACTTGCGCGGCAGGAATTGGAATTCGGGGTGGTCGGTGGACCACTGGCGGATCAGTTCGGCCACGGGGCGGGGGTCGGCAACCTCATCGGCGGCGGCCCCGGCGAAATGATCCGCCGTCACGTTGCGGATCGTGTTGCCGGAGGTCTGGATCGCATGCAGCTTCACCTCGGCCAGCGCGTCGAGCATATCGGGCACATCGCGCAATTCGGGCCAGTTGTACTGGATGTTCTGGCGGGTGGTGAAATGGCCGTAGCCCTTGTCCCACCGCTCGGCGATATAGGCGAGTTGATCCATCTGGGCGCTGTTCAGCGTGCCATAGGGGATCGCCACCCGCAGCATATAGGCGTGCAGTTGCAGGTAGAGGCCGTTCATCAGGCGTAGGGGTTTGAATTCATCCTCGGTGAGCGAGCCGTCGATGCGGCGCTCGACTTGGGCGCGGAACTGGGCGTTGCGCTCGGCGAGGAATGTGTCGTCGAATTCGGTGTAGCTGTACATCAGACGGTCTCCTGTTTGCCGTGGGCGTAGTTCGACGGGCCTGTGGCGCGGAACTCTTCGCGGAAGTGTGTGGGCTTGGGGCCGCCCGCTTCGGGGGCCACATCGGCGAGGTAGACGCCGACGACCAAATCCTGTTGGCTCAGCGCGTCGATCAGGCGCAGGTCGGCGTCGGCCTCATCGGTGAGGACTTCGGCCTCACTAAGTTTGCGGGTCCAGCCGGTGGCGGTTTGATAGACGACATCGCCTTCGAGCAGCGCATTGGCGGTGATGACCTTGGGGGTGAAAGGCTTAGGCATGTCAGGCCAGCTCCTCTAGCGGGGTTTCGGTGGCAACTTGGACGGCGGCGCGCGGGGCGAGGCCGTAGAAGGTGAGCGCGGGGCCGGTCATTTCGGCATCGGCCAGATCGCGCGGCAGATCGTTCAGCGTGGTCGACAGCACCCGTTGATCGGCGCGCGAGGCGTTTTCGATCACGGTGACGGGTGTGGCGCGGTCGGCGCCGTGCATCAGCAGGCGCCCTTGGACGAAACGGGCGGATTTCTTGCCCATATAGATCGCGGCGACTTCATTCGGGCGCGCGAGGGCGGCCCAATCGTGATCGGCGAAACCCTTCATGTCGTGCCCGGTGAGGAACCGGACCGAAGCGTTGCGGCCCCGTTTGGTCAGGCTCTGCCCGATGCCCGCCACGGCGGCGGAGGCGGCGGTGATGCCGGGCACGATGTGCCAGCCGATGCCATGGGCGTCGACCGCGTCGATCTCTTCGTCGAGCCGGCCAAAGACCGTGGCATCGCCGGATTTCAACCGCACCACCTGCGCGCCGCTTTGCGCGTGTTCGACCAGCAGGGCGTTGATGTGCTCTTGGGCCGTGGAGGGGCCGAAGCCCTCTTTGCCCACGTCGATCATCAGCGCCTCGCGGCGGGCGAGTTCGAGGATCTCGGGGCTGATCAGCCGGTCGTAGATCACCACATCGGCCTCATCCAGCGCGCGGCGGGCCTTGAGCGTCAGCAGTTCCGGGTCACCCGGGCCGCCGCCGACAAAGGCCACATGGCCTGCGCGGGCTTTGCGGGTGAGGTGGGTGTGCAGCAGGGTCTTCAGCGCCGGGCGCACGGTATCCTTGCCCTCAGCCATGGCGCGGGGGCCGGTGGCGAAATAATACTCCCGCCAGAAATCACGGCGCGCGCGGCCCATGGGCAGGGCATCGGCCAGCTTGCGAAAGCCTTTGCCGATGCGCGCCAGCGGGCCGAGGGTGACGGGCAGACGCTCTTCCAAATCGGCTTTGATGGCGCGGGCCAGCACCGGGGCGGCGCCTTCGGTGCCGATGGCCACGGTCACCGGATCGCGATCGACGATGGCGGGGGTGATGAATTCGCTGTCGTGCAGGTTGTCGACGATGTTGACCAGCACGCCCGCCGCATGGGCCAGCGCGGCATTCTCGGCATCCAGCGTGTCATCTTCATCCGCCGCGTAGAACAGCCGCGCGCCGGGGAGATCGGCGGCGGTGAGGGGGCGGCGGTGCAGGGTGAGCTTGCCTGCCGCCTGCCAGTCGACGATCTCTGGCGCCGGGTCTGGGGCGAAGACATGCAGCGCCGCTTCGGTTTTCATCAACAGACGCAGCTTGGCCAGAGCAGCTTCGCCGCCGCCGGAGAGGAGGATCTTTTGCCCGCGGGTGGCGAGGAAGATGGGAAAGTGATCCATGATGCGCCCTGTATTCTGTTTGACGTGACCTCTTATATAGGAAATATTCCCGATAATTGGCTATATGCTGGCGCAGATAAGAACATGCGTTCGCTTTGGCCGCAGGTTGAGTGTGAACGTCCTGCCGGGGCGAGAGAGAAAAGAATGACTGTCCGAATTGATGAGACCGACCGGAAGATTTTGGCGCAGCTGCAACGGGATGCGAGCCAATCGCTGGACGATATTGCCCGTGAAGTGGGGTCTTCGAAAACGCCGGTGTGGAATCGGATACGCAAGCTGCGCGAAGCCGGGGTCATCGGCCAACAGACCGTGGTGCTGGATTCCGAAGCGCTTGGGTTCGAGGCCTGCTTCTTTGTCCTGATCCGCACGTCAGAGCATGAGGCGGCTTGGCAGGCGGCGTTTTTGCAGGCGTTGAAAGACCGGCCCGAGGTGCAGGAGGCGCACCGTCTGGCGGGGGATATCGACTATATCCTAAAGGTGCGGGTCAAGAACGCGCGGGCTTATGATGTCTTTTATCAGGCGCTGATTTCAGAGGTGAAGGTGCATAACGTCACGGCGCTTTTGTCGATGGAAGAGATCAAATCGACGACGATGCTGCCGTTGTAGCAAGGTGGTGCGGCGGAGGGCTCCGCCGCCTCGCATTGTGTTAAGACTGGGCGAGGGCCGTCACGATGGGCGCAAAATCCTCGGCCTTGAGGCTGGCCCCGCCGACCAGCGCGCCATCGACGTTTTCGACCGCGAAGATTTCGACCGCATTCGCGGCCTTCACCGACCCGCCGTAGAGCAGGGGGAGCGCATCGCCGATCTCCCCGCCGAAACGGTCGATCAGGCGGGTGCGGATGAAATCATGCACCTCTTTGATCTGCGCAATGCTGGGGACCTTGCCGGTGCCGATGGCCCAAATCGGCTCATAGGCGATAACGGTGTTCCCGGCCTCCACGGCATCGGGGAGGGAGCCGTCGAGCTGTGCGCCGATAATGTCGAGGGTCTGGCCTGCCTCCCGCTCAGCCTCGCTTTCGCCGATGCAGATGATGGCGGTGAGACCGGCACCCCATGCGGCAACAGCCTTGGCTTGCACATCGGCATCGGTCTCGCGGTGGGCATCGCGGCGCTCGGAATGGCCGAGAATCACATGGCTGGCCCCGCTGTCGGCAACCATCGCGGCAGAGATATCGCCGGTGTAGGCGCCCGCTTCTTCGGCATGGCAATCCTGTGCGCCGATCTGGATCGGGCTGCCATGGGTGGCATCGGTGGCGCGAAAGAGGAGGGTGCTGGGCGGGCAGATCACGACCTGCGGCGGGTTTTCGGGCAGGCCGGTGGCAAGGCTGTGAAGCTCTGTCAGCGCGGCGGCAGTGCCGTTCATTTTCCAGTTGCCGGCGGCGATTTTGGGGCGCATCGGTTCCGTCCTGATCTGTTAATGTTGCCAGATCAGTTCGCAGGCCCGTGGCCTTTCGTCAAGACCGGGGCAGATCCGCGCGCTTACTTCGCGCCGAGGCTTTCGTCGAATTTAATCGATTCGCCGCAGCCGCAGGCTTCGGTCACATTGGGATTGCGGAATTTGAAACCGGACTCGAGCAGTGTTGTCTCATAGTCGATCTCGGTGCCGAAGAGGAACATCTGCGCCATGGGGGCGATCATCACCCGCGCGCCGTCTTGTTCGACCACCTCATCATTGGGGTCGGTCGCTTCGACGTATTCCATGGTGTATTCCATGCCCGCACAGCCGCCTTTCTTGACGCCAATGCGCAGCCCGGCGTGGCCCGCCGATTGCATCAACTTCGCAATCTGGCCAGCGGCTTTGGGGGTCATGGTAACGGCTTGCTTGCCGGGAATGCCAAACATCACAAATCTCCTATGCGGCCAAGATAGGGGTGCGGCGCGGTGATCTCAAGCCGTCAGAAAGAATTCATTGCGGCCTTGGTGGCGAAGGCCGCGATGAGCGCCCAACCGAAAGAGGCCAGCGTGCCGATGATCACGTATTCGCTGATCTTCTGGTTCTTTTTGACGGTGTCAAAGCGCAGGATCGACTTTGCCGCGATGAGAAAACCGATGCCCGCAGGCTCGCCGATCATGACCATTAGAAAGATCAACGCGCGTTCCAGCAGGCCGATCATCCGGCCCGCATTCTCCAACCCATCCGGTTGGGCCTGCGCCTTGTGCGGCAGCATCAAACCACCCACGGCGGGACCGCCTGCGAGCGTCGCGGTGATCAGCCCCGCGATAAACAGGGCGGGCGGGATGAGCATGCTGCTGTGGTCGGCCCAGATGCCGCGGGCAAAGGCGTCGGGGGCATAGTGGACAAGGGCTACGATGGTGATGAGATGGGCGAGTTGATCGGTAAGGTAGGGCCAAAGCCGGTCGCGCTTGTGCTCCGACACGGCGTAGGTCTTAAGCGCATCAATTGCGGTATGGGCAAGCGCGAGGAGGGCGGCGGGGATCAAACTGCCGCCGAGGGCCAATGCGGTCAGGGCAAAGACGATAGCGCCGTGGAGCAGTAGCACTTGCGGCTTGCGCTTGGCGGCGACCATGGCATTGGTTTGAAAAACGAAATCGGCCAGCAAGTGAGCGATCAGGCAGGCGAGAGCGGTGGCGATGGCCTGTTCGGTCATAGAAATTCCGGTAGTTGGTGATGGCGTCCATTTGAAAAGCCATGGCGAGCCGGGGCAAGCGTTTTCTTATGGTATTAAACAGCCTAATTTGGCTGTAATTTGATAAAACAGGCTTAAAGGGCTGTTTTATGCGTTTCCAGAACCTCGCAGACCTCCCGCAACTCATCTATCCCCGCCGCCTCCACATGGCCCTGCACGCTTTGCTGTGTCAGATCAAACTGCCGCGCAAGCTCTGCTTGGACGGGCGGGTCGGGGGCCAGCATGTAGTAGGCGACCTCGGCTTGGCGCTTGGTCCAGCCGCCCGCGATCCGGTCGGCGAGCGGTAGGGCTGCGCGCAGGGCGAGGGGCGCGTCGGGCGCGTGCATGCGTCGCGCGCGGGGCATGTTGTCGAGCGCGTGGCCGGAGCTGACCAGTGCCGCTCCGTCCGCGCGAGATAGGTCGTCACCTGCGAAATGCGCGGGGCCGATACCGATGCCAAAGCGGGTGTCGGCGGTCTTGCCGCAACGGCGCACGGTGGCGCGTAGGACGAGGGCTGCGCGGAAGGTGAAGGCGGGTGCCACGGCCATCTGCCAGCCATCTCCACGAAAACGGGTCATCCGGGCGGGCTGGCCTTGCCAAGCAGTCAGCGCCTCGGAGGCATCATCAAGGCGCGCGAAGATGGCATCCAACTCCGCCCGGCTCATCGCGGAGGATTTCACGATATCGCCGGTAAAAATTGCCCAAGTTTCCATGGCTTGCCCCTTGTTTCCCGCAATGTCGCAGGAAGGCGAAATCCATGCAAGCCCGGCCACGGAAAAGGGCCGCCCGAGAGGGGGCGGCCCTTACGGCGTTCTAACGGCTAGGACCGATCAGAGGCCCATGCAGTTCGCGTAATAGGTCACGGTCGCGGGCCAATCAGAGAAGACACCGGCCACGCCCACGTCTTGGGCCAACACATCCAGCGCCACCAGATAGTCGCTGTCGTCTTTCACGATGTCATTGACCGACTGGAAGTACCAACCGCCACCGGAAGCCAGCGGGCCGGAACGCTCCAGCGTCCATGCGATCAGGGTCAGCCCTGCTTCTTTCGCTGCCATGGCGTAGTCGGACGCGGCAATGGCGCCGTCCTTATTGGTCAGCATCATGTTGAGCGACGGCGCGAGGTAGTTCACGCCCTTGGCTTTCAGATCGGCGAAATCTTCGGCCCATGTCTCGGGGTCTTGCTCATCGAAACCATCGGACCATTGCACCAGATAGACGGCCTGTTTACCGAATTCCGGCGTGTTGTCGACCCAGTAGAGCACGTCTTCGAGGTTGAAAGACTGTGGCCAAACGTCGGAGGCGGGGATGCCTGCGGCGACATATTCATCCACCAGTTTCTGCGCGTAGTCTTCCTGAGAGAAACCCTCGTGCGGCATCTCGACGGAGGGGGATTTCAACTCGGGCGTGAACTTGGCGCCTAAGGATTTGAACAGTTCGATCGATTCCGCATGGGTCATCAGATCGGCCTTGTCGCTGTAAAGCTCGGTGCGCCAAGTCGCGACGCCGCCCTGATAGTCTTCGGCGGTGGTGGCGGTCTTGTCAGCGCTGTCCATCTTGGGCGTCAGGGTGCGGAATTCGGCCAAGGTGATGTCGGAGGTGCGGCATTCGGCGCTGGCGGGCGTGTCACCCGACGCGGCGGTGAAGCCGGTGGTGCATTTCTCGGCCAGATCGGAGACGAGGATGTTCGTCGTAGTGTGCAGATCGTTCTGGGCGTGGCGGCAGACCAACTCGTGATCGGCGGTAAAGGTCACGTCGCATTCCAGAATGCCCGCGCCCATACGCGCGGCGGCGACGTTGGATTGCACGGTATGCTCAGGAAACATCAGCGGCGCGCCACGGTGGCCGATGGAGAAATCGGTCTTGGCGGCGTCTTGGCCCATGCAGGAAGCCAGCTTGTCCTTCAATGCGCCCTCGGGCAGCTTGTCCACCAGATAGGCCGGGCGGGGGCCGTATTCCACCGGTGTCGCGGCGGCGTGGGTCTCGGCCAGTGCCATGCCGGGCGCGAGGACCAGAGCGGCGAGAGAAACAAGTGTTCGCATAATGTTATCCGTTCGTGAATGAAGTTCTGGGGCTTCTATGGGTGCCCGATGTAACGGTTTCACGACCGGATCATGTCAGTCAAATGAACAATCCGCGGTGACCCCGCTCGGCGGGAAGCGGCCAAAAGAAAACGCCGCCGATGAGTTACATCGACGGCGTCTTTTGTTCGCGCTGCGAAACTGTCGGTTACATGAAGCCCAGTTCGAGACGGGCTTCGTCAGACATCATGTCCATGCCCCATGGCGGCTCCCAAACCAGTGCCACGTTGACCTGCTTGACCCCGGCGATCGGTTCGACCGCATCGGCGACCCAGCCGGGCATCTCACCGGCCACGGGGCAGCCGGGCGCGGTCAACGACATCTTAATGTCGACTTCATTCTCGTCGTTGATGTCGATGGTGTAGATCAGCCCCAGTTCATAGATATTCACCGGGATCTCAGGGTCATAGACCGTGCGACAAGCCTCAACGACCTGCTCGTAAAGCGGGTGGTCGGTGGAAGAGGGCGCAATCAGCGGTGTCCCTTCGAGCGGTTGGGTCTGTTCGGTCATCTCTTGCCTCGCATCATTCTCGACGTTTTATATAGGGATTGCGGACAGGGGCGTAAAGTGGCCCCGACCGTGAGGGGCCGCTGCCGCCCGCGCTATCCCCCTTTGCGGCGCCGCGCGGGTTGTGGTTTCACACGGGCTTCGATTTCGTCATAGACCTTGCCGACGATGTCTTTCTTGGTGGCATTCTCGATCCCCTCGAACCCGGGGGAGGAGTTGACCTCAAGCACCTTTGGCCCGCTTTCCGACCGCAGCAGATCGACCCCGGCAATGCCAAGGCCAAAGGCGCGGGCGGCGCGTACGGCGGTGTCGCGTTCCTCTTTCGAGATGCGCACGACCTTGGCCGAGCCGCCCCGGTGCAGGTTTGAGCGGAAGTCCCCCTCCGCGCCGGTGCGTTTCATGGAGGCCACGACCTTGCCCGCCACCACGAGGCAGCGGATGTCTTCCCCGGCGGCCTCCTTGACGAAGTCCTGCACCAGGAAGTTGGCACGCAGGCCACGGAAGGCGTCGATCACACTCTCTGCGGCCTTTTTGGTTTCCGCCAGCACGACGCCCTTGCCTTGGGTCGACTCTAGTAGCTTTACGATCAGCGGCGCGGTGCCCACCAGCGCCATCAGGTTGGAGGTGTCTTTCGGCGATGCGGCAAAGGCCGTGGTCGGCATACCGATCTTTTTCGCGGCCAAGACCTGATGCGCGTGCAGCTTGTCGCGGCTCGCGGTGATCCCGGCAGAGCCGTTGACGCAATAGGTGCCGATCGTCTCGAACTGGCGGATGACGGCGGTGCCATAGGGGGTGATCGACGCGCCGATGCGCGGGATGACGGCGTCATAGCGCGGCAGGCGCTTGCCGTCGTAATGCACTTCGGGGGCCAGTTGGTTGATCGCCATATAGCAGCGCGTGGTGTCGATCACCTCAACCACATGGCCGCGCGCTTCGCCCACCTCGACCAGCCGGCGGGTGGAATAGTTGTCTTCCCGGCTCAGCACAGCAATGCGCAGCGCCCGCTGCGGCGCTTTGTGGCGCAGGCTGGCGGTGTGGTAAACGTCGTAATTCAGGTCAGGCTGCAAACGCCGTTCGGTGGCCGAGATGTTGATATGTTCGGTCAGCGCCTGACGGCCCAGCAGCATGCGGCTGGTCATGGTGCCCCGGTTGGTCAAGGTCACGTCGATGGGCCAGCTTTGGCCGCCGACCTCAAGCGTGGTGGCGATGACGAAACGTTGCTCAGACTCGCCGTTGGAAGAGGTCACCTCGCGCCGGTCGATGATCGGAGCGGAACAGGTGATCGAGATATCTTCGCGCCCGGCGATGGGATGCACGTTGAACCGCACCTTGGGCTTGGAGGCGGGGCCAAAGACTTCGATGTCATGGGCATGCAGCGCCGAGGTGCGCGCGCCGGTGTCGACTTTGGCTTTGATCGCGGGCAGGCCAAGATCGGGCAGGGCAACCCATTCTTCCCAACCGAATGTGAGTTTTTCCATTGCCTGCTCCTTGGGTCATTAGTCTGCCTGCCTAACCTGCGGCAGGGGCTGCATCAAGCGGCGCGATGTCAGGGGGTGCCCATATCCGCGGGGGCGGGGGGCAACATGCGGACGTCGTCTTCTTTCTCCATCCGCGCGGCGGCGGCAAGAAGTTCCTCGCGCACGCGGCATTCGATATCCCAAAAGGTGGCGGCATTGTCGGTGGGCAACTCGAAGCGCACCTTGATGCCAAAGGCATCTTGGTCGAGCACATGCACCTTGGCCTTGTCCATCGGTTTGACATCATCGGGGTCTTCGCGGGCCAAGAGGTCAAAGAACACGCGGCGCAGTGCTGCCACATCTGCGTTTTGCGACAGGGTCAGGATGATGGGGCGCACCATGGCGTGATCCTCGATTGACCAGTTTTCAAAGGCGTCGGAGACGAAATAGCTGACCGGCACGATCAGCCGGGTGCCGTTCCAGTTGAGCAGTTGCACGTAAGTAAAGTGAATTTGCTCGACCGTGCAGAAATGCCCTTCGAAGATCAGCTGGTCCCCGATCCGTGCAGAGCGGTTCAGCGCAATCTGGATAGAGGCGAGGATATTGCCCAAAACCTCACGCGCCGCGAAACCCAAGACGATGGTCACCGCACCGGCAGAGGCCAGCAGCGACAGGCCAAGGGTGTTGTCCGCATTACTGGAAACGAGGATCACCCCTGAGGCCACCAGCACGGCGATCACGATCACCCCTTTACGCGCCGCCGCGATTGTCGTGGCGATAGAGCGCATATGGGCATTCATCGGATCGGCCAACTCATAGGCGTTGTTGGGGCTGATCCGGTCAAAGATCTCGTCAAAGGTAAAGACAATGGCGAGGGCGGCGGCGGTGACATAGGCGATCAGCAAAAGCGGGCTCAGCACCGCGTCGATAAAGCCTGAAACGACCAAGACCCGGCTGGTGGCCGTGCCGATGATCGCCGCGCAAAGGACGATGGCGGCGGGCCAGCGGAAAGAGCGCAGCACAAAGCGCATCCAGCGGCGTTTGGCGGCCTGCCCGAGGCGGCGCATGATGCTAAAGGCGAACCAACCGGCTGTCAGGGCGACGACGACCAGCAGGGGCAGGAACAGCACTTCCCACAGGTACATGCCCCAAAAGGCGCGGATGCGCAGCCAGTCGGGCAGCATCGTCTCAAGGTCCGTGGGGCCATACTGCGCATGGAGATGCGGAATGTTGTCGACGCTCTGGCGCGAGAAGACCCAGACCGGCTCGGCATCCTCACCGGGTTTGATCCGGTTAAGCCGCAGTGGCACGTCATGGCCGCCCAGCTCCAGACGGTCGATCAAGAGCGAACGGCGCACGCGCCCGGTGTCATTGTCCTCGGCCGAGCCTGAGAGCCAGCCGTCGGGCCGGTCCGCCAGCCTGCGCCATGGCACGACGACCTTGCGCTCCATCAGGACGGAAAGTTGAAAAGCACGCTCGGCCCCGATAACCGCCTGATCCCCTTGGGGCAGGTCCGACAGGTCAAGGATATGGGCCGCGTCCGAATAGTGCCCATTGTCGGTGAGGTAGATGAAGCTTTCCAACGCCGCCATCGGTGTACCGCGGTCCAGCGTCTCAGGCGGGGGCGGCAGGCCGGGGTTCAGCTCGGTCGTTTCAAACCATTTTTCCTGCGCCTGCCCGGTGGCGGCCCCCGTCAGCAGCGCAATCGCCAGCACGAAGGCCCCCAGAAAACGAGGAAACACAGTCGCGAAAGCGCGTGGGAGTAAGGCAAGCCGCTGCATGGATAGCGCAATGTAGCGGGGGTTCGGGCAATTCAAGGCTGCGCGGCGCTTTGAAGCGCTATTTGCGGGCTTTTGGGCTGCGTTGAGGTTGCGCGTAGCGAGCCGCGTATAGTTGGATTGCTGTTTTCAAGGCGTGCGCAGGAATGCGTTGGGGGTGATCAAGCGGCGGCGACCAAGCCCTAAGCCCGGTATCCTTTGAACGATACCATTCTCGTGCAATCTCGGCTATTTCAGCTTTATTGCATGTTTCCCGCCACTGGTTTATCGCGCCAGTCGCAGGCAGAGAGGGCAGCGTATGACCAGCACCGGATTCACCAAACACGCGCAGGACGGCAAGGCACGCAGCGGCGTGATCCAAACCCCGCGCGGCGAGATCCGCACACCCGCCTTTATGCCGGTGGGCACAGCGGCGACGGTCAAGGCGATGATGCCCGAGAGCGTGGCCTCCACCGGCGCGGACATTCTGCTGGGCAATACCTACCACCTGATGCTGCGCCCCACGGCAGAGCGTGTGGCCGCCTTGGGCGGGCTGCATAAGTTCATGAATTGGGACAAGCCGATCCTGACCGACAGTGGCGGTTTTCAGGTGATGAGCCTTGCTGGCCTGCGCAAGCTGACCGAACGCGGCGTGACTTTCAAAAGCCACATCGACGGCTCCAAACATGAGATCACGCCGGAGCGCTCGATGGAGATTCAGGAGCTTCTGGGTTCCGACATTGTCATGTGTTTCGATGAATGCCCGGCGCTGCCCGCCGACCGGGACCGCATCGCCGAAAGCATGCGTCTGTCGATGCGCTGGGCCAAGCGCAGCCGGGAGGCTTTTGGCGACCGCCCCGGTCACATGCTGTTCGGCATCCAGCAAGGCGGGTTGGAAGAAGACTTCCGCCAGGAAAGCGCCGAGGCGCTGCGCGAGATCGGCTTTGACGGCTATGCCGTCGGCGGTCTGGCCGTGGGGGAGGGGCAGCAGGCGATGTTCTCCACATTGGATTTCTCGACCGACATGCTGCCCGAGGACAAGCCGCGCTACCTGATGGGCGTGGGCAAGCCCGACGATATCGTCGGTGCCGTGGCGCGCGGCATCGACATGATGGACTGTGTGCTGCCCTCCCGCTCTGGCCGTACGGGGCAGGTCTTTACCCGGATGGGCGTGCTCAACATCAAGAACGCGCGCCATCAGGATGATCCGCGCCCGCTGGATGAGAATTGCAGCTGCCCGGCCTGCCGCAACTATTCGCGCGCCTATCTGCATCACGTCTTCCGCAGCCAAGAGATCATCTCGTCCATGCTGCTGACATGGCACAACCTGCAATACTACCAAGACATCATGGCCGGCATGCGCGAGGCCATTGTGGCGGGGCGGTTCACCCAGTGGCAGGCCGATTTCCACGCAGGCCGCGAACAGGGCGACATCGACTCGCTCTGAGGGGCGGGCGCTTCGGCCTCACGGGAATTTGTGCGGATGATCCTTGCTGCAAGGTGGCAGGGTCTTAGGTGCCTTGCACATTCTATTGCAAGGAAAGGCCCGAATATGACCGAGAAGCTTTTTACCCCTTTCACCGCCGGTGAGATCGTGGCCGAGAACCGTTTGGTAATGGCCCCCCTGACGCGCAACCGCGCGGATAATGAGACCGGCGAAGTCTCGGACATGCATGTCGACTATTATCGCCAGCGGGCCGGCGCGGGCATCATCATCACCGAAGCCACCCAGATCAGCCCCGAGGGCAAGGGCTATTTCCAGACCCCCGGCATTCATAGTAAGGGTCAGGTCGCCGCGTGGCGCAAGGTGACCGACGCGGTCCATGCCGAAGGTGGGCGGATCGTCATCCAGCTTTGGCATGTGGGCCGGATCAGCCACACCTCCCTACAACCCGATGGCGGCAAGCCTGTCGCGCCTTCTGCTATCGGCGCTGGCGTGAAAACCTTCACCGCCAACGGGTTCGAGGATACTTCCGAGCCGCGCGCGCTTGAATTGGATGAGATGCCGCGTCTGGTCGCCGACTATGCCCATGCCGCCGAGATGGCCAAGAAAGCAGGCTTCGACGGGGTCGAGGTTCACGGGGCCAATGGCTATCTGCTGGACCAATTCCTCAAAACCGGCAGCAACAAACGCGAGGACGCCTATGGCGGCAGCGTGGAAAACCGCGCACGGCTGCTGTTCGAGGTGCTGGATGCGGTAACGGAAGTCTGGGGCGGCGAACGTGTGGGGCTGCGCCTCTCGCCCTCTTCGCCCGCCAACGGGATCGAAGACGCCAATCCGCAAGAGACCTTTGAATATGTCGTGAAGGGGCTGAACCGGTACAACCTGTCCTATCTGCATCTTGTCGAAGGCGCGACAGGCGGCTCGCGCGAGTTGGACGAAGGCGAAAGCATCGCCGCGCTGCGGGCGCTCTTTGACGGGCCTTACATGGCCAACAACGGCTATGACCGCGAGATGGCGATCAAGGCCGTGGCCGAGGATAAGGCCGATCTGATCGCCGTGGGCCGCCCCTTCATCGCCAACCCCGATCTGCCGCGCCGCTGGCAGATGAACGGGCCGCTGAATGAGGGCGATACCGATACCTACTATGGCGGTGGGCGCGAGGGCTTTACCGATTACCCGACGCTGGAACAGGCCGAAGCCTGACCAATCAGGGGCGCCCGCGCGGCGCCCCTTTCTTACGACGCGTGCAATTGGGGCGAAATCACCCCATCGCGCGCTTGCCTCCATCCCGCCGAAGCGCGATGATGGCGGTCGAATAGCCCGCAAGGGATTGAAACAGGCGGATGGGATGCACACATGTCCTGTCCAGAAGAGGGGATGTCAGAGGCCGCCTATGACAGGGGCCCGGATGTCTTGCTAAGATAAGGAATTGAGCATGTTAGAGCCACTGAACGCATCCTACCCGGTGCTTCCGCTGCGCGACATCGTCGTGTTTCCCCACATGATCGTGCCGCTTTTCGTTGGCCGCGAAAAATCCGTCCGCGCCCTTGAAGAGGTGATGGCGGACGATAAACAAATCCTGCTGTCCAGCCAGATCGACCCCGCCGAGGATGATCCCGACACATCCGGCATCTACAAGGCCGGTGTGCTGGCCAATGTGCTGCAACTGCTGAAACTGCCCGATGGCACCGTGAAAGTGTTGGTCGAAGGCCAAGCGCGGGTGCGCATCACCGAATACCTTGAGAACGACAACTTCTTCGAGGCGCGCGCCGAGTATCTGACCGAGATGCCGGGTGACGCGGCCACTACGCAGGCGCTTCTGCGCACAGTGGCCGATGAGTTCGAACGCTATGCCAAGGTCAAGAAAAACGTCCCCGAGGAAGCGCTCGCAGCCGTTGGCGAAAGTGCTGAGCCTGCACGTCTGGCCGATCTCGTGGCCGGTCACCTTGGCATCGAGGTCGAGCAGAAGCAGGACTTGCTGGAAACGCTGAGCATCTCTGAGCGGCTTGAGAAGGTTTACGGCCTGATGCAGGGCGAGATGTCCGTGCTGCAGGTCGAGAAGAAGATCAAGACCCGCGTGAAGTCCCAGATGGAGCGGACGCAGCGCGAATACTATCTGAACGAACAGATGAAGGCGATCCAGCAGGAGTTGGGCGACGGCGAAGACGGCAAGAACGAAGTGGCCGAGCTTGAAGCCAAGATCGCCGAGACCAAGCTGAGCAAGGAAGCCCGCGAAAAGGCTGAGGCCGAGCTGAAGAAGCTCAAGAACATGTCGCCCATGTCGGCCGAAGCCACCGTGGTGCGCAACTACCTCGACTGGATGCTGTCGATCCCGTGGGGCGTGAAATCCCGCGTGAAGAAGGACTTAGGCCGCGCGCAAAAGGTTCTCGATGACGATCACTATGGCCTTGAGAAGGTCAAGGAGCGCATTGTCGAGTATCTGGCCGTGCAACAGCGCTCGACCAAGATGAAAGGCCCGATCATGTGCCTCGTCGGCCCTCCAGGCGTCGGCAAGACCTCCTTGGGCAAATCGGTCGCTAAGGCCACGGGGCGCGAGTTCATCCGCATCTCGCTGGGCGGCGTGCGCGACGAATCCGAGATCCGCGGCCACCGTCGGACCTACATCGGCTCCATGCCCGGCAAGATCATCCAGGCGCTGAAAAAGGCCAAGACCACGAACCCGCTCATCCTGCTCGATGAAATCGACAAGATGGGGCAGGACTTCCGTGGGGATCCGGCCTCGGCCATGCTCGAAGTGCTCGACCCGGAACAGAACGGCACCTTCGT
This sequence comes from Sulfitobacter sp. 1A13679, assembly GCF_043557115.1. Classification (NCBI taxonomy): domain Bacteria; kingdom Pseudomonadati; phylum Pseudomonadota; class Alphaproteobacteria; order Rhodobacterales; family Roseobacteraceae; genus Sulfitobacter; species Sulfitobacter sp. 1A13679. The sequence continues at coordinate 71,693 of NZ_JBIFFO010000020.1, forward strand.
GGACCACTATCTCGAGGTGGAATACGACCTGTCGAACGTGATGTTCCTGACCACCTCGAACAGCTACAACATGCCCGGGCCGCTGCTCGACCGGATGGAGATCATCCCGCTTTCGGGCTACACCGAGGATGAAAAGCGCGAGATCGCCAAGCAACATCTGGTGCAGAAACAGATCAAGAACCACGGTCTGAAGAAGAAAGAGTTCGAGATCGAGGATTCGGCCCTGACCGGCATGATCCGTTACTACACCCGCGAGGCCGGCGTGCGGAACCTTGAGCGCGAGATCGCCAAGGTGGCGCGTAAGTCGCTGACCAAGATCGTTAAGAAGGAGGCCGAGAGCGTCACCGTGACCGGCGACAACCTCGAAGACTTCCTTGGCGTGCGCAAGCACCGCTTCGGTCTGGCCGAGGAGAAGGACCAGATCGGTGTTGTGACCGGGCTGGCCTATACCTCCGTGGGCGGTGAGCTTCTGAGCATCGAGGCGCTGCGCCTGCCGGGCAAGGGCCGGATGAAGACCACCGGCAAGCTCGGCGACGTGATGAAGGAAAGCATCGACGCGGCCAGTTCCTACGTCCGGTCGATCTCTCCGCAGATCGGGGTCAAGCCGCCGAAGTTCGACACGCTGGACATCCACGTCCACGTGCCCGACGGCGCCACCCCCAAGGACGGCCCTTCGGCCGGTCTGGCGATGGTCACCTCGATCGTCTCGGTGTTGACGCAGATCCCGGTGCGGCGCGACATCGCCATGACCGGCGAGGTCAGCTTGCGCGGCAACGCCATGCCGATCGGCGGATTGAAGGAGAAACTTCTCGCGGCCCTGCGTGGCGGCATCACCACGGTGCTGATCCCCAAGGAGAACGAGAAAGACCTGCCGGACATCCCCGACAACGTCAAAGAGGGGCTGACCATCATCCCGGTGGGCCATGTTTCGGAAGTTCTGGAGCATGCGCTGGTGAGCAAGCCAAAAGCGATCGATTGGGACGAAGCCGCCCAAGAGGCCGCCGAGGCCGCCGCGATGAAGGCCCGTGCCGCAGGCGTGGACGCCACGACCACGCATTAAGGCGAACGGCCAGTCAGAATGTCATCAGCGCGCGCCTTTCGGGGCGCGCGTTTTTCGTATCCACCGTGGGGCAGGGCCCGCCGCATCTCGCGACAGTTTTTGCGCTAAACCCTCTTGCAAGCCGCGCCGCAATTGGCTACTTCGCCCCGCAAGGGTGATTAGCTCAGTGGTAGAGCGCTTCGTTCACATCGAAGATGTCAGGAGTTCAAATCTCTTATCACCCACCATTTTCCCCCTAGTTCGCGTAGGATTAGCTTGCCGCTCCGAGCCTGTGCCCATGGCCCATGGCTTGCCTTCTCTGCGTCGGAGTGATCCTTATCCCCATCGGCCCATACCACGGGCACCACGGGCGGAGAGAGCATGTCGGCACATCCTAAAATCTGGTTCCTGCGCCACGGGCAGACCGAGTGGAATCGCGCGTTTCGTCTGCAAGGACATCTCGATTCACCGCTGACCGATCAGGGCATCGCTGAGGCCGAGCGACAAGCGCAGATCATGCCAGCGATCCTTGCGCAAAAGCCGCATATCCTCGTCTCTCCGCTTGGCCGGGCGCAGCAAACGGCGCGGATTGCGTTGAATGGGGCCGCTTTCCAAACGGATGCGCGATTGACGGAGATACACGCGGGCGATTGGCAGGGGGCAACCCGGGATGAGATATTCGCCGCGCATCCCGATCTCGCGGCCCGCGATCCGGCCCCGTTGGAGATCTACGCCGCCGCGCCGGGCGGGGAGGGGCTGGCGGCCTTTCGCGGGCGGATCAGGGCGGTGCTCGACAGTTTGACCACGCCCACGGTGCTGGTCGCCCACGGACTCTGGGGGCAGGTGCTTCGCGCAGAGGTATGCGGCGTCGATCCGGCAGAGGCCGGTCGGCTCAGAAACCGGCAAGGCTGCGTCTATCTGCTGGAGAACGGGACCGAGCGTATCTTGGAAGCCCCCGCATGAGCCGTTACCCGACGCTCTATATCCTGCGCCATGGGGAGACGGAGTGGAACCTCGCCAATCGGCTCCAAGGGCATTTCGATTCCCCGCTGACCGAGCGGGGGCGCGAACAGGCCGCGGCGCAGAACGCGATTCTGAAACGCCGTGATCTGGCGGGGTTCTCGGCGCTCAGCAGCCCGCAGGGGCGGGCGGTGGTTACAGCCGAAATCGCGCTGGCGGGGACGGGGCTAAAGGCTGCGCCTGATCCCCGTTTGGGGGAGATCGGCATCGGCGCTTGGGCCGGAATGTCGCGCGAGACATTGCTGCGCCAAACCCCCGCCGCGCGTGATTCCTACGATCTTTATGAACACGCCCCCGAGGGCGAGGGATTCGCGGCACTTCACAAGCGCTGCCTACGCTTTCTGAACAGCCTGTCCGGCCCCCATGTGCTGGTCACCCACGGCATCACATCGCGCATGTTGCGCCTTATTTTACTGGGCCGCACGCCCGCCGCGGTGCGGGAGATGCAAGGCGGGCAGGGGGTGGTTTTCCGCCTTGAGAACGGTCAGCAAGAAAGGCTGACATTATAGGCTTGAAGCCCGCCCCCACCTTGGGCTATCAGGTCCAAGTCGGGTCGTTAGCTCAGTTGGTAGAGCGCTTCGTTTACACCGAAGATGTCGGGAGTTCGAGCCTCTCACGACCCACCATCCGTCCAACCTATTTATTTGGATCAACCGGTTGCCCCAGTGGTGAGTCCGACCGACGCCCGCCCGCTGCGCGGTCAGTCTGGGTCGGGAGTTCGAGCCTCTCACGACCCACCATCCCTCCAACCTATTTATTTGGATCAACCGGTTCCCCTAGGGGTGAGCCCGACCGACGCCGGCCCGCTGCGCGGTCTGTCTGGGACGGGAGTTCGAGCCTCTCACGGTCGTCCCGTTCACAGATTGATATTGGGCCATCGCTCGGATTTCCCACGCAGCGTCGCAGTATTCCAAGCCATAGCCTTCGTCAGTCCTGACCATCGGGGCGGCCAAGCAAAAGCGGCCCGATCCCTCCGCGAAAATCACCCGATTTTCGGCCTCAAACCCAGCCCATCAAACGCCCCAAAAACAACTTACGAAAATTTCACATTTTCGCGCAAACCGCGCTTGACGGCGGAGCGCCCTCACCATAGAACACCCAAACGCTCCGGGGCGACCTGGAGAGTGCAGCGGGCGGTTGTAGCTCAGTTGGTTAGAGTACCGGCCTGTCACGCCGGGGGTCGCGGGTTCGAGCCCCGTCAACCGCGCCA